>NZ_PUJV01000010.1:0-163732 GCF_011189495.1 Photorhabdus stackebrandtii
CTTGTTCAAACAGGCAATACATCGCTTTTTTACGGAAATATTACCGGAACTGGCCGGGAACTTGTCGTGCCGTATTAATGACAACTTCCAGGTTCTGAATCCTGCATCTTCAAGTTAAGTGGGTATAAATTCTACTGCCATAGAGCGTTTCTCACTCATACAGCAATTAAAAAGCAAACCGGATTTATATTTACTTGTTTCGGCCTATACTTTGTCAAACTTAGCCTTTTTTCTTAGCAATGATATGCTTGGTATCTTCTTCGAGAAGATTGGACAAAGTGAAAGTAGCATAGGCTACATAATTTCACTTCTCGGCGTCGGTGGCATAGTAGGGACGCGAATTTCTGGCTTGTTACTGAAAAAGTTGTCAGCTAAGAATCTCCTGTTATTCTCCGTTATGGTTAACTTTGTGGCCTTTTGGGGATTTGGTTTTTTAGACGCAAAAACAAATCATTATGCTACATACTATTTATTAATTTTCTTGGTTGGTACGGCTTCTGGTGTGACATTTTTCGCAATCAGATACGGTGTAAGAAATATTATTGGTTTTGAACATGTAGGGAAAGCTACAGGAGGTATACAGAAAATTTCATCTATATAATGGCAATTTTGATGCCAATTATTGGGGGGTACACTGCAAAACTTATTTCTATCGAATTTATTTTCAAATTAACAAGTATCCTGCTTGCAGTGATATTTCTGTATTTTTTATTTAAAAAGTATAAATTAACTGAGAAGAGGAATACGTATGTATAAGCCATTTCATTTTATGTTAACTGTAGAGGTTAACCAGTTAGTCTGATCTGTCGTGAGTCCTTAGGGTAAGTTTCATTAGCTCTTCCGTGACGTTCACAATGCGATCTCTTTCATTATAGGTTATACCATCAAACTCGGCCCTGGCTTTAGGTGCCTTTTCTCAATACTGATTGTTCAGAGGTTGCGCCTGATGCTCAGACGAGGGGTGATAAACACTCAAAAAGTTTTGATTGTTGTGTAAGAACGTCAGAAGCCTACAAATAGATGGAGCGATTTAAGCTGCGTTTTTCACATTGTACATAAAGAACAATGCACTATATCCAAGATACATAGAACCACATCTCAAGGCAGCATTGACTGATACGTTAGTGGTGTGTCTGCTTGGTCCTCTCTAGGTCGGCAAAACAACTTTGGTGCCTGCGTGGGTTTACCTAACTTGAACACTTTCGGTGGGTTCCTGCTTCAATGGACGGCCTGACTACCCCTTCCTCCACAGAAAGGTAAACACCCTTTCTAAAGGGCGTCTTAATTCAGCTCAAACTCACATTGAGGTTGACACAAAACTGGCTCCCAGATACAGAGAATTTAAACTGAGGTAGTAATCATTCTTAAATGCATTTTTTGTTATAGAAAACATACTGAAATCTGATGCCAGACAGCTGCGTATACAATTACATATGACTGTAAGAAAGTTTCAGTACAGTTCGATTTTGAGGCGAAGATGTATTGACATGCCCAGAATTTTCTTCTCAGTTAGCCGCTAACACTTTATTAACGAATAATCCTAAACTCCTCACAAAAGTCACAACGCTTGCGCACACGCCCAAGCGGAACTCCATGCCCACTGGAAATTGTAGCCACCAAGCCAGCCGGTGACGTCTACTACTTCACCGATAAAGTAGAGTCCTTTTACCTGATTAGCTTCCATTGTTTTGGATGAAAGCTGATGAGTATCCACGCCGCCCATAGTAACCTCAGCAGTACGATATCCTTCAGTACCGTTGGGTTGTACTTGCCATGACTGGAGGTTTGTCGCTAATTGCTTTTGCTGGACGGAATTCAACTGCTTAAGAGAAACATCCGGGAGTTGACCGAGTGTTTGCAGACATTCTGTCAGCCTCTTCGGTAATAATTTTGCCAAAGTATTTTTTACACTTTGGTTCGGGTGAGAACTCTGTTCTTTCTCCAGAAACGTTTCCAGATCAATATCTGGAAGTAAGTTAATACTCACAAACTTTCCCGGCTGCCAATAACTGGAAATTTGTAAGATTGCCGGGCCAGAAAGTCCCCTGTGGGTAAACAGGATATTTTCTTTGAACAGCGTGCCATTTTCGGCGGTGACAGTGGCGGGAACGGATACACCGGAAAGCACATGAAGTTGCTCCAGTAGTGGTTTATGCAGAGTAAAAGGTACGAGAGTGGCGCGGGTTGGCAAGACTTTTAGACCGAACTGTTCTGCAATCCGATAACCAAAAGGGGTTGCGCCAAGACCCGGCATAGATAACCCACCGGAAGCGATGACAAGTGAGCGTGTACTTACTTCCTTTCCGTTAACGGTGATAACGAAACCTAACTCCTTTTTTTCTACGTGGCTAACTTCGCTACGCAGACGAATAGTGACCTGACCAGCCTCACACTCTTTCAACAACATATCAACTATCTGCTGGGCTGAATCGTCGCAAAAAAGCTGTCCCAGGGTTTTTTCGTGATAAGCAATGCCATGACGTTGAACCAGCTCAATAAAATCCCACTGTGTATAACGGGCCAAGGCAGATTTGCAGAAATGGGGATTAGCGGAAAGATAGGTTGATGGCTCTGTGTACATATTAGTAAAGTTACAACGCCCACCGCCGGACATCAAAATCTTACGCCCAGCTTTTTTACCATTGTCCAGGACCAGCACCCGTAAATCGTGTTGCCCGGCTTGAGCTGCGCAAAACAGACCGGCTGCACCGGCACCAACAATAACTACATCAAATCTTTCCACTGTTTCTCTCTTTATAACCGAATAATTTAGCGGGAACTTCCCTTAAAGTGTTGCGTTTTTGATAATTTTGAGGAAAAAATCCCCTGTATGACCTGAATTTGTCAGGTAAATTTATTTTTTGTCTTAAAATTGTCAATTTTTTAAAAGGTATGCAATTTTATGATATATAAGGAATATTTCCATTTCTTATTGTTATCTGGTTGTCATGAAATCAAAAAAAGTTCATATTTCACTTTCCCCGCTAGCATTTGTCACTGATAATGCGCCGCGTTCATGTCCAACTAACTGGCTTAACGTTTATGCTACATCTTTTTACTGGCCTGGATTTTCACACCAGCCTAATGTTAGTACTGGCACTGCTGTTTGTGCTGTTTTATGAAGCTATTAATGGCTTTCATGATACCGCGAATGCGGTAGCAACAGTTATTTATACCCGTGCTATGCGAGCACAATTCGCAGTTGTCATGGCTGGGGTATTTAACTTTTTCGGTGTTCTTCTTGGTGGATTAAGTGTTGCCTACGCGATTGTACATTTACTCCCTACCGATCTTCTGCTCAATGTCAGCTCTGCTCATGGTCTTGCCATGGTGTTTTCCATGCTGCTGGCTGCCATTGTCTGGAATCTTGGCACCTGGTTTTTCGGCTTACCTGCATCCAGTTCTCATACCCTGATTGGTTCCATTATTGGTATTGGCTTGACCAATGCCATCGTGACCAGTTCTTCTGTGGTTGATGCGCTGAATGTGCCGAAGATGATACAGATTTTCCTGTCGTTAATCCTCTCTCCTTTAATTGGATTGATCATCGCTGGGGCAATCGTGTTTCTGCTGCGTCGTTACTGGAGTAGCACCAAGAAACGCAAACGTATTCATCTGACACCTGCTGAACGTGAAAAGAAAGATGGTAAGCGTAAGCCACCTTTCTGGACGCGTACTGCGCTGATTTTGTCTGCGGTAGGAGTAAGTTTCTCTCATGGGGCAAATGATGGTCAGAAAGGCATCGGTTTAATTATGCTGGTGTTGATCGGCGTAGCTCCGGCGGGATTTGTCGTAAACATGAATGCTAATGGCTATGACATTGCCCGTACTTACGATGCTGTTACTCACCTGCAACAATATTATCAGCAGCATGGTTCGGCGTTATCTCATGCCATTGAGCTGACGCCATTGATCGCTGTTGCTGAAGATGAATTGGAAGGGCGATTCCATTGTGACAGCACTCGCGCTGTAGCTGTTCTTAATCAGACAGAAAGCATATTGAAGGGCATTCAGAGCTACAGCGAATTGAGTCCTGAACAGCGTAACAATATGCGTCGCATGTTGATGTGTATTGCTGATACTGCGGAATCTGTGGCTAAACTGCCGGAAACCAGTGCTGAGGATGCCCGTTTCCTGAATAAGCTGCGCAAAGATTTACTGCACACTGTTGAGTATGCACCTGTCTGGATCATCATAGCCGTGGCACTGGCACTGTCTTTGGGAACCATGGTTGGTTGGAAACGTGTTGCAGTGACTATCGGTGAGAAGATTGGTAAGAAAGGTATGACTTACGCACAGGGTGTTTCAGCTCAGATGACAGCGGCTGTTTCAATTGGTGTGGCGAGTTATACCGGGATGCCGGTTTCGACTACACAGGTTCTTTCCTCTGCGGTAGCGGGGACGATGTTGGTTGATGGTGGTGGTGTTCAGGGTAAAACAATCAAGAACATCATGTTGGCCTGGATACTGACGTTACCAGTTTCAATCGGGTTATCCGGTATTTTCTACTGGTTCGCTTTGAAACTGATTTAATTGTTTTGACGAATAATTTGAAGGCGGTATGGGTTAACTATACCGCCTTTCGTTTTAATACCAAATCAACATAGAAATCAGACAAACAACAACTAATCCACTCAACGCGCTCGTCAGAATAAATTGCCTTCTCAGCCGTTCACAGCGAAGCACCACTTCTGGATCATGATGAGCAAGGTAACGTTGCGAATTGATATAGTGCACGAGCCTTATCTGCTTATTGAGCTGTCCATGAGCAGTAAAAAAACCGTTACCGTCTACTGATTGATAAAGCAAGGGATCGGACTGGCGAAGAATAGACAACAATGCCCGCAGTGAAGAGAAGTAGCGCATCATATTCATAATGCAGACAAGACACAGCGCCCAAAACAGTGCAATTGAACTGAACATAATCCCCTCCTTAGAATGGTTAGCCAAAGCTGTCACAAAAGGAAAAAAATCAAAATTGCAGGCGGTGACGCCTTATATTTATTGTAGGAAAGATAGTCAGATAGTACAAAAAACCCTTCTACATAGTTTAAATTTGTTCAGAGCTTAGAATGGCGGTTAATCCTTGTCGGTTGTTCATGCAAATATATTGGGTTTTAAGAAAAGCCATAACTCCAGAACTTGATTTTGTTATTCATCAAGTGGCAGGAATAGCCATTGTGGTATATGTTGTTTGGTGGATGTTCTTTGCTGGATAGCCAAATGCGATGAGCTGTGATCGAAACAGCATTTTAAGGGCATTCATAAGTAGTTATAGTAATAGACACAGGATAGTGGCAATTTGCCCTGCCAACTCATTAATCGGCATTATGGAAGGAGTTCGCTTATGGCTTATAAACATATTCTTGTTGCGGTTGATTTATCCCCGGAAAGTCAGGTATTGGTACAAAAAGCCATTTCCATGGCAAAGCCGTACAATGCTAATGTTTCCTTGATTCATGTTGATGTTAACTATTCCGATCTCTATACCGGTTTGATTGATGTTAATCTCGGTGATATGCAGCAACGCATTACTGACGAGACTCGTAATGCGTTGAAAGAGCTCTCTGCAAATACAGATTATGACATTCAGGAAACCTTGAGTGGTAGCGGTGATCTGGCTCAGGTATTGGTTGATGCGATTAAGAAATATGACATAGATCTGGTTGTTTGTGGTCATCATCAGGATTTTTGGAGCAAACTGATGTCCTCTGCGCGTCAGCTGATTAACACTGTTCATGTTGATATGCTGATCGTTCCTCTGCGTGACGATGAATAGCCATAAACTGAAAATTTATTCGATAAAATCGCCTGCTTATGCAGGCGTTTTTTTTGATGAAATGAGGTGTTGTTTGGTTTATGTCCGATGCAATCAAGAAATTTTTTTTACCTTTCTGCGAAAAAACTTCTTGAAAGATGAATATAGAACAGTGATATATTCAAAGGGCAAACGCAACTTACCTCACATTTTCGACAAAAATAATAATTAGGAAATTGCTGAGGAGACATTACAACCAAAGTAGAAATAAGGAATAACTATGAGCTGTTTACTATCTTTGTCTTCATTTCTTGGATCGATTCAACTCAGGGATGAATATCAACCAGAATATCTTCAGGCTGTCCGGGAAGTATTCACCTCTCTTTGGCCGTTCCTTGAACAAAACCCGAAATACCGTGAACAAAGCTTGCTGGAGCGTATGGTCGAGCCGGAAAGGGTTATTCAGTTTCGAGTTTGCTGGGTAGATGATCAAGGTAAGGTTCAGGTAAACCGTGCATGGCGGGTGCAGTTCAACTCAGCCATTGGTCCGTATAAAGGTGGTATGCGTTTTCATCCATCGGTGAATCTCTCTATTCTGAAATTCCTTGGCTTTGAACAGACCTTGAAAAATGCGCTGACAACCTTACCGATGGGGGGTGGTAAAGGGGGCTCAGATTTTGATCCCAAAGGAAAAAGTCAGGGCGAAGTGATGCGTTTTTGTCAGGCATTAATGACAGAATTGTACCGCCATCTGGGACCCGATACCGATGTTCCTGCGGGGGATATTGGTGTGGGTGGCCGTGAAGTGGCTTTTATGTCAGGGATGATGAAAAAACTCTCTAATAACACCGCTTGTGTATTTACTGGTAAAGGTCTCTCTTTCGGTGGCAGTTTGATTCGCCCGGAAGCAACCGGTTATGGTCTGGTTTACTTCACCAATGCCATGCTGAAACGTCATGGTATGAGTTTTGATGGTATGCGGGTGTCGGTTTCTGGTGCTGGTAACGTCGCACAGTATACTATTGAGAAATGTATGGCGCTGGGGGCGAAAGTGGTTACCGCTTCTGATTCCGGTGGCACAGTGGTTGATGAAGAAGGTTTCACGCTGGAGAAACTGGCTCACCTTGAAGAGATTAAAAACCAGCACTATGGCCGGGTGGAAGAATATGCCAAAGAGCGGGGGCTGACTTTCCTGAAAGGGTTACAACCCTGGTCTGTGCCAGTTGATATCGCTTTGCCATGCGCTACCCAGAACGAGTTGGATTTAGATGCAGCTAAGGTCCTGATTAAGAATGGCGTTAAAGCCGTAGCTGAGGGCGCGAATATGCCCGCAACCATTTCAGCGACTGAAGCTTTTATTGAAGCAGGTGTGCTATTCGCACCGGGTAAAGCAGCCAACGCGGGTGGCGTGGCAACGTCTGGTTTGGAAATGGCGCAAAACGCAGCACGTTTAGGCTGGAAGGCTGAGAAAGTGGATGCACGTTTGCATCACATCATGCTGGATATTCATCACGCCTGTGTTGAATATGGTGGCGAGAGCAAACAGACCAATTATGTTCAGGGTGCGAATATTGCCGGATTTGTAAAAGTTGCTGACGCTATGCTCTCTCAGGGTATCTTGTAAATTAACGTGATCAGCCGCATATTGCGGCTGATGTTTTAACAAGGATAGATATCAAAACGGTGGTTTTTTGTGGTAATAGCTGCTGATGCAGCTACTCCAGCTAAGGGTTCTGCATAATCAGGTCGCTTTACCACGACACGGCGTTTTGCCAGAGCTTGTGCAGGGGATAGCAAATTATCAGCATCTTCATCAGCACCAACCAGAGACTGAAACACCCGCATCTCTTTCTTCACTAATGCACTTTTCTGCTTATGTGGATACATAGGATCAAGATAAACCACATCGGGCTGTGGTGTAATATCGGTCAGCGCTGTGATGCTGGAGGCATGGAGCAATGTCATGCGTTCTTTCAGCCAGCTGCCGATTTCTTCATCCTGGTAACCACGTTGAAGCCCATCATCTAGTAATGCCGCGACCACAGGATGGCGTTCCAGCATTCTGACATGACAACCCAGTGATGCCAGTACAAAGGCATCGCGTCCCAGACCTGCGGTAGCATCCACAACGGTTGGCAGATAATCTTTTTTGATCCCTACAGCCTTAGCAACCGCTTCACCTCGTCCGCCACCAAAGCGGCGGCGATGTGCCATTGTGCCTGATACAAAATCCACATAGATGCCGCCCAGTTTGGGCTCATCCCTTTTGCGGAGTTCGAGGTGTTGAGGTGTAAGAACCAATGCCATGACAGCGCTTTCGTCATGTACCAGTTGCCAGCGCTCTGCCAGTTGAGATAAGGCGCTGCTATCAGCGCCTTGTTCACAGATTAAACAGATACCCACCCTGATTATCCCTTGATACCAGAACTACGCAGCATGGCATCCAGTTTGGGTTCACGGCCACGGAAACGTTTGAACAATTCCATTGGATCTTCAGAACCACCACGGGACAGAAGGTTATCAAGGAAAGATTGGCCGGTTTCGCGGTTGAAAATCCCTTCTTCTTCGAAGCGTGAGAAGGCATCAGCTGCCAGCACTTCAGCCCACAGATAGCTGTAGTAACCTGCGGCATAACCACCGGAGAAGATATGACTGAATGAATGTGGGAAACGGGCCCATTTAGGTGAAGGTACTACGGAAACCAATTTTTTCACTTTCTTCAGGGTTTGCATAATCTGAGCACCTTTCGCCGGATCATACTCAACATGCAGGCGGAAATCGAACTGACCAAACTCAAGCTGACGCAGCATAGCCATTGCAGCTTGATAGTTTTTCGCGGCTAAAAGATTATCCAGCATAGATTGCGGCAGAGGCTCTTTAGTTTCATAGTGACCAGAAATAAATGCCAGTGCTTCTGGTTTCCAGCACCAATTTTCCATGAACTGGCTTGGCATCTCAACCGCATCCCATGGCACGCCATTAGTACCGGAGACAGCAGCAGTTTCAATCTGAGTCAGCATCAGGTGCAGACAGTGACCGAACTCGTGGAACAGCGTGTTCACTTCATTGTGGGTGAACAGAGCGGGTTTATCACCAACAGGTTTGTTGAAGTTACAGTTCAGATAAGCGACAGGCTTTTGCAGTTCGCCGTTGGAATGGCGCATCTTGCTGATACATTCATCCATCCAGGCACCGCCTCGTTTATGTTCGCGCGCATAAAGATCCATATAGAAACTGCCGTGCAGCTCATTTTTATCATCATATAGATCGAAGAAACGGACATCCGGGTGCCAGGTTTCTATATCATGGCGCTCTTTGGCTGTAATGCCATAGATACGGCGAATAACTTCAAATAGCCCTTCAACAGCCCGTTGCTCAGGGAAATAAGGACGTAACTGTTCGTCATTAATAGAAAACTTATGCTGTTTTTGTTTTTCGGCATAATAAGCCATATCCCAAGCTTCCAGCTCGTAGGCGCAATGATGCCATTTCGCAAAACATTTTAACTCATCTACTTCTTCTTCACCTTGTGGATGAGCGCGTTTTGTCAAATCATTCAGAAAATCCAAAACTTCCTTAGGGGTTTTTGCCATTTTGGTTGCAAGAGATTGTTCAGCATAATTTTTGAAACCAAGCAATTGGGCTTGCTCATGACGTAGTGCAAGGAGTTCAGCCATCACTTCACTGTTATCCCATTTACCGGCATTTGGGCCTTGATCAGAAGCACGAGTTTGATAAGCGTGATAAATTTCCCGACGCAATTCACGGTCTTCTGCATAAGTGATAACTGGCTGATAACTTGGCGCTTCCAAAGTCAGCAGCCAGCCTTTTTTTCCTCTCGCTTCTGCCTGAGCTTTAGCTGCGGCAATCGCACTTTCAGGCAGACCAGACAGATCTTCTACATCAGTAATTAACTTGGTCCAGCCCATAGTGGCATCAAGCACATTATTGCTGAATTGAGAACTTAAATCTGACAAACGTGCACTAATCTCGCCATAACGTTTCTGTTTCGCCTCAGGCAGACCGATACCTGACAGTTTAAAATCGCGCAGTGAATTTTCGACAGCTTTGCGTTGAGGTTGAGAGAGTTTCTCAAACTCAGCACTCTCACGTAATGACTTATACGCTTGATATAGGCCCTTGTGTTGACCTAACCAGGTACTGAATTCAGACAGCAATGGTAAACTTTCTTCGTAGACTGCACGCAGCTCCGGACTGTTTTTAACCGAATTCAAATGATTGACTGGTGACCATGCACGTGACTGTTTATCATTTGCTTCAGCCAGTGGCTGACACAGATTGTCCCAGGTAAAAATGGTATTCTCGGCCAGGATTTTTTCGACGGTTTGGCGGTAATTTGCAATGACTTCTTTTACAGCAGGAACAACATGTTCTGGTTTAATAGAAGAAAATTTTGGTAAACCTGATGGAACGAGTAACGGATTAGTCATATAGGGTCCTGTTTGTGCTTGGGATACATTGTTGAATGAGCAGTGTATCGTAATGGGTATCGGCTAATAAGATGTAGGTAAAATTCGGCAAACTCAACGCGAATATTGAGTTTTTTAACAACAAAATTTAATGCTTTTTAGGAAATTGATGAATTGTTTCCACAGATCGATTCAGAAGCCTTACAGTACGCGCTATAATCGGCATATTTTCATAATTCTTTCGTATTGATAGGGAAGATCATCGTCCCCGGTGGGGCGGCTGGACTTCAAATCCAGATGAGGCCGCCAGCGGTCTCTGGCAGGTTCGACTCCTGTGATCTTCCGCCAAGTCTAAAGACAAGCCTTATAAGCTCTCCGATAGTGGCAGGCTTTATCTTGAAGTGATGACCAGCGGTTCGCGCTACTGGCGAATGAAGTACCGTTACGCCGGTAAAGAAAAGCGCCTAGCTTTTGGCGTTTACCCAGAGGTTTCACTCGCTGAAGCGTAGGAAAAGCGTGAAGCAGCAAAGAAAGTGCTGGTAGCGGGAAGCGACTCTGGCGAGGTCAAGAAAGCAGGGAAAATCACCCATAAGCTCAGCTTTGAAAACACTTTCTAAGCTATTGTCCGTGAGTGGCATCAACAAAAAGCCGACCGCTGGTCTCCACGTTATCGCGACGAGATTATCGATACTTTCGAGAAGGGTATCTTTCCCTTCATTGTGGCAAACGCCCTATTGCCGAAATTAAACCAATGGAATTGCTTGAGGCTTTGCGCCGAATGGTAAAAGCTTGGTGCATTAGAGAAGATGCGTAAGGTGCGCTGTGATGAAGTCTTTCGCTACGCCATTGCCACTGGCCGTACTGAGTACAATTCTGCATGTAACTCTACCTAGATTGAGACACAACTTGCTCATGTGGATAGGAATGCTATTCGTGGGACTTACAATCATGTTCAGTATCTGGAAGGGAGGCGGGAGATGATGCAGTAATGGAAATGCGCAAGAAGGGGTAAGGTGATAAAGAGTGACTCGAGCTCGATCTTCAGCACCAGCAGAACATCAATGGACATCAACTGACGTCTTTTTTGTGCCTAAAATCCGTGTCACACAAGGCTTTCAGCTATTTTCTATTCAACTGAAGTTAATTTACATAAAGTCAGCTGTTAGTAAAGCAAAGTATCAACAATAGATGCAATGTCATGCACCTAAATACATGACATTTGTTGTTTCAGCCTAAAAGATCTTTATCAATTCCTGTGTAGTTAACATTCAGAGACCTATCCTCAGGATTGAAATAACGACCTACTATCAAGTTCGTATTATCGTACTCTGGATTGATTTCCGATGTTGCATAAATCAATTGAAAATCATGTGTGTAGTTTTCCGCTTCTTCAATAATAATTTTTTGTAAATTATGGCTTCTCTCTTTCTCCATACCGCCATCATCTATACCATCAAGCATTAAAAAACGAGGCATGCGCATATATGATTTATCAAGACTTGCAGTCAACAGTGACAGATGAAAAATATGTCTAAGAACAACAGCAGAGCTTTCAGAGAAATTTTTTGAACCGTTAACATAAACTTCATTATCTACAAAGCTGAAATTTACTTGACCAGGAGAAATAAACTCAGTCTGCAAAGGAAGATCTAACTTTAACAATCTAATCATAATATTACTTATTGTTTCAGCTACATTAGATTTTCTGTTTCTCTCTTTGTTTTGCAATGTTTCTATTAATGAGTTAAGTCTCTCTTTTTCCGATTGCAAGGAATCTCTATTAGCCTGTAACTCTGAAATTACTTCATTTAATTTTTTGGTTTCATAAGCCTGATTGATCTCCTCCTCAAGACCACCCTGCTCTCGAGTAAGCTCTTCAAACTCAATCTCAAAGGCATTTTCCCATACCTCAGAAATTGATTCATACTCACTAACCAGTCTTTGTATATTTTTCTTGAGTGAGGGAGACAACAGTTTAAGTTTTTGAAGTTGCTCTATATTGTGCTCCATCAAAAACTTGGACTCTTTTAATTGTACTGATATTTCATTTCTCATCCTTAATAGTTGTGGAGCATCTTGCCCTTCAGGGATATGGCTTTTACATAAGCCACATCCGTGTTCTTCTGAACTTGTTAATTCGCTTAAACAACTCGGGCAGAATCGAAATTGTACGTTACTGAAATATTCACGAGCAACTCTAGACTTACCAAGTCCTCGGTATCGTTCCTCTAGTTCATTGATGAACATCTCAGAATCAGCAATTTCCATCTCTAAAGCTTGAATCTGGTCGCTATTTTCTAGTTCTTCAGCCTTAGCCTTGTTTAATTTACTACGAATATCAGCAGTTTTATCTCGATCAGCTTTTTTATTATTTCCCTCAGAAACTGACCGGCCTTTCAAGTTATTTAACTTTATATACAACTCACTTCTTTTATCTTCAAGTTCTTTTATTTTATCATCAATGAAATGAATATTTTCTGACTGACCAGATCTACCTAAGACCGTAAATATACTTCTTAACTCAGCTGATTTTGTAGCTAATTCAGCATCAACTTGTTTGTATCTAATTAATGAGCTATATAGGGTATCATCAAATATACCGCATAAATAATCACCAACTGTTTCTCTGGTCAATGCTTTATCAAAACTATCAATTCTGAATATTGGGCTATGCACAGAGGGTTGGTCTGCGTAAAGAACGCGCAATATTTGATGCATTGTTAATATTGATGCTCCTTCACCCTGCGCCAAAGGCATATCCATAGCATTTAAAATAACCTGGGAAAAACTTAAAGATTTTTCTGAACGTTTAAATGGATATGTTTCCCATTGCAAGGGGGAGGACTGTAGAACTTGTTCCATAGTTCCCCAAAAAATACTCAAAGGTCGTTGAGATTCTTTGGTTATTTCCCTTTTGAGACATGCTGGTTTATTATTTAATGAAATTTCTGTTAATGTTGAAGTACAAACTAATGCCTGAGGTTTCCATCTAATATTCTCAGCACCAATAGAAAAAGCCAATAAATCCATAATGGTCGTCTTACCAGAACTATTTCTCCCTCTGATAATATTCACACCCTTATGAAAATCACAGCTAAAAGCTTCATGCCCATGCTGAAAAACCTTCAATTTTCTCACTGAAAAGGTTGGACTAAGAAAAGTCATACCGATACTCCATTAAACTTGTTCTGTGTTTTAAACCATCTTTCCCTGTGAGATGGAATTTTGACAACTTATCAAGTATAAAGTTGTGAATGTCTTCTTTTTCGTTTAAAAACTCTCTCATGGATAACAATAACTCATCAGGAATTTCTTTGTCAGTTCTTTTTATAATTCCTTTTTCAAGCGCACCAATCTCAATTAGCCCTGTTGCAGCTAAACATCTTATAGCTGCCAATTGAATTTGATGCATATCATGAAAGGTTGAGATATAACTAATGGGATCATGATAATAATTAGAATATTTTTTTGCCACTGTCTTCATAGCTCTATAATTATGCGGCATTCTAATTTTAGATATTAATGATGGAAATATTAGATAAAAATCCAATATCCTCGCCTTATCAACTTCAACAACATCAATATGATCGATCAGTGCTATCATGCGAAACAAGCAGTGATACGCATCATATGCTGGATGATAAATTAACATTTATCCCACCTTATGTGGCAATTACCACCAAGAAAAAAGAGCAAGCTAAGTAAGTCTTTCGCTGTAATCTCTAATAAATTTTCTCCAAGCGAGGAATAGAGATCATCAATAATTTCACTTATTTTCTCATCAACGGTAACTCTATCTTTAGAGTCTTGTATCAAAGGAGTGACCTTCATTATAAAGTCAAAGTGAATCTGGTCCAAAATTATTACAAAAATTCGCTGAGCCGTTTTAGAAGTCTGCCTCCGCATAATCGCTTTAGCTGCCTTCTCTTTCATTTGTTTAGCAATGAACAGCAAATCAGCTCTGTTACTCTCGGTTAATTTCTCATCCAACCCCCTAACATCTATATCGGGCTGTAATGACATGTAATGATTGAGTTCATCGCAAATGTTTGAACTTGCGTCACCGACTCCTTCTCTTTTTAACCGTTCGTAAAGTGCCTGAATTTCCTTGTTGGTACCTCTGGGTGCATGTTGGTGAATAGTTTGGTCACGACCAACAATGCTACCATTTTGCACTTGGTTGCCTGATTGCTCGATAGACACATCAATTTCCTCTTAATGCGATCGATTCTGATCCCGACCAACGATGCTTCCCCTTGACACTTTATTGCCTATTTGGGTCACTTCATTGTTGTTAACATTTGAAGTTGAGCTATCAACATTCTTACGTGACGTAAACACTATGCGAAGTGACCATCCTGATCCTAAGCCAACTAAAAACGTAATGATGTGAGTAATCCAGTCCATTCCGATATCCTTGCTGTCAAAATTATGCTTCACATACTAGTTGCAATGATACATATCTACAACTCCCAGATATCAACTACTTACTGAATATTGATCACATATCTTCAAATATTCTTGCCGAGTTATACTTCTTATCAAAAGGAACCACATTCATTTTTGGGAATCTTTTCTCCAATCATATCCCAGATTACAGTAACCTGATGACCAGTTTTAATCTTCTGGCAAAGGGGTAACAGCTATGTCATACAACAGGGAGTGTTGATCATATTAATGGATAATGTCCTATCCGGTTACAGTGATAATCTTGCCTTGCAGAGTCTCCTAGGATATTACTGATTCTAATAACTGAAAGAATATAGCTAAAGGACCTCTGTACTGTGGTCCTTTTTTGTTTTAAAGGGGAAGAGTGTGAATATGTAATGTCCTTATAATTACACTTTCATCTTATTAAATAATGAAATTATTCATAGGATTATATACTGTAAGATATAATTATGTTTTCATTGAAATAGATAACGTAAATGAGACAATTAGTGAGAAAGATAAAATTAATTTATTGAGCTACAAAGTTATAAAGTTCGTGCTATTAATCACGATTTTTCCCATACTACATAGACTATTTTCAATGAATGTGTGTTTAATGGTAACTATATTGTGATGTAATTGGTAGAATAAAAGGAATATGTATGTCTTATTTTTTTAGACACAGTGGTTAATATTGAGGGAAATAGGAAGTTGAGAATGCCTCAAATTGAAGAATATATCAAAATTAGAGACTACTTTAGTCAACCATATAATAAAGGAGCGTTAGTAGTGCTACCTACAGGTACAGGGAAAAGAGGTCTAATTTCTATTGCACCATATGGAGTATAAAATAAAAGAGTTATTATAACTCCTGGGCTTGTTAGAGATCGAGACAATAAAAAATTGCTAAAATCAATAGATGCAATATCGGGGATACTTGAAGAAGTTAAGAGGATGATACGATGAGCGGCTCATTAAAAATAAACGAGATTATAGAAAGAATGGTAGCATTTTGTTTAGTGAGAGGTGTTCAACCTGATGAGCTCATAACTGCTATTTTTGAGAGTGAATACGATAGTATTGAAACCATTAAGAAATTTAATGATATTCATATGATTATCACCTATAAAGAAAATATAGATAACGAAATGAATATTATTAAAATGGAATATGTATATAAAGAAAATAAACAATTACAGAGGGTAGAGCAAAAGATAAACTCGGGAGCTTATAAAGTTCAATGGGATAGAATGGAGAAACTAGAATCTATTATTAATGAGCTTATAGAGGTTATCGGGGCAGATAAAAAAATATTAGCAGATATTAAAGAAAAAATTCCGGTTGAGTTTCGAAGTATTGTTTACCCTAAGCTAAAACTTGTTTGTTAAATATGTGCTAATGAGGAGGGAAAGAGGATCCAAAAATTGTAATAAAAATGAGGGCAAACCCATTAGTCGAGGACAAAATTTACTATTTATTTTCTTCTGCCAATGAGGAGCAGGTTCAGAGGAGCCCTTTATCATTCCGAAAGCCATCATGATGCCTTAATGTTAAAAAAACGCCTCGTAACACCCGGTGATATTTGCCGGGTTTACTGAATAACGTTTCAAGATAGTAGACGGCTCAATTGTGAAAAGTCACCAAAGAGACTGAGTTATACCGATCATAGTATCTTGTTTCTATATCACAAGAAAAATTGTTTTCAGAATTAATCGTTCAATAATAGCGATACATTATATCAGCTAAAAAAATGAAAATTGACAGTCAACATTAATACCCTGAATTTGATTCTTGTTCCCGCACCAGCATTGGGGGATAGGGTTCATAGTGAACCTTTCAGGTTTAATAGTTTATTGTTTACAAATATATTCATAGTATTGCCTCTGCTGTTATGGCGCACTGATGTAGAATTTGTCCGATAGCTGCTCCTTAGATTGGATAGAAACAGATCGTCGGTAATATTAAGCTGTGATGTCTTAATATTCCCAACTATCAAAAGCCAGTGGCATATTATTGAGCAAATTCCGATGTTCACGCCAATTAGGTATTAGCCGATTCATATGAGCACGGAAATGATCGTTATGATGTCGCTCCAGAAGGTGTACCAGCTCATGTACTAAGATGTATTCAAGGCATTCGGGCGGTTTCTTGGCCAACTCAAGGTTAAGCCAAATGCGCTTGGTTTCTGTGTTACAGGTTCCCCATTTTGTTTTCATTTTTTTTACTCCCCAATTGGGAAGTGGAACCCCCACTCGTGGCACCCATTGTGTTAACAGCTTTTCTATCCGAATTTTGATTTCTTGACGGTAGAATTCAGACAACACTAATGCTTTTTTCTCTAAAGTGGTTCCTGGGTTCACATACATTAACATTTTGTTATTTCCTGCCATGTTAATTTCATGGCGGCCAATACGTTCCTGTATACGTAATCTGTATCGACGACCCCATAGATAGTGAGATTCACCGCCAACCATTTCCCGCTCGGATTGTCTGGGCTGGTTAAGAAAATGACGTTGTTGTTTTTTAATCCAGGGGATACGCGAAATCACCGCCATACGTATGGCGGTTTCTGTCATATGCTCAGGCGCGGATACGCGTACCCGCCCATCCGGGGGTAATACACTGATATGCAGATTTTTAATTGCTTTGCGATTTAACTGTAAATTGAACGGTCCAATCTGCATGGTTGGCATTAATGGTAATCCTTTTGTGCTTTAGCTAGCTCCATAATGCTAGGTATATCAACATTATAGCTAGCTGTTTCTTCGCGAACGGCATTGGCGATCTCACGTTCTTTAAAACGATCTCCCACCCAATCTGCTTTTTTGGTGTAACGAATCGTGCTGTCTATTTTGGTTGCCAGAACTTCATCCTGACCAAAGTTATCGTAAAAGGCTCGCTTTGCTTGTGTATCCATTGAGGGAGGATAAGAAGCCCTGTTACTTTGCCCCGGGCGAACCACCTGTTTTGCAAGCTCCATGATGTATTGGAGGTACACTTTGTAATCAATGGCCTGTTGCCGACGCAGCGTGATCAGCTCGTTTAGCAATACTGACATTCTGTCGTAGTATTTGGGGTTAACCGCGTTTTCATCAACGATGGTTCTGCGCACGTTGTTCTCGATGGTTTCGGCCATCGACTCTTGATTGTTACGAATATCCTCAGGTAGCTCATCCAGCGCATCAGCGCCTTTCTCAACAATCAGTTCAATCAGACTCAACTCTTCAAAGTCCATCAGCACCTTACTATCATCTGCGCGAATATACATATCAAGCAGATGGCGCATAGCAGGCTCAAAGCGCTTCATATCTAGCAGATCACCACTGGCCAGTTTCACCTCACTGCGCACTTTTTCATAATGCAACACCTCTGCCCGTACTTTCTCAATATTTGCGACAGAGTAGCCTGCATCGGGCATTTCATTGGCGATATTGGCAAAGGCCCGTAGCAATCTGGCGACATGTTGGTACAGCGTCAGTCGTAACGCTTCCTTCTCGGTTAATTCACTCTGATTAAGGCCTGATTCACCGCAGAAATAATGGATATAGTCTTGCGTATGGCGTGGCTCTTTCACCGGTTCGCATAGGCTTCGGACCATTTCCAGTGCATTTTCCAGATCAAGCCTTGCTTGCTCCAGTCGGTCCTTGAGTAATCCGGCTACATCTTCTTTGTCATAGCCGTCAAAAGCCCCGGCGGTATAATCGGTGATAGCTTTATCCAGTGAACGGAACAGGTCTTTGTAGTCAATGATATAGCCGTATTCTTTATCATCACCATCCAGACGGTTAACGCGACATATAGCCTGGAACAGGTTGTGATCGGCCATTTTTTTGTCGATATACAAATAAGTGGCTGGAGGTGCATCAAAACCGGTGAGCAGTTTCTCCACTACGATCAGCAAGCGCATTTGGCCGGGTTCATCAATAAAACGTTTTTTAACTTCCTTTTCAAACTCTTCAACCCGGCTGGCGGCTTCGTTCTCGTTTTGCTCGAAATAGTCAGCCAACATTTTGCGATAGATATCGTATTTAAAGAGTTTTTCCGTCAGGCCTGCGCCAGTTTCTTCGCCTTTTATACTGGATGGTGTCGGCTGAAAACTGGTGACAATGGCCACTTTGCCAGATAGATCGCTTCTGCTGAACATTTCATAAGCTTTGCAGGCTTGATAAACACTGGAACACACAAACAGGGCATTGCCCCGGCCATCCATTAGTCTGGGACGAGTATCCATGTCCAGCAGAATATCGTTAACGATTTGCTCTAAGCGTGATTTGCTGGATAGGAGTTTCTGCATTGAACCCCATTTTTGCTTCAGTTGGGTTTTAGCCAGATTCGACAAACCACTGGTTTTGGCTTCGAACCAGTCATCGACTTTTTTCTGCGAGGTGATGTGCTGGTCAATATCCCGTGCTTCATAGCGCAGATCTAAAACCACTCCGTCGGCAACTGCCTCATCGAATTTATAGGTATGAATATAAGGTCCAAATACTTCCACTGACTTTTTCTTATCTTTTTTCATCAGTGGCGTACCGGTAAAACCGATAAACATGGACTCTGGAAGAATGGATTTCATCGCCTCGTGTAATTTGCCCGATTGGGTACGATGACATTCATCTACAAAAACAAATAAGTCACCCTTCGGGCGAAATTCTTTAGTGAGAGATTGTTTTAACTCGGCAATAAATGCTTCTGTTGCTGCACTGTCTTCAGACTCACTGCGGCGGCCAAATTTATGCACCAGTGAGCAGACCAGCCAGGGATTAGGCTGATTCAGTGTAGCAATCAAGTCAGCGCCACTTTTGGTGCGATAGATCTCTTCTTCAACACCGGTAAATACTTTTTCGATTTGTTCATCCAGCTCAGTACGATCGGTGATGATCAATACTCTGGAGTTTTGCATGTTTTCCCGGATCCATTTAGCCAGCCAGACCATCGTCAGGCTTTTGCCTGACCCCTGAGTATGCCAGATAATGCCTCCTTCGCGCCGGGCAATGTGCTGTTTTGCTGACTGAATACCAAGATATTGATTGTGCCGGCAGATTTTCTTCACCCCGGAATCAAACACAATAAAGTCGTGAATAATTTGCAGGAAACGTGATTTATTGCAGATACAACTTAAATGAAAATCCAGCTTGGATGGATAGGGATTTTCTATATCCTCTTTCCATTCAAGATAGTATTTCTCTGGTGTTTCAATGGTGCCGTAACGTAATCCTTGAGTGTCATTACCAGCCATAGCAAGCTGTATAGTGGTAAAGAAATTGCGGATAAAATCTTTTTTCTGATTATCCAGGTTTTGGTGAATGCCCTCACTCAGATTTACCGAGGAACGCTTTAGCTCCAGCACACCCAGCGCGATACCGTTGACGTAAATCACGGTATCCGGACGTTTTTTATTCTCGCCGTTGACCGAAACTTCTTCTGCAATGGCAAAATCGTTGGCTTGCGGATTCTGCCAGTCGATAAGCCAGACAGTTTGATTTTGCTCTCCGGCACCTTCTTTGTCTTTTACACCGTAACGCAGTAAGCGATAGACATCCTTATTGGCGTAATAAAGCTTCTTACCTTCTCCCAGGGCAGCAGCGATATCCAACTGACGGATGGTTTTGGTGATTAAAGCATTACTGACACCGCGTTTTTTTAGCCATTTGGTCAGCAGGTCAATATCGATATTTTTATTGTTATCTCTGTCCTGCCAATTCCCCAAATAGCGGTAACCAAGATCGCGCTGGAAAAAACCTATAAGCCGATCCTGTGTTGCCTTTTCACGCTGGCCTACCAATGACATACCGCTCTCCTTTACGTTGTGTGCTTAATCCTTCATTAACTTGAAACTAACCTGGTAACGATAAAAATCAATATTATTCGCCACGCTTAATGTGCGGCGCAGGCGTATATCATCCTCCAGTGTAATGATCACGCCTTTTACTTTTGATCGGCCTCTGCCAGTTCATCTTTGACGTAGGCTAATTCCTTTGCTGCGTTGGCTTAACCAGACGTGTTTTACCCGTCAGCAGTTCCTGCATCATTCCCTGTTTAATCTGGCGGGTTTTATCCAGACGTTGCCGCAAGGATTGAATTTCCTCGTCCATATCGGAAAGAATAGTAGCTATGGAGGTTTGTTCTTGTAATAAAGGTATTGCTAACTGAAATTCTTTGACTGTTTTCCAGTCAGATCTTGGCATATGTGTGCCATATGCTTCTGAAGCAACCTCTATAAATCGCTCAGTTTGTACCGTTTGAAAAATGAACTCAGACGTCGATTTTTGAGGGGCAGCCTTTAGCACCCAGATTTCGGTTGAGCAAACCCCATCTTGTGTAGCCTTCCAATATTTTTTTAAATAAGCTCTAAGTTTCCCGAAAAGAATATCGTCTTTGGTAAAGATGTTTTTTATAGATGATGAAATAGTAGTTTCTGTTGAACCTGCTATTTCTCCTGTACCTTGTTCTATGTGTTCAAGTTCAATGCAATAATCCTCAGCGCCATTTATTTTTGGATTAATTCTGTTATTTTTCAGCATTGCAATAGATGAGAAATTTACAACCTCCCAATCTTCGGGTAGTTCTCCGAGTTCACTTGTTTTATAGCCCTTAGCCGTACCATCCTCGCGCAAAGCAAATTGTGGCAAACGGGTTTTACCAGTCAACAGTTGCTGCATAGTGGCGGTTTTGATGGCTTGTTTTTTGGCGATCAGTTTTTCTAGTTCATTGAGCAGGGAATCGACATCGGATAGAGCATTGGCGATAGCGGTTTGTTCTTCTAATGGAGGAAAGGGTACAATTAATTTTCTAATTATCGTTAGATTTAAGCCACCACGTCCGCCATCACCTGTTGAAAGGCTTCTTAGTTCTTCATATCTATTATCTAAGTTGTAGAACAAGTATTCAGTGCAATACTCGCTACTAGGGAAAATTGCGGCTATTGATTGGTTTGTACACAATGATATTCTGTTAATTGCAACAGTTCCTCGTGTTTTCCCTTGCCCAGCTAGCCCTATTAGAACGGAATCTTTGGGTACATATTTTGTACTTGAATTTGAAAGGCCTTCGTCAGTTATTCGTTCTGCAACGTCAAAAACTTGTTTAAAGTGTAACTCGCCTGAACTCATCCATGGATGCGAGCCTCCCCAGTAAGATGAGATTTTTGTACTGGGAGTGCCACCAGCAGTACAATCAGTAAACTGTTCGATACTTCTAACTTCCCAACCTTCAGGAATCATCCCTACTTCTGTTTGTTTATAACCAACAGGAACATCTTGCTTCGGTGCGTTTTGCACATTCATTTCCACAACCTGTAACGCTATCACCACGTCAGCCCCATTGTTTTGAGATGCTTGGCGACTTTGCTACTTAGTGTCTCAACAGATTGTGTTAATTCTGGAAGTGGTTCGGCATAGCGCTCTTCCAACTCTTTAACCCGGTTAGCTAACTGTTGGATAATATGCTCAATTTCGGCTTTGATATTGGCTTGCAGTGTCGCCAGCCATTTATCTTGTACGACTAACATCTTGATTTCGTCGTTTGTCAAAGTGGGGTAATGTTTAGCCACGGTGATATCCAGCTTGTCCTGTGCTTCTTTGAGCACTTTTTTTGCATCGGCTTCCTGCTCAAACAGAGATTTAGCCTGTTTAAGCACAGCTTTTTCTTCTTGATCGTTGGTCATTTTCAAGCGAGCGGTAACGCTGGCTTTTGTCACTTTATCTTTATCGTTCAGAGCATCATTCAGTAAGCCGTCATCACCGGAGTGCTCTTCGATAAAGCTTTCTAGTTCTTGTGTGGCGGTATCCATATCCGCTTGAAGTTGGTTGATGTGGTTCTGCTGTTGCTGGAAGTAATGAGTGACAATCAACGCTGGTGGAATAAGTTCTGCTTTATATTTAGTTTTATTGATAACCAAATCTGGGGTTTCCTTCAGCTTTTCACCTTTCTTCGTCATCAGTTCACGCAGCACTTTACCTGCACACCAGCCATCCTGTATCAGCACATAGATATCGTCTTGCATGGTATCTGCCCAGTAGTCCATCAGAATCTGATAGACATTGTATTTGTCCAGCAGATCGGTATTGGCGTACTTTTCCAGCAGCACTTCAGAGGTTTCATCAATCAACTGCTTGGGATTATCGCCCCTGCGGATCTCCTGCAATGCAATTTGAGCGATCCAGGATTTGAAAGGCAGCAGGCTGCGGGCAGCGAAATCTTTAAACTCCTGATGTTCCAGAATGGTCGATTTGATCTTATTGGCAGCGATCAGCGCCTGACTATAGCCTTCGCGGGCATCGCTAAACAAAGTGGCGCGGATGCTTGGGAATACCTGCCAGTAATGTTGTAGCGCATCAATATCACGGTTTGGTATTCCACCTTGCAGATGGGCACTGAGATCGTGCAAATCTTCCGGTTCGCTGGAATCGATATAACGCGGAATATTCAGGTTATAATCGTTATCAGCAATCTCGTTCAGAGGCACCATGCGGCTAAAACGTGGCAATTTTCGCTGGTGATTGAAGACATCCACAATTTTGTGAATGTCCTGACTACGCAGACGGTTTTTGTTGCCATCCTTCATAAAGCCTTTACTGGCATCAATCATAAAGATGCTTTTGCGACTGTGCGCATGCTCTTTATCAATCACGATGATGCAGGCTGGGATGCCGGTACCGTAGAACAGGTTGGCAGGCAAGCCAATGATGCCTTTGATATAGCCCTGCTTAAGCAGGTTTTCGCGGATACGGGCTTCTGCGTTACCACGGAACAGCACGCCATGAGGCAAAATAACCGCGCCCTTACCAGTGCTTTTCAAACTTTTAATGATATGCAGTAAAAAGGTGTAGTCGCCGTTCTTCTCCGGTGGAATTCCCCAGGTAAAACGGTCAAATTCATCTTCTTTCGGGTTAATCCCACTGGTCCAATTTTTGTTGGAGAAAGGCGGGTTAGCTACCGCAAAGTCAAAGGTCTTGAGTTTACCGTTGGCGTCTTTCCACTGTGGATCGCTGATGGTGTTGCCCTTCCAGATTTTTGCGGTGGCATTGTCATGTAGAATCATGTTCATGCGCGCCAAAGCACTGGTGGCGTTATCCATCTCCTGACCGAAGATCGACAATCCGCGGGGTGCTTCATCGCTGGCTTTTAACAACAGAGAACCAGAACCACAGGTGGGATCGTAGACCGTTGCATCCTGAGGTGTGTTGGCATTGATGCCAAGAACTTTGGCCAGAATACGCGAGACTTCTGCCGGAGTGTAAAATTGTCCTTTGCTTTTCCCTGATTCTGTAGCGAAGTGGCGCATCAAATATTCATAAGCATCGCCCAGTAGATCGTCGCCGTCTGCACGGTTGGCTGAAAGGTCGAGACCTTCAAAAATCCCGATCAGCTTAGACAGGCGATCGATTTTTTCCTTATCTTTGCCAAGCCGGTCTTCATCGTTGAAGTCCGCAACATCAATAACACCTTTCAGATCGTTTTCTTCGGCGAGTGCATTGATAATTTTGTTAATCTTATCGCCAACCTCTTTGTCGCCCTTCAGTGCCACCATATCGTCAAAGCTTGCTCCCTTCGGCACTACAATCATGCCGTAGGGGTTGCCTTTGTATTTGTCAGAGACATATTTCATGAACAGCAGGGTGAGTACGTAGTCTTTGTACTGGCTGGCATCCATACCGCCACGCAGTTCATCACAGGAGGCCCAAAGGGAGGAATAGAGTTCAGACTTTTTGATTGCCATTGTTGTGTCCGTTAAATTGCATATCTTACTGAATTATTTGCCAAAGCTTTGGCGTACGTAGGTCTACTCCTTTGCAAAAGTCTTTCTACGGTGTACTGATCACGAGGGCTTCTTGCAAGGGTGAGTTTGATGCTGTTGTAGATTCCTTGTTCGCTTATATTGCACCTGATAATACAGGCGTGATAGATAATCTAGCTAAATTAGATAAAAAGAGGCTGGATATCAAGAAGTGTCTATGCATAGGGTTGAAGAGAGGAGAATGTTTCGTTATGTCACCTGCCTTGGGGATAGGAGAACTATTTGTAAAGTCGTTCTAAATGGCTGCGTCAAATAATAGATCATTTGAGGGAACTCAATCCGGTTTGAGCGATCTAATCAACGGCTAAAAAGAAAACATCAACCCAATCGGACTGAGTTATGCCAATCATAGCATTTACTATCCCGTGATGAACGACGACTGATGCAAAACTCAAGATAATCACTGCACTCTGTAGATAGCTCCTGCCTATGGAGAACTCTATCTCAGATAATGAGATCTATCCTTTCAAATAGCCGAAAGACGTTGTCAGCGGCAGCACATCCAGTGCTCGCAACATCCGGTTATTTTGTTGCCACTGCCCTGGTGCGGCCATGACAAATGGCGGCAAAATACGTAGCATAGCTTCACATGTACTTTCCGCTTGAAATTGAGCCAGTAATTGCCCAATACACTGGTGTATACCAACACCAAATCCCAAATGTCGCTGACCGCCTTTTCTTCCCATAATAAAACGTCCTGGGTCATTGAATTGTTGCTCATCACGATTTGCTGCCCCGAGACAAAGTAAGACGCTATCCCCCTCTTTCAGTGTTCTACCGTGGAACGATAGAGGCTTAAGAACGCTACGGCGCGCCATTTGTAGAGGTGACTCATAGCGCATGGTTTCCTGAACGGCGAGTCGTATCAATGCTGGATCCTCACGGAGACGTTGTTGAAGGGCTGCATCCATTGCGACCTCCTGAATCAGGTTACCGATAAGCGCCTCGCCCGTTTCACTTCCGCCTATTACGAGCGTGATGCAATCTATGCTGAAGAAGTGCCTCAATGCATCGTGGTCTTGGTGATACCCTAATGAGAGGGCTGTAAAAAACGGCGATTCTCGGCCTGCAAAATGCATGTTCAATAACTGGTTGAAGAGATCATCTAATGTTTTCATTGCCTTCATCATCGATTGCAGGCTTGCAAATGTAATCGCACTGGGGTCCAACAATAGACGGATATTTTGCTTTTCTTGAGCGACGATCTCCTGCTGTTCACTTGTCAGGTTAAGCCAACGAGCAAAAGTGCGGGGCCAAATCAGATTGGCTAACTGCGCGATACCGTCAAATTGGTTGTTCCTCTTTAGCGCTTGAACAACCCGTATTATTTCCTCTTGAATCAGTTGCTTTAGTGATTGGTAGCATGTGCCGCTGAACAGTGACTGTAATGCCTTCCTATGCACATGGTGGGCATTTCCCTCCTTGAACAGTAAAGACCTCTGTAATAAGTCTTGTAGTGGTTGGTTTAGCATGATTTGTTGGCGCTGAAGCTCAGTCAGCACATGCTGTAGAATATCAGCGTTACCTAAGCGAGGTTCTTTCATCGCATAGCTGACATCCTGATAACGAGTGAGCACCCAAGTATGTCCAAGCCGCAAGATAGGCTGATGTTGTTGCATATGCTGATAGATTTGATACAAATTCTGAGAAAATGTTGGAGAAGCAGGGTTAAATCGTATCTTGTTTGCAGTTGCAATATTCATAAAAGTGCCTCTCTCTTCTGAGTTGAATGGTTATATCTATCATTATCAATACCCTGCACTTGACTCTTGCCGCCATAAATGTGCGGCTAACAGGGCTTTCCAGGGAGCGAAATTTGCCAGCCATTTTTCCGCTTGTTCCGCAGAAATTTTCTCATTTTGGTTGATGAGCCTCTGGATATTACGTCTTACTGTAACATCACCATGTAATGAACCGTTCAGGTAATTAAATCCCCGCAACAGGGCGTAATTAATGGTCCACATACCAATGCCTTTTATCGCCAGCAGATTGTGTGTTAATTGTTAAATATTCTGTTCACTATCAGAGAGTTCTAATGTTTTCTTTGCCTGAGTGCATTTATCGCTTTTCATTACTTATCCCCAGGAAGTTGGCGTTGTAGTAATTATAGTTAGGAATTAAGGTCAGAAAACTCTGAACCTTGCTTTCAAATTTTAAAAATTTTTCTGACGGGAACAATATTGCCAGTTTGTGGTCTTTAATATGTCAGCTAAAGGAGATATTAATGAAAGTATATGGTTTTAATTTACGACAGAGAATTTTGGCGTCTGTGCTGGTTTTTTTGTGTTGTATAAGCTCTGTTTACTCAGATACGCATAAACAGTTTTTCCGTCATGATGGTAGTGAAATAACTTACTACCTCAAGCAAAGAGGTGGAAAAAACTTATTGGTGCTAATACAAGGTTCTGATTGTAACAGTATCGCTAATAATAAATTTGTGAATGAGACATTCAGTGATATTTATCCAGATACTGATGTTTTGACGGTAGAGAAATATGGCATTAATGCCTCTCTCCCCTGGTCTGATGCGGTGGAACGTTCGGATTGTCCTAAGGCTTATATAAGATCAGATACGCCAGAACAGCGGGTTAAGGATTATATTCAAGTCATTGGTTATCTGAAGAATCAAGGTAAGTATAATAAGATCATTATCTTAGGGGGAAGTGAAGGGGCTATAGTCGCCAATTTAATTACATCACAAGTTAATTACATTGATAGAACGATTGCACTGAATGGTGGTGGCCGGTATTTCGCTGATGATGTTATTCATAGTATGAAGAGTGAGGTCCCACCAGAGCATATCAATGAGGCTATTAAGGGATTCAGAGCGTTCCAGAAAGAAATACGTACCGATAATCATGCTGGTGAGCTAGAAATGAGTAATCATGGTGCTAATTGGTGGAAAGTCTCGCTCGGTATTAATCAATATGACGTATTAAGTCAGACAAAAAGACCGATTTTGATTATTCAAACATTGAATGATAATTCCGTCAGTGTAAATGCAGTGTTGGAAATGGAAGAGCAATTAAATAAGGAAAATATTACCTTTTATCAATACCCGGGACTAAGCCATAGATTTAAAAATAGCGAGGGTGTTTTGCAAGTTACTCCTATTGTTGAAGACATCAGAAATTGGTTATCCAGGGTTTCTGGATAAGCGCTTGTGATTTAAATGGTGTTAATCAGGCCATTTTTCCATGTTAGGGAAGCCAAATTGGGTTCAGTAATAAATCGTGGTATAATCAACATTAATACCACGCTTTGGCCGTATTATCTCGGGATGGTAGTCGTTGTTAATACTATATTTATTTTGAGTCAAATAAATCTATTTTATGGCAGATAATTATATTTAATGAGAAAATTAAAGTAGATATAAATAACAAAATAGTCATTGATAGGCTGCAATCAATTTAATAATATAACAATTGCATGATCTTTATTTTATCTTCTTGTTATAATCACAGAATAAGATGTGATATATAATATTGCTAATAAAACATCATATGATTAATTGGCCGCTTGTAATTCCTATAAAATATAATGTTGAAATGTTATGAGCTATTTGTTGTTTTTGCGATGAATTTCTCGACTTTACCTTTTATATAGTAGGGGGAAATATCCGTGTTATTTCTCATTATTATTGGTATTTGCCATTATATTCGGTAGAAAAAATTACTGAAACATTATATTCATTTCACGGTGAAATGTTTTTTTATTTTTTCTTGGTAGTAAAATATTGATTTTAAATAATTAAATTTATTTTTGTATTTTATTGACAATACATTAATGGCATCTATAGTTATATGTATTAGATAAAGCGTTAATATGGCATCAAAAATGCTGTGTATATTATCTAAATGCTGGATAAATTCCTGATGGGCACTTATTTTCTAGTGAAAATGGTCACAATCTTATGTTGCAAAAATGAATAGCTTATTGTCTGTATCCTAAAGCCATATAAGTTATTTATCAATTAGTTACATTAAATTTTGGAGTTTATATCATGATTAAGAAAGATATTCTGTTACATGAAGAGCTGCTTGTAGATGATGAACTGAAAGTGGGTAAAGTAGAGAAGGTCTGGATTGATATTCTGTCACCCAGTTCAGTGATCGTTAGTCTGAATATTTTAGGTGTGGTTGAAGATTTTCATCTATTACTGGTTGATGGTGACAAAGATAAAGAGAAGGTTGTACTGCTCTATCTGTCTCTTTTACGTGTTCTTCATGAAAAATTAGATGTAAAAGTAAAAATCGCAAAAAGTAAGCTGATGAAGCTGAAATATATAGTAGGTGTAGAGATTTAATAAGTATTGATTAAATCTCTGAATGAGTGCGTGGAATTATAGATTCTGTAGAATAATTTAATTTGGTTTGAAGGATATAATCAGATAGAGCTGGTTTTAATCAAATCATAAATATGTTTTCTACTAAATGCACTTAGTCAAAGGCAGAATGGTCATATTATCGTTCTGCCTTTTTCTATTGGGATTTATCATTAGGGAATAATATAATAATATTTGGTGGATTCGTATAGTAAGTGCAACATAATTCCACGAACAATACACTGATTATAATTTCTATGATTTATTTTTTAACTCTGTGATTGTATCAATAATTTTATCTTTTTAAGGAGGATAATAAATATCCATATTATTATCATTTATATATGTAACTGTTAGATGTGGAAAAAGTTAATGATATATCAAAGTTTTAATATGAAAGATCTGCATTTCTATTTTTTGTGACAATGTAGACGTATTTTTAAATTAAGCTATCACTTTTATTTGACAACGTATGAATGGCATCTATAGTTATATGTGTTAGATAAAATATTCATGTGGTATTAAAAATACTAACTATTATATCTGACGCGTAGATGACCAATTAATGCATATTGATTTTGTAGTAGAAGTGCCCACTATCTTATATTTCTCAGATAAGCAGTTTGTTGTTTTGTATCTTGGGTAATATAAGTCTATTTATAAATTAATCATATTATGAGGTTTGATATGGATAAACATACACATACTATACAGGCTATATCTGATGGCGAGTATACCGATGTAATTACTCAAATTGTTAGTAAGCATGATAAAAAAAACCAAAGCATTGTTTTCAAATTTCTAGGTGCTGATTGTGTTCTGGCTAGTGACGTGACCGGTGATGATTATACTCGGGCTTTAATTCTTCTTATAAACGCTTATTATAATCAGGCGAATATAACACTTAGCATTACGTCTGCTGAGAATAAGAATTTCATCAAGAAAGTAGTAACTGACAATACAGGTCTTCGTCAATAAATAGTCTCTCCAAATACAGTATTATTATAAATAAAAATTAGACTCACTATTTTTCTGGTAGAAAATAGAGCTGATTTTATTTAAACCATAAATATGTTTTCTATTATATTAACTTAACCACAGGCAGAACGGTAATATTATCGTTCTGCCTTCCTCTATTGGAATTGATCATTAGAAAATAAAACAACAATATCCCATAAATAAATTCCACTTTATTTATCTACGGTAATGTTTTATAAGTAAATAATAATGTAGCAAACAATAACATGTGCTCTATTTCACAGTGCTTAAATCTAATACCTTTACAAATTTGAATGTCTATATATTATTGTGGGCAGGTAAATTTATAGCGTCAGTTTAGGTTTATAAAAGCACGGTGGAATTATAATGTTGTTGTCGTATATTATTGCAGTGATTTAATATTTCATAATGAAAAAATAAAATTTTTAACTGTGTATTACCGTTTTTAATAAAAAAATTATAATTTGTTTCTGGGTTTATTAAACCTGAAAAAATCATAGCCATTTAATTTTTCAAACTGTAGGGATGCGTAGAGCCATCATATTAATCATTACTCATATTTAAACTAAATTCTTTCTGAGAAGTCACCATTGATGGCGATAGGGTCGCAATTAATACAGTTGTTACAGTTGTTACAGTTTTAAGGCGACATAGTATTAAAATATCAGGAGACGACATGCTTGATTCAAATTTAATAGATCGTGATAGTAAAATTTCTTCCCCAGTTAATTCCTTTAACGAATGGGATCCTCTTGAAGAGGTGATCGTCGGTGTTGTTGATGGTGCCAGATTCCCTTCCTGGCATATGTCTTTGGAGCCTGTATTACCAGAAAATCAAGTTACGACTTTTCAACGGCATGCTGGCCGGTCATTTCCACAAGAGCAAATTGAAGCAGCTTCCAGGGAATTAGAAGAGTTTGTTCATATTCTTGAAAGCGAAGGGGTAACAGTACGTCGGCCAGAACCTCAGGATCAATCTCTGGTATTTGGTGCACCGGGCTGGAGCAGCACCGGGCTATATTGTGCAATGCCCCGTGATGTGCTGTTAGTTATTGGTGATGATATTATTGAATGCCCGCTGGCGTGGCGCTCCCGCTATTTTGAAACGGCGGCCTATAAGACTCTACTTAAAGATTATTTTAAACAGGGCGCGAAATGGAGCTCTGGGCCAAAGCCACAGTTGATCGATGAGCAATATAATTTTGAATGGGATCAACCTAATGGCAAGGATCGTGTTCCTCTTGCGGTGACCGAGTTTGAACCGACATTTGATGCTGCGGATTTTATCCGGTGTGGGCGCGATATCATTGCGCAAAAAAGCCATGTCACGAATGAATTTGGTATCGAGTGGCTTCGTCGTCATTTAGGTGATGATTATCGTATTCATGTTTTTGAATTTAATGATGATAGTCCTATGCACATTGATGCCACATTTGTTCCCATGGCGCCTGGGAAACTATTAATTAACCCGAAAAAGGTGTTAAAAGTTCCTGAGCTGTTTAAAGGATGGGATGTGCTGCATGCGCCTGAACCGGTTATTCCTGACAATCATCCTCTGTATATGACCAGTAAATGGATCAACATGAATATTCTGATGCTGGATGAGAAGCGGGTAATTGTTGAAAAGCAGGATGAACCCATGATCGCGGCGATGAAACGTTGGGGCTTTACGCCGATCCCATGTAATTTCAGGAACTTTAACTCCTTCGGTGGCTCCTTCCATTGTGCAACAGTGGATGTAAGGCGGCGCGGAAGTTTACAGTCTTATCTTGACTAGGAGAGTAATGATGGCTATCTGGAAATATTCCGCTTGGGATGCAGTCATGTTTGTATTAAGCATTTCGCATACGGTAGCCACGGTTACACTGGTCATGTATTGGGATCATTTCACTATTATGGGGTGGTTAGTCAACATTGTGCTTCTTACACTGATGACAACTTACAACATAATAGTGATATCGCATTTTTTCACCCATACTCCCTGGTTCGTTTCTCGTGTAATGAATGGGTTTGTGTCGATACTGAATTCAATGAATATTGGGCAGTCTGTACAGTCTTATCATCTGTCCCATGTTCGTAATCACCACAAATATAATAACGATCGGGGAGTAGGTGAAGGCGGGCCTTTGGATACCTCTTCTACCTTTATAAATGGCAAAGAAATTGGCGAGCATAGTACTCTTTGGAACTATTCTGTCCTTGGCGCAGCATCTACCTTTTATAATAGTTTTGTCCGCATGTGTTGGTCTCTATTTATCTGGCACAAACCACTTAGTAAAGCTGATAAAGGGTATGAAAAACTTCTTTCTAATACCAGAACCAGTAAAATTAAAGAGTTATGGCAATTGAGGTTAGATAGATTGTTTCAGGCGGTGTGGATTATTATCTTATTCACTCTGTCTTGGGAATGGGCTTTATTTTGTTATTTACCCTCTCTCTATTTTGCCTTTGTCCTGGTTAATATTCAAAACTACTACGAACATTATGGTGCACAGCCGGAGAACAGATTTGCAAACTCAGTGAGCTATTATGGACGTATCTATAATTTATTCATGTTTAATGATGGCTATCATCAAGAGCATCATATCTCAGGTGGCACCCACTGGAAGCTGTTACCTGATTTACGCAAGAAATATTCAACCCAGCTCGCTGCGCAGAAGAGGATTATTAGTCCCGTACCTGCGATATTAGGTTTTTTACATAGGCGTAGATCTCTGCTGCACAGATCTATAAGGCGAAAATAATCCCAGTTCATCACTACAGGTTTGCTAGATAGCCCGATCAATTTACTATTGGGGAGTCTGTTATGATACAAGAAGAATCCAGTATTAGAGGAACAAAGCTGGCAGAATCAGAATTTATTGTATACGAAACGTCGAACGATATATCAATGGATGCGGTTTCTGACCTTTTGGATGGTCACCTTGCGGCTTGTCGGGTTCGTCATTTTCTTCCACCAGAACAAAGAAAGAAAATAGTTGAAAATTTTTGGCGTTCTCCAGCTCGCACTCCCCGTTACGGCAAAGGTATTGATGGTGTTGAAGGGTATTTTATTGGGGCATCTCATATTGAAAAAGATACCCGTCAATATATAGAAGAAGCAGAAAATTTCCGTCCGGCAATTGATGAGATGTTTCAGGATACAATCAATCCAATGGATCATTTCATTGAGCAAGTAACTCATTTTAGTGGCAATGACTCACAGGTAATGCGTCCTGCTATGTATCATGGTGTTGCTGCGGGAAATGCAAAAATTGTGTATTGGAATAACTTCGGTGAATTCCTTTTATTACCTCATGATGATCTTGCGCAGTTGAGTGATCCACGCCAGAGTGATTTTGAGATCCAACAAATTAATCGTGTCATGGCGGTAAATTTTTACGCTGACGTTCCCCAAAATGGGGGGCAATTAAAAGTATGGAATATTCAACCCGATGATCAATCACGTAGTGCCCTTGGTTTAACTTACAGTGGTTTTCCATATCCATCTGAATTATTGGAAGATCATGCAAGTATGGTGATTAATATCGAGGCGGGAGATTTGGTATTGTTGAATGGGAATTTAGTCCATGCGGTATTGAATGGTAATGCTACCTCTTCACCGGAACGGCGTTTACTCGTGACCTGTTTTATGGGATTACAGCAAAATGGTGATCTTATTTGGTGGACATAGGTGTGTTCATGACGTTGAAAATTTCTCACAAATATTTGACCATAGCGGAATATGCATCTACATTTAAAAATGACTAATGTAAATGTTAAAGATACAGATTATGCCATTACTCGCATGCACACTGATTACGCTTACCTGGCTGGTATTAGCCGAAGCAAATGTGTGCATGCGTTTTACTTTTGTTTCTCCTGTTGCTGCTCCACCTCCTTTATTATCCATAACTGTGTAATATGTCGTCTCTGAGGGATGGTTAACATTCAACGTGTTGCCAGATTTGGCTGGCTGCGTTGGCTTGGGTACGTTAAATGTAAAACAGGTATGAATTCCTATGATTTCTAAAACTCAATGGATCTCTTATAGCTCGACCTTGCTTTTTGTCTTATTGTGGAGCAGTGGTGCGATTTTTTCTCGATGGGGACTTGATCACAGTACCGCATTTGCCATTCTCACGATGCGTTTTGCTATTGCGCTTATTTTTTTGATATTTCTGGGATTATTATTCAGGCGTAATAGCCATTGTTTGCCTGTACACGGCACACGCAAACAGATAGCCGGTACCGGTGTTTTATTAATTGGCGGCTATTCTATCTGTTATTTTTTTGCTTTGGATAACGGGATCACGCCTGGCGTTCTGGCTACCGTGATGGGAATTCAACCGATTATCACACTGCTGGTGATTGAACGCCGTTTTTCGATTGTACGTTTAGCGGGTTTATTATTAGCGTTATTGGGCTTGATATTAGTGGTGTATCAAAGCCTGGTGTTGTCCCGGTTTTCCTTTGCGGGTATTACTTTTGCCTTAGCAGCATTGGCTTGTATGAGCTCTGGCGCGATTTTACAGAAACGAATTCATCAAGCTCCTTCTGCGGTTTTACCTCTGCAATATAGTGTCAGTTTACTGCTTTGCTTGCTGTTTGTTCCTTTCCAGCCTTTTGAATTTCAACTGGTGCCTGGCTTTATTATTTCATTATTATGGCTTGGGTTAGTGATTTCAGTTGTCGCTCAACTATTACTTTACCGGCTTATTCAAAGTGGTAATTTGGTGAATGTAACAAGTCTATTTTATCTCGTTCCTGGTGTTACCGCCGTAATGGATTATTTATTTTTGGGAAATGCATTACCGGCTCTCAGTCTGCTGGGTATGGTCGCTATCTTGTCAGGACTTGTATTAGTCTTTCGTACAAAGAAAATAGTTTTTTCCACTAAATAAAGTTGTGTTGCCGGGTCGTAATTAGCCCGGCAACAGCCATCTCTTTGACTCGATTATCAGTTCCAAAATAATTGCTGGCATGAGTTCACTAATCTGGATGAGTGCCCGCAGTCACTTTATATTGCCCCTTATATATTAAATGATAATCGTTATTACTTGGATATTGCCTATTTCCGTCTTACAGTACTGACCGAATACGTAATCTAACAGACTGCATATATATGCTCTGTTTTTATAACTTTAAAATAAGGAAATTAATGATGGAACCGGCTATATCTACAGATAATATTAAATTATTTATCGATGAAATAAATAAATTGGTTGATATTGAAAATAAAAAAAAGGGTGGGGCCCTCGCGGTTGCTGTCACCCACGGAAATGAAACAATTTATCAGCGCTATATTGGGCAAGCTAGTCTTGAACATGCAGTAGCTGCACATTCCGGAACTAAATTCTATTTAGCAAGTGCTTCAAAGCAATTTACGGCTTTTTGCATTGCTTTGTTGGAAAAAGAGGAAAAGCTCTGCGTCAATGATAAGGTTAGACAATATTTGGATTATTTACCTACAGATTTCTCTGATATTACCATTGCACAGCTTATTCACCATATCAGTGGGTTACGGGATGAGCTTTTGCTTTATAGTTTGGCGGGTAAAAATGCAAACTTTGACCACCGGAATATTGATTTAGCGAAAAAGCTAATTCAGCGGCAACAAGTGCTTAACTTTACTCCGGGAGAATACCATCTGTATTGCAACACAGGCTATAATCTGCTGGGGGAAATAGTCAAAGTGGTTTCAGGTAAGTCACTGAGAGAATATGCCGAAGAAAATGTTTTTGCCCCATTAAAGATGAAAGATACCAGTATCAGTGATGATTCCTCCGATATTATCGTTGATCGGGCGATGGGTTATGCCTATAAAAAGGAGTCGAACCAGTGGATAAGAGATGATCTCAACGATTCGGTGGCTGGTGCAGGAGCAGTTTATTCTACGGTGAATGATTTATGTCGCTGGATGAGAGCGTTTTATTCGCCATCTATTGTTCAGGATCTACTGCCTCAGTTATCCCGTACACCACATTTAGCCAATGGCAATATTAGCAATTATGCTTACGGCCTTGTTATTGACCAACGTGAAGGACAAAAGGTAATACAACATAGTGGTAACTACGTTGGCTTTAGAGTTAATATTTACATGTTGCCTGATGCCAAATTGGGTATTGCTATTACTACCGCAATGAGTATTGATGTTGTTAAAATGGTTAATCAATGTCTTGATGTATTGTTTAATCCTGACGGTGCTAAACCAGAAAAACAGCCTTGTCGGACCAGTAATGTCGATATTACCGGTATTTTTAGAGGGGTGAAACCCTATCCTTATATTATTACCAAAGAAGATTCATATTTATTGGGTGATTTATTGAAAGAAGGTAACCCGATTGTCTTTAACCATGATGGTACATTTCAACAGGAGGGTGGTAAAGACAAATTCAGACCTATTATTAAAAACGATCGTGTTGTAGCACTGGAACAAACTGATGAAGATAGAAATACTTTTTATTTAGATAAGAAGATTGATGAAGGTAGTATCGATATTCAGCAGTTATCAGGGAGCTATTATAGCCACGAAACAGAGGCGATTCTTACTATCACAGCTTCTGGAGATGGAATTTATATTGATGGAATTATCTACCCAGGGAAAAAAGAAGCCTTACGGCGGGTTTACGGGAATTGTTATTTCTCTCCCAGTACTAAATTCGTTATTGATTTTGCATTAGATTCTAACACGAATAAACCTCACCTTTTTATCAGTAATTCACGTTGCTGGAGGATAGAATTTATCCCAGTTTAATTGGCATTGTTGCAAATTAAATAGGAATTGAGAGTGGTGTTTTTATGGCAGGATGGTGTGGATTTTATTGGGATCCTAAAGATATTATCTACCAGACTAGATTTATATGCTCTGTTTGTATAACCTTAGAATAAGGAAATTAATGATGGAATCTAATATATCTACAAATCATATTAAGTTTCTTCTCAAGAAAATAAATGAATTGGTTGATATTGAAAATAAGAAAAAGGGTGGAGCCCTTGCTGTTGCTATTACCCACGGCAATAAAACCATTTATGAACGTTATATCGGGAAAGCCAGCATTGAACACGCGGTCGCGGTACATCCCAGAACTAAATTCTATTTGGCGAGTGTTTCAAAACAATTCACCGCTTTTTGTATTGCTTTGCTGGAAAAAGAAGGAAAGCTTTCTGTCAATGATAAAGTAGGGCAATATTTAGATTATTTCCCTGCTGGTTTCTCTGATATTACCATTGCGCATCTTATTCATCATACCAGCGGGTTACGGGATGAGTTTTTGCTTTATAGCTTGGCGGGTAAAAACGCAGATTTTGATCACCGCCGTATTGAGTTGGTGAGGAAATTAGCTCAACGGCAACAAGCGCTTAATTTTACTCCTGGGGAATATTTTCTGTATAGTAATGCTGGCTATAATTTGCTGGCGGAAATAGTCAGAGTGGTTTCAGGTAAATCGCTGAGAGAATATGCCGAAGAAAATGTTTTCATCCCATTAAAGATGAAAGATACCTTTTTCTATGATGATGTCACCGGGATTATCGTTGATCGGGCAATGGGCTACGCCTATGATGAAAATTTAAACCGGTGGAAAAGAGATGATCTTAATGATGCAGTGGTTGGGGGTTCAGGGCTTCATTCTACAGTGAATGATTTATGTTGTTGGATGAGAGCGTTTTATTCGCCATCCATTGTTCAGGATCTATTACCTCTGTTATCCCGTATGCCAGATTTAACCAATGGCAATGGTAATAATTATGCTTACGGTTTTGTTATTGACCAGCGCGAAGGGCAAAATATAATACGGCACGGTGGTAGTTATGGTGGTTTCAAATCAGAAATTGGTATTTTGCCCGGTACTAAATTAGGTATTGTTGTGACCTCTGCAACGAATACTAATGCCTTTCAATTTATGCAACAGTGTATTGATGTATTATTTAATTCTGACGGCACTAAACCAGAAAAGCAGCCTTGCCGAATCAGTAATATTGATATTACGGGTATATTCAGAGGAATAGAACCTTACCCTTATATTATTACTAAAGAAGATTGCTATTTACTAGGTAATTTATTCGAAAAAGGTAATCCGATTATCTTTAACGCTGACGGTACATTCCAAGAGGAGGGAGGGGAAATCCGGTTTAGACCTATTATTGAAAATGACAGTGTGACTGCGTTGGAACAGATTAATGCAGATGGCAATGTTTTTTATTTAGATAAGATGATTGATGATGGTGGTGTCGATGTTCAGCTACTGTTAGGACGTTATTATAACCACGAAACAGAAGCGATTCTTACGGTCGTGGCTTCTGGTAATGAACTTTATATTGATGCGATTATTTCTCCTAAAAGTAAAGAGGTCTTACGGCGGGTTTACGGCAATAGTTATTTTTCTCCTGGCACTGAGCTTATTATTGATTTTGAGTTGGATCCTAATACGAATAAACCTCGTCTTTTTCTCAACGATAGTCGTTGTTGGAAGGTAGAATTCGTCGCAGTTTAATTGATATGGCTGAAAATAGCGTTTATCTGGCAGGATGGTGTGGATTCTATTGAGATCATAAAGATATTTTCTACCAAAATGCATGTATATACCTGTTTGTATAAGCTGAAATAAGGGAATTAATCATGGAATTGGATATATCTGAAAGTAATATTAAATTGCTTATCAGGAAAATAAATAATTTAATTGATATTGAAAATAAAAAGAATGGTGGTGCCCTCGCTGTTGCTGTTACTCACGGTAATAAAACCATTTATGAACGTTATATTGGGAAAGCCAGCATTGAACACGCGGTTGCGGTACATCCCAGAACTAAATTCTATTTGGCGAGTGTTTCAAAACAATTCACCGCTTTTTGTATTGCTTTGCTGGAAAAAGAAGGAAAGCTTTCTGTCAATGATAAAGTCGGAAAATATGTGGATTATTTTCCCACAGATTTCTCTGATATTACCATTGCGCATCTTATTCATCATACCAGCGGGTTACGGGATAAATATGTACCTTATAGTTTGGCGGGTAAAAACGCAGACTTTGATCACCGCAGTTTTGATCTATTGAGAAAATTGATTCAACGACAAAAATCGCTTAACTTTATTCCGGGAGAATATCATCTGTATAGTAATACCGGCTATAATTTGCTAGCGGAAATAGTTAATGTGGTTTCAGGTAAGTCATTGAGAGAATATGCGAAAGAAAATATTTTTGTCCCATTAAAGATGAATCATACTTCTTTCTATGATGATGTCACCGAGATTATCACTGACCGGGCGATAGGCTATTCTTATAACGAAGGTACGAATCGATGGAAAAGAGATGACCATAACGATTCAACGGTAGGTAGTGCTGGGCTGCGTTCTACGGTAAATGATTTGTGTCGTTGGATAAAAGCATTTTATTCGCCATCTATTGTACAGGATTTGTTGCCTTATTTATCCCGTACGCCAGATTTAACGAATGGCAATCGTAATAATTATGCTTACGGTTTTTTTATCAACCAACGTGAGGGGCAAAAGATAATACGACATGATGGTTCCTACGCTGGTTTCAAAGCCGAGGTTTGTATTTTACCTGATGCCAAATTGGGTATCGCAATGACTACTGCAACAGGTATTAATGTTGTTGAATTTGTTAATCAATGTCTTGATGCATTATTTAATACTGATATTTCTAAGCCAGAAAAACCGCATTGCCAAACTAGCAATATCGATATCACGGGTATGTTCAAAGGGGTAGATCCCTATCCCTATATTATTACCAAGGAGGATTGCTATTTATTAGGTAATTTATTTGAAAAAGGCAACCCGATTATCTTTAACACTGATGATACATTCCAAGAGGAGAAGGGAGAATTTCGGTTCAGACCTATCATTGAAAATAATGATGTTATCGCATTGGAACAGATTGATGAAAATGGCAATGTTTTTTATTTGAGAAAGATGATCGGTAAAGGTGATATTGATATTCAGCGATTGTCAGGGCGCTATTATAGTCACGAAACAGAAGCTATGCTTACTATTGAAGCCTCTGGTGATAAGCTTTATATTGATGCAGTTGTATTGCCTGGAAAAAAAGAAGTCTTACGGTGGGTTTACGGGAATAGTTATTTTTCTCAGGCTACAGAGCTGATTATTGATTTTGAATTTGATACGAATGAACCTCATCTTTATGTCAATAATTCACGTTGTTGGAAGATAGGGTTTGTCCGGGTTAAGTAGTGGATATTTTGGTAAATAAAAAATAGGAGTTAAGTAAAGCGTTTCTCTGGCAGAACTGTAGTATTTATGTTCTGCCTTTTTTACATGGCTACGATATTTTGGATTGGGTTGAAGATATGTTTTGGGCAGATGAGCGATATCGATAATTACAACAACTGGGTTGTGACGTGCCATTAACGGCAACGGATGGTGCTGAGTTAACGTTATTTATCTGGCCTGATTATGTAGGAGATGTGATTGAAGATGCTAAAAATAGTATAGATTATAAGATAGGTGAAGATTCAAATGCAAAAGAGAAAAGATTAATTATTGAAGATGTACTTAAAGATATTGAAGTGAAAAAAAAGAAGAGTTTAAGGAATATCTATTCAGAAGCAAGATAAACGATATTACCGAATATGGCAGGGTTGTGCATGCTGAAATTGAGGCAATCTTAGCATGTGCAAGAAGTAATGTTAGTATTTATAATGGGATATTATATTGTACTACATTTCCTTGTCATAACTGCGCAAAGCATATTGTTGCCAGTGGTATAAGGAGAGTTATATATATTGAACCTTATCCTAAAAGTAAAGTTTTTGATTTTCATCCTGATTCTATTGCGACATCTGAATAAGAAGTTTCTGATAATAAAGTGATTTTTGAGCCATTCGTGGGTGTTGGGCCTCGTTGTTTCTTTAATTTGTTCTCAATAAATCTAGGGATATAAAATAAAAAGAAAAGATAAGAATGGTAAGGTTGTTAAATGGTATAGAAAAGATGGAAGGCTTAGAATGAGGATGCTATCATTATCTTATATAGAAAAAGAGACCGAATCAGCAGCTAATGTGGATGATTTAATGAAGGAGTTAAAAAAATGACTAATAGAGAAGAGTTCTTCGCTTATTTAAGCGAAGCGAGTAAAATAGTTGAACAATGGCCAGAATGGAAGAAAGGTGGGTTAAGAACTACTCGTAACCAGCATATATCCCGTAAAGATCATACGGCATTAAAACCTAGAGGTTATGCGATTTTTGCAAAAAATAAATTGGTATAACTTATTCTTACTTATCGGAAAACAGAGAGTTTGCTGAGAGTTTCTCGTTTGTTACCGTTAGCAAATTAATTAAAATAGTAGAGTAAGATTTTATTCCAATCATCTGATAATAACCTCGATATGAATAAATATAAAAAGTAACCCTTTTTAGGGTTACTAATAGATATAGTTAATTACTCAAACTTATTATTTTTTCTCAAAAAATGCGCGTTTTAAACCTAATTCCAGCCCGCGAAATTCTGCCAGACCTTTTAATCGGCCAATACAGGAATAACCGGGGTTCGTCTGTTTTTTCAGATCATCAATTATTTGGTGACCGTGATCAGGACGCATTGGGATCAAGCGGTCATTTCCGGCTGCTTTGCGGCGATATTCTTCACGCAGAATTTCCATCACCACACTATACATATCTACATCACCTGCCAGATGAGCGGCTTCATGAAAAGTTTTACTGTTTTCTTCCCGTTGGGTAGAACGCAGGTGAGTAAAATAGATCCGGTTGCCGTAGCGTTGAATCATCTCAATCAGATCATTATCACCACGAACGCCGTAGGAGCCGGTGCACATCGTGATGCCGTTAGCCGGGCTTGGTTCAAGGGTTGTCAGCCATGCAATATCTTCAATAGTGGAAATGATACGTGGTAAGCCCAGAATAGGGCGAGGTGGATCATCCGGGTGAATTGCCAGACGTAAACCCTGTTCTTCACATACAGGAACAATCTGGTGCAGGAAATAAGCCAGATGCTCACGCAGTTTATCGCGGCTAATATCTTTGTAGCGATCCAATTGCGCCTGAAACTCTTCCAGTGTGTAGCCCTCTTCGGTGCCCGGTAGACCGGCAATGATATTAGCAGTGAGTTTATCAATATCAGCATCAGACATATTGTCGTAATAGACTTTTGCCTGAGCTTGTTCTTCAATGGTGTAATCGGCTTCTGCGCCAGGGCGTTTGAGGATGTGGATCTCAAATGCGGCAAAGGCAATTTGATCAAAACGCAGGGCTTTAGAGCCATTAGGGAGTAGATACTCAAGGTCAGTACGTGTCCAGTCCAACACTGGCATGAAGTTATAACAAATGGTGTCTATGCCGCATTCAGCCAGATTTTTCAGCGAAGTTTTGTAGTTATCAATCCATTGCTGATAGTGGCCTGTCTGAGTTTTAATTTCTTCATGAACAGGCACACTTTCAACAACCGACCAGATAAGCCCTTTATTTTCGATTAGGGTTTTACGGGCCAGGATTTCATCTTTGCTCCAAACTTGCCCGTTAGGAATATGGTGTAATGCGGTGACGATACCCGTTGCACCAGTCTGACAGATATCATCTAAGGAAACAGGGTCATTTGGGCCGAACCAACGCCAGGTTTGTTCCATTATTATTTACCTTTGCATAAATTCAGAATGAAAAACAGCCACCAGAATAACTGGATATAAAAACGTATTTATAAATTATCCTGCTGAATTAATTACGCTGCTTTGCTATTTCAAAGGGATATGAATTAAACAGATAACCATCGAAATAGGGATCATCAATATCAGACAATTCCAGCAAACGTAATTTCACATTCTCCAGGTGTTGCCACATTGCCTGTTTGGCTGCCGCCGGATCTTTCTTGATCATAGCGGCCAAAATGATCTGATGATCATGCAGCCATTCTTTACGGTAATCTTTGTCGGTGATTCGGCTATGGAGTTTTAGCCACATGGGATTATTTTCCCGCCATGCCCAGGATTGTTTAAGTAGTTCAACTAACATGCTGTTATGTGTCGCTTCCGCAATTGCCAAATGGAATTCTCTGTCGCCGGATTCATCTTCACCGGCAGCCAAATCTTCCGACTCTCTTTTCAGTGCCCGGCGCATATTAGCAATATCGTTGGGTGTGACTTGCATTGCGGCAAATTCAGCAATATTACTTTCCAGTAATTGACGAGCCTGTAATAGTTCAAAAGGTCCTGCCGCGTTGACTGAGCATGAAGACGACGACACGTGAGGGAGGTTAATAATATAAACCCCGGAACCTTTGCGAACTTCAATCAGGTTTTCCAGTTCGAGCATGATCAAGGCTTCACGGACAATGGTTCTGGAAACCCCTAATAAATCAGCAAGCTCTCGCTCTGGTGGTAAACGATCCCCGATACGATATTGCTGGTTGGCAATCATCTGCCTTAATGAAACGCCAACTTCTTGGTAAGGGCGTTTTGGCTCAAGTAAATGCTTCATTACATCGCTACCATTACGATAATTATTATTGTATTGCATAGATCATAGTCAAAAACAGGAATTGGTCAACCAAAAACGCCACTTAAGGGTGAAGGCCGTTTGACCTTCACCAGGGATGATTATCTTACTGCGCGAATGCGTTCTACCATACGGTAAAGCATTGGATCAGTTTTCTTGATGTTGTCGTACATAGGTTTGACGGCTTCTTCAAACGATTTTTTATCAACATCAACAAACTTGACCCCAATTTTTTCTGCGTTCTGGCGCTCCTTCGCTTCTGATTTTTCCCATAGCTTCGTCATGTATTCCGAAGAGTTGGCTGCCGCATCCATGAGGATTTTTTGTTGTGCTGATGACAGTTTATTTAGCGATTTATTAGAAATCACCAAGACATCCGGCACCATAGTGTGCTTATCCAGTGAGAAATACCTTGCAACTTCACTGTGACGGCTCAGGTTGAAAGAGGGAATATTGTTCTCTGCGGCATCCACGACCCCCTGTTGCAGGGCGGTATACAGTTCGCCGTAAGCCAATGGTGTCGGATTACCACCCAGGTTTTTCACCATTGAAATGGCGGTTGGGCTAGGTTGTACTCGGATTTTCATGCCTTTTAAATCCGCAGGAGTACGAATCGGCTTTTTGGCGTAAAAGCTGCGTGCACCGGCTTCATAATAGGTTATACCGACAAACCCGCTGTTTTTGCTGGAAGCGAGGATCTCTTTACCAATCTCACCGTTTTTGATTTTTTCGTAGTGTGCTTTATCACGGAACAGATAAGGTAAATTAAAAGCGGAATAGGCAGGTGTAAACGCTTCCAGTTCCGCAGCATTAGATTTGACTAAATCCAGCGCCCCATTTTGCATCAGCTCCATCGATTCCCGCTGGTTGCCCAATTGTGCATCTGGGTAGATCCGAATACGAACATCACCATTTGTTTTTTGGCGAACTTCATCAGCAAACTGAGTCATTGCCTTGTGTACTGCGTGATCGCGGTTATGGTTATGACTGAGTTTTAATGTTGTCACTGCCATGACTTGTGATGCTCCCAAGGTGAATATTGCGCCGATGACAGTAGATAAAATACGCTTAGAATTGTTCATTGTTCGTTCTCCAATTGCTGTAAATAGGTTACGGGCACAGCTGAACTGACGGTCAAACCATAAGCATCACTTTGGTTTTCGTCAAAAAGTAAAAATCATTTGGTTGACCAAGATCTCAAAATAATCCGGTTTTTTGGTCAACCAATCAGTTTGTGATCCCGCTCACTGGATGTTTTTTTGACCTTAATCTTATAATCCGGGTGACGTAAAGTGCCCTTTACTTATTTGGTCAGGCAGTTTTCTGACATCTGGTCAACCAGAAATGGCATCCGTAAAGGCCTATAAGGACAAAGCCCCATGAAAAACCTTGTGGATTGCATCAATAAAGGTTTGGCATTTTTTACCATCTGCCTTTCCACTTTTTTGGTGTTTTGTGTCATATGGCAGGTGGTTTCCCGGTATGTGCTTGGTACGCCGAGTACGGTAACGGATGAACTTGCCCGTTATCTGTTTATGTGGGTCGCCATGGTTGGCGCGGCATATACCACAGGCCAACACCGTCACTTAGCTATCGACCTGTTAATGATGAAACTTAAAGGGGCAGGTAAAAATATTGTGGGTTTGGTGATACAGGCGGCGATAGCGTTGTTTGCTGCGGTCGTACTGGTGTATGGCGGATCAGTACTGGCTATCTCAACGCTTGAAACCGGGCAAATTACACCGGCGTTAGGGCTACAGATGGGATATGTCTACTTATGTTTGCCAATCAGTGGAGTGTTGATGATTTTCTATGTGCTGGCAGACATTGTTTCTCTAATTCAGAATTTTTCAGGTAAAGACACCACGGTTTCTGAAAGTCATTAACATCACCAAACAGAAGAGGATAAGCTTATGGATTGGCAAGTGGTTTTAGCTTTGTTTGGTAGTTTCGCTGTGCTGTTAGCACTGGGTGTGCCGGTATCTTTTGCGATTAGTTTGTCGTCATTACTGGCAATTATGATGACTCTGCCAATGGAGGCAGCAATTACCGTTGTCGCTCAGCGTATGGCTGCAGGTGTCGATAACTTCTCTTTACTGGCGATCCCGTTTTTTATTCTGGCGGGAAATATTATGAATCAGGGGGGGATCGCTGCCCGGCTGATTAATCTGGCAAAAGTCATTGGTGGCCGTTTACCTGGCTCTCTGGTTCACGTCAATATTATGGCGAACATGTTTTTCGGGGCGATTTCAGGTTCAGCGGTGGCATCGGCTGCGGCAGTCGGCGGAACGATAGCGCCAATGCAGAAAAAAGAGGGCTATGAGCCGGAATATTCTGCCGCTGTCAACATTGCTTCCTGCCCTGCTGGTTTGTTGATCCCGCCCAGTAATACCTTGATTGTTTATTCACTGGTTTCTGGTGGTACGTCCATTGCCGCCCTGTTTCTGGCAGGTTATATTCCCGGCATTCTGATGGGGGTATCCCTGATGATTGTGGCGGCGATTATTGCCCGGCGCCGTAATTATCCGGTATCGCCAAAGCCGACATGGAGCGAGTTTTTTACTACCCTGGTTCGCGCCTTGCCTTCCCTGATGCTGGTTGTGGTCATTATGGGCGGTATTATTGCCGGTATTTTTACCGCGACAGAGGCTTCGGCGATTGCGGTGTTGTACAGCTTTGTTTTAGCCGTACTGATTTATCGTGAAGTCAGTATCACTAAACTGCCAAAAATCATTCTCGATTCTGCTGTGACCACCTCGATTGTCCTGTTGCTGATTGGTGCATCAATGGGCATGTCATGGGCAATGGCGAATGCTGATTTGCCCTATTTGATTGCTGATGCGCTGATGGAAGTTTCTGAAAACCCGCTGGTTATTCTGCTGGTCATTAATCTCATTCTGTTGTTGATCGGGACCTTCATGGATATGACTCCGGCGATTCTGATTTTTACTCCAATTTTCCTGCCGGTGGCACAGAATATGGGGGTTGACCCGGTACACTTCGGTATCATTATGACTTTCAACCTGGCGATTGGTATCTGCACGCCGCCGGTAGGGAGTGCGCTGTTTGTTGGCTGCTCTATCGGTGAGGTCAGCATTAATAAGGTACTGAAGCCTTTGGTGCCTATGTACTGTGCTTTGATTATCGCTCTGATGCTGGTGACCTTTATGCCACAACTGAGCTTGTGGTTGCCTCAGATGTTACTGAGTTACTGATTATTCAGATAATCTGCGTCGTTAAAGGAATTATTCCATGATCCGTAATATCACCAACGGCGAAATCAATCCTGTTGCTTCTTTTCCTGCCTATGATCGCCAGAAACTGGTTACTCGCATTGTTCATCTGGGATGTGGCGCTTTTCACCGGGCGCATCAGGCGGTTTTTACTCATCACATGCTGGAAAAAACCGGCAGTGACTGGGGCATTTGTGAAGTCAGTTTGTTCTCCGGTCAGACACTTATTCAGCAACTTAACGATCAAGATTGCTTGTGTACCATTGCGGAAAAAGGGGCAGAACAAACTGAGCTGAAAATTATCGGCTCGATGATTGATGCTTTACACCCTGAATTTGTTGGTCAGCAAGGTATTCTGGAAACCATGGCACAGCCGCAAGTGGCGATTATCTCGCTGACAATTACCGAGAAAGGCTATTGTACCGATGCCGCCAGTGGCAAATTGGATGTGAATAATGCGCTGATTCAACAGGATTTAGTTAATCCAACAGCGCCAAAATCGGCTATTGGATATATTGTTGAAGCGCTTCGCTTACGCTATAAACGTGGCTTATCGCCGTTGACGGTGATGTCCTGCGATAACGTCAGAGAAAATGGCAAAGTGACCCGTGAAGCGGTGATCGGTTTTGCCCGTTTACGAGATGAAAAACTGGCGCAGTGGGTTGAGGGGAATGTGACGTTCCCATGCACTATGGTTGACCGCATTGTTCCAGCGGCTACGCCAGAATCGCTGGAGGAAATAGCTGAACAATTGGGTGTTTATGACCCATGCGCAATTGCCTGTGAGCCTTTCCGCCAATGGGTGATTGAAGATAATTTTGTGAGTGGCCGCCCAAACTGGGATGTGGCGGGAGCACAATTTGTTGAAGATGTGGTGCCTTTTGAAACCATGAAATTGCGAATGCTCAACGGCAGCCACTCATTTTTGGCTTATCTGGGCTATTTGGGAGGGTATGCGCATATTGCTGACGCAATGATGAACCCCGATTACAGGCAAGCCGCTTTGGATCTAATGCTGAAAGAGCAGGCTCCAACTCTGACGATGCCGGCAGGAACGGATCTTTTCCAATATGCGCACCTCCTTATTGAGCGTTTCAGTAACTCCAGACTTAAGCACCAGACCTGGCAGATAGCAATGGATGGCAGCCAGAAATTACCCCAACGTATGCTTGATTCTGTCACTTATCATCTGGCGAATGGCAGCGATTATTGGCATCTGGCCTTGGGCATTGCTGGCTGGATGCGTTATATCAGCGGTAAAGATGAGCAAGGCGAATTGATTGATGTACGTGATCCGTTGGTTGACCAATTTAAATCTATTTATCGGCAACATGGATTATCTGTTGATGCAGTTCCCGCATTGTTGGCTGTTTTTGGCAACCCATTGTTAGCCAACCCGCATTTTGTTCGGGTAGTGAGTAACGCTTACCAACAATTATTAGACTACGGCGCACGTTGCGTTGTGGCGATACGCTGATCTGGGCACCGGAAAAAGACATGAAAAATTTTATGTGTGAAGATTTTCTGCTGAACAATGAAACAGCTCGTCAGCTATATCATGAACACGCCGCAGCTATGCCGATTTATGACTATCATTGCCATCTTAACCCGCGTGAAATTGCCGAAAATCGCCGGTTTGATAACCTCGGTCAGATTTGGCTGGAAGGGGATCACTATAAATGGCGGGCAATGCGTTCCGCAGGGGTTGATGAATCACTGATTACCGGCAAACAAACCAGTGATTATGAAAAATATCAGGCGTGGGTGAAAACAGTGCCACTGACGTTGGGAAATCCGCTTTATCACTGGACTCATCTGGAGTTACGCCGTCCGTTTGGTATCGCCGGGAAATTATTCGGGCCGGAAACTGCTGATGAAATCTGGTATCAATGCAATGAAAAGCTGGCGACACCGGAATTTTCAACTCGTGGCATTATGCGGCAAATGAATGTGCGTATGGTTGGAACGACGGATGATCCGGTGGATTCTCTGGAATATCACCGTCAAATCGCCGCAGATGACAATTTCGATATCGAAGTATTACCCAGTTGGCGTCCTGACCGTGTATTTAAAATCGAGCTGGCAGGTTTCACGGATTACATCAAACAGCTTGAGGCGGTGGCTGATGTGTCGATTTCTGCTTTTGCTGATGTGCTGGACGCGCTGGAGCGTCGTCTTGATCATTTTGCCGCGCATGGTTGTCGGGCTGCTGATCATGGCATAGAGAATCTGTGCTATACAGCGGTTCCTGATGAAGCTGTATTGGATAGGATCCTGCAAAAACGGCTGACAGGCGATATTCTCTCTGAACTCGAAATTGCGCAGTACACAACGGCGGTTCTGGTATGGCTTGGTCGTCAATATGCAGCTCGTGGTTGGGTAATGCAGATGCATATCGGCGCTATTCGTAATAATAATACTCGTATGTTTCGTTTGCTTGGTGTGGATAGTGGCTTTGACTCCATTGGTGATAGCAATATCGCCTGGCCGTTATCCCGCTTGCTGGATAGTATGGATGTGACAGATGAATTGCCGAAAACAATTCTCTACTGCCTAAACCCTCGGGATAACGAAGTGATTGCCACGATGGCAGGCAACTTTCAGGGGGGCGGTATTGCCGGTAAAGTGCAGTTTGGTTCGGGCTGGTGGTTCAATGATCAGAAAGATGGCATGTTGCGCCAGCTTGAACAACTTTCCCAACTTGGGTTGTTGAGTCAGTTTGTTGGTATGTTGACCGATTCCCGTAGCTTTCTTTCATACACACGACATGAATATTTTCGTCGAATTCTGTGTAACTTGTTGGGGCAATGGGCAGAAAACGGAGAAATTCCTAATAACAGAGCAATGTTAGGGCAGATGGTTGAGAATATTTGCTTTAATAATGCCCGCCGTTATTTTGCCTTGCCGGGAGAAAACCAATGAAGCGGATTGCATTTCTTGGTGAATGTATGATTGAGCTTAATGGCGCGCCTTTCGGTACTCTACATCAGACTTTTGGTGGTGATGCGCTGAATAGTGCGGTTTACTTAGCACGGGCAAGCCAGCAAAAGATTGCTGTGAATTTTGTTACTGCGCTGGGAATGGACTCACTCAGCGAAGGTATGATCAAACGTTGGCAAGATGAGGGTATCCATACGCATCTGGTGTTGCGTGATCCGGTTCATCAACCAGGGTTGTATCTGATTCAACTTGATGAGCAGGGAGAACGCACTTTTCTGTACTGGCGTAATGATTCCGCCGCTCGTTATATGGTTCGCCATCCTGATTTCTTTTCTGTTATTCAATCGTTGCAGCAGATGGATGCTATTTATCTCAGTGGCATTAGCCTGGCTATCTTGCCTGCCGATGATCGTGAAATATTACTGAATCAATTGGCTGAACTGGCTGCGCAAGGAAAAACGGTGGTTTTTGACAGTAATTACCGTCCGGCATTATGGGAAAGTGTGGTAGAAACCCAAGCCTGTTATCAGAAATTACTCTCTTTTACCTCATTAGCACTGGTGACAGATGACGATGAAGGCAATTTGTGGGGTGATAAATCAGTGACAGAAATCATGACCCGTCTCAAATGGGCAGGGGTTAAAGAAGCTATTGTTAAAGTGGGTGCAGCCGGTTGTTATTATCAGAATTTGGTGCAGAGTACGCCGATTGAGCAGATCCCAACTGAGCCGGTTGGTAAAGTGGTCGATACCACAGCGGCGGGAGATGCTTTTAACGCCGGGTTTTTGGCCGGCTATTTGACAGATTGCTCAGTACAACAAGCGGTAAAAATGGGGCATGGTCTTGCGGGTATCGTTATTCAGCATAAAGGGGCGATTATTCCAATCAGTGCTACTAAAACGATGATTGACAGCTTCTTTTAAGGGCAGGAGAAAAAGTGATGAAACAAATGATTGAGCAGTTACGCCAATTAAAAATTGTTCCTGTGATTGCTGTTGATCGTGCGGAAGATATTATTCCGCTGGGTAACGCACTGGCTGACAATGGTTTGCCGGTAGCAGAAATTACTTTCCGTTCCGCAGCGGCGGCAGAAGCGATTCGTCTGCTAAAAGAATCTCGGCCGGATATGCTGATTGGCGCAGGAACTGTTCTGAATCGTGGGCAGGTAGTTGCTGCGAAACAAGCGGGTGCCACTTTTATAGTTTCTCCGGGTTTTAATCCAAATACGGTTAAAGCCTGTCAGGAACTGAATATTCCGATTATTCCAGGTGTGAATAACCCAAGTGCTATAGAAGGTGCAATGGAGTTGGGGCTGAAACTGCTGAAATTCTTCCCAGCAGAACCTTCCGGTGGTTTGCCGATGATTAAAGCGATATTAGCACCTTATACTGAACTCCAGATTATGCCTACCGGAGGTATTGGGCTGGAGAATGTCCGTGATTATCTTGCGGTGCCGCGTATTGTGGCGTGTGGTGGCTCATGGATGGTTAGTAAAGCGCTGGTGGATAGCCAGAATTGGCAAGAAATTGGTCGCTTGACTCGCGAGGCGGTGGATTGGGTTAATGCTTAAGGCATAATCGTCCCTGCGTTTTGAGAAAATATGTAGGCAGGAAATTATTTGATGAGTGTAACTTTACAGGAAATCCTTGATCTTCAAACGTTGGTCGAAACGAGTGAAGTTGAGTTCAAACTAGCCAACGGCAGAGATGGCAAAGGCGAATTGCCCCGTGATTTTTGGCCAAGTTATAGTGCTATGGCGAATAGCGGCGGAGGTTGGGTTATTCTTGGTGTGAAAGAAAAAAAAGGTAAATTCACTCCGGTTGGTGTTGAAAACGTAGAAAAAATAAAATCCGATTTATTTAATACTGTTAACAATCCATCTATGGTCAGTATTAATTTGCTAACCGATAGCTGTGTTCAATCTGTAAAATTACAGGGAAAAAATGTTGTTGCTGTTCGTATCCCTGCTGCGCTACGTAAACAAAAACCTGTATTTATAAAAGGTGATCCTTTAAAAGGTTCTTATCAGAGAAGAAATGAAAGTGATCAACTTTGCGATGCTGAGACAGTAAAACGGTGGTTAGTGGAACAGGTTGAAGATGAGCGTGATGCTCGTATTTTAACTGGTTTCGATATAACCGATCTTAATATGGATAGCTTAAAGACTTTCCGTCAACTACTTGCTAGTGCAAAACCAAATCATCCCTATTTGGAGCATGAACTCCCCGAATTTCTGCGTTTAATACGAGCATGGCGTAAAGATCGAGTAACTGGACAAGAAGGCTTAACACTTGCTGGTGTTCTGATGTTTGGTAACTGGGATGCTATTATGGAGGCCGCCCCACATTACTTTGTGGATTATCAGGAACGGCCAGAAGCTAAAATTGAATTGCGTTGGATTGATCGTGTTTATCCAGATGGGACGTGGTCTGGGAATTTGTTTGATTTCTATCGCAGAGTTTATCGAAAACTAATCACTGATCTTAAAGTTCCTTTCGGGATCCAGTGTGGTCAGCGTCAAGATGATACGTTGGTTCATATTGCGTTACGTGAAGCATTAGTCAATACATTAGTGCATGCAGATTTTACAGGAAGGGTCTCCATATTGGTTGTAAAACGACCTGATATGTTTGGCTTTCGTAATCCTGGATTAATGAGAGTACCGATTGAATTTGCCATTAAAGGTGGAGATAGTGACTGCCGGAACAGAATCATGCATCAAATGTTTTTGCTAATTGGTTTAGGAGAACGGGCGGGGTCTGGGTTACCTAAAATATATAGCGGATGGTCTTCTGCTGACTGGCGTCGGCCTAATTTACATGAGCGTCAGATACCTGAGCAAACCTTGTTGGAGCTACCTACTGCTAGCTTGATCCCTGAAAATATCTTAATGCAGTTGAGACTCAGGTTTGGAAGCGAATTTGAACAATTAGAAAATCTTGATCGAGTGATTTTAGCTACAGTTGCTGTAGAAGGGTGGATTAATCATCAACGGGCTTGTGAGCTAACAACTCTACACTCCCGGGAAGTCACTTTGGCTTTCCCCCGGCTTGAATATAAAGGCTTTTTGGTTGCATCAGGTGAAAAACGTAATAAGTCCTACACATTACCCGGTATGTCGTTACCGAACCCAGAAGAAATTTTTTCATCTGTAATAATAAATAGTGTTAATAATGGATTGGGCTTGCTTCATATGGACTCTAGCTTGCCTCATATGGACTCTAGCTTGCCTCATATGGACTCTAGCTTGCCTCATATGGACTCTAGCTTGCCTCATAAGGACTCTAGCTTGCCTCATACAGCTTCAGATGCTCAAATCACTCGGGATGAGTTAGGGCGGCTCACTTCTTCTTCGTTTAGCTTGCCATTTGTTGATCACTTAGAGTACATAAAGTTAGATTTAAGAAAAAAACTGCAAGAAATTGCTAAACCCGCTTATGAGAATCGACGATTAGAACCGGAGCAAATGCAACTGCTCATCACGAAACTTTGCTATTCTCACTATATCTGTATTGATGTGTTGAGTACGTTATTAAATCGTTCAGCGAAAAATCTTAGACAGCGTCATATAAAACCATTGATTGATAAACAATGCTTGATTATGGCATTTCCCCAAACACCGAATCATCCTAATCAGGGGTACACTGCCAGAATGTCATCACAGGGGTAACACCTTTTGCTAAATTAGGTGGCGATTCTTTAAGGTACAGTCCTACCTAAATAATATGGATGGAAATTATGGCAGAAAGGTACGGGAGGATATTTAGTTTCCTGTATGTGGAAAAATAGGTTTATATATGCAATATTTTATTATTATTTTATTTTCATAGGATGAGAAATATATACATCATAAGAAAGAGACTTAAAACCTCCATGATTGTTTGTCTGTAATTACTCTATTAACCACTCAGTTATTTTTTTGAGTGATTAATAAAGTAGATTGAATATTGGTATTTTAATGTTTCTGTTAAATAATAAATTTTTATTAATGACTGGCAGATTCGACTAATAAGTGCCATTTGATTGAGCATAAATAGAGAATAAAAACAGGCGTAGTATATATTTTGCGCCTGAAGTTTACGTCAATTTAATTTTTGTTCACAATGGCTTCGCATTCTCTGTTAGCCATACTGCAATGCGCTGTTTCTGCTCTTCATTCAGCCACATGCCCAATTTGGTACGGCGCCATATCGCATCATCCAGTTCAACAACCCATTCATTGTTAACCAGATAACAAAGTTCTGCTTCATACAGACCTTGGCCGAAGAATTCACCGAGATCCGCCAGATTGTTAGCACCTTGCAGAATCAGTTCGCTGTTACTGCCGTAGGTACGAGCATAACGCACAGCAACACCTTCCGGTAACCAGTTGTAGCGTTTACGCAGTAAGCGGGCGTAACCGTCGCGGTCGCAGCCTTCCAGATTACCACCCGGTAATTGACCATTTTTGCTCCAGGCTCCTCCGGCATTTGGATAGTATTGAATCATCTTCTCCATTGCGTGCTCCGCCAGCTTACGGTAAGTGGTCAATTTACCGCCGAATATAGACAGCAATGGTGCTTTGCCCTGCTCATCATGAATATCGAGTGTGTAGTCACGGGTAATTGCCTGAGGCGAATCAGATTCGTCATCACACAGTGGACGTACACCGGAATAGGTCCAGACGATATCGTCACGGCTAATTTGCTTCTTAAAGTGATTGTTATAGACTTCCAACAGATAGTTTATCTCTTGATCGTCGATCTTCACCTCTTTTGGATCGCCTTTATATTCCACATCGGTTGTACCAATAATGGAGAATTCATCCATCCAGGGAATAACAAATACGATACGATTATCTTCGTTTTGCAGAATATAAGCTTGCGGCTCATCATGCACTCTTGGTACCACAATATGGCTGCCTTTGATCAGACGAATACCATAAGGTGATTTCAGTTTCAGACCATCGTCAAAGAATTCTTTAACCCAAGGACCGGTGGCGTTAACCAGACCTTTTGCACGCCAGGTATGAGTTTTACCTGTCCGCAGATCTTCGGCTTCAACCATCCAGCCATCTTGTTCACGCCATGCACGGGTAACTTTTGTTCGGGTATGCACTTCTCCACCGTGTTTTTTGACTTCTTGAGCGTTAAGGACAACTAAACGGGCGTCATCAACCCAGCAGTCGGAATACTCAAAGCCGCGGACTAATTCTGGTTTCAGTACGGAATTAGCACCGAATTTCAGTCCTTTACTGCTCGGCAGGCTGACACGTTTGCCTAAATTGTCATAAAGGAACAAACCAATGCGGATCATCCATGCCGGGCGCAGGTGTGGCTGGTGCGGTAGACGAAAACGCATCGGGAAAGCGATGTGTGGTGCAAGATTTAATAAAACTTCACGTTCTGCCAGCGCTTCGCTGACCAAACGGAATTCATAATGTTCCAGATAGCGCAAGCCACCGTGGATCAGTTTTGAACTGGCGGATGAAGTGGCTTTGGCTAAGTCTTGTGCTTCCAGCAGCAGAACAGAAAGTCCTCGGCCAGCGGCATCTGCCGCGATACCGGTGCCGTTGATCCCACCACCGATCACAATCAAGTCTTTGGTTTCCATGCATCCCCCTTAAAAATGTTCGAAACAGTTCTTTAATGTTCGTTTTCGCTCATGATTGTAATCGGAAATCCATAAATAGCCAACTATATTACTAAGAAAAAACATATTCGCGTGATATAGATAACAAATATTGTCACACCCATATAATTCACATGGCATTAATAAGGAAGCTAAAAGATGGCATAACTGTGGAGTGGCAAGAAGAGAAGATAGGGGATAGTGCTATCCCCAAATATAGAAAAAACTATTAGCAAAGTTCGAGCTGCACGTTATGTTGCTCAATCACTTTATGGATGCTTGGAGGGGGAAGCTGGTCAGTAAATAGGTAATCAATGAGGTTCATATTACCCAAATTGACCATAGCATTGCGGCCAAATTTAGAATGGTCAGTGACTAACATAACGCAACGGGAGTTTTCGATAATGGCGCGTTTAATACGTACTTCATGGTAATCAAACTCCAGCAGTGAGCCATCCATATCGATACCACTGATGCCAAGAATGCCATAATCGAGCCGAAACTGGGAGATAAAATCCAGTGTGGCTTCACCGATAATCCCCCCATCACGGGTACGAATCTCCCCACCCGCCAGGATTAAACGGAAGTCTTCCTTTGTCATCAATAGGGTTGCTACGTTGAGGTTGTTAGTGACAATCCGCAGATTTTTATGATTTAGCAGTGCGTGAGCGACGGCTTCTGGTGTCGTGCCGATATCAATAAACAGTGTTGCGCCGTCCGGGATATGGCTGGCAACATGTTGGGCAATACGGGCTTTTTCTTCTGACCACATGCTTTTGCGGTCATTATAAGCGGTATTGACTGAACTTGATGGCAATGCGGCACCGCCGTGATGTCGCTGTATTTTGTTTTTGTCTGCCAGGTCGTTCAAATCACGGCGGATAGTCTGGGGGCTGACATTAAAGTGTTCAACCAACTCTTCAGTACTGACATAGCCCTGAAGACGTACCAGCTCAACTATTGCATCATGCCGTTGAGTTTGCTTCACGATAGTCCCCTATTGTTCTTAAGAATGCCGGTTGTGAGTGTTATTTTTGAAGGTATGACGGTTATCCCACAGCGCCATCAGTAAGCCGATAATTAAACCGGAAAAATGGGCCGCGTTGGCAATGGCGAGTCCAAATGTGTCGAAATAGCCAATAATCAGCCAGAGGATCGAAAAAGCCATCAAACCGCGGGGAACGCTAATGCCGCGCTCAGGTGCACGTTCGCCGGTTAACCAGACATAACCAATTAAGGCGTAAACAACACCGGAAAGACCGCCAAAATGAGAGCCACTGAATAATGATTGTCCCCAGCCACTGAAAACAGCGGAAACGATAGTGATAACAAACAGCTTTCCTGTACCAAGGCGCTTTTCTGTTTGTCCGCCAAGATACCACCACCACATGAGATTAAAGATGATATGCAGTAGTGAGAAATGCAGTAAACCGTGAGTAACCCAACGCCATAGCTCCAGATGTTGACTGTTGTCTGGCCAGGCTAGCCAGGACATAACCTGATAATCCCCGGTGAATTGCATCCAGAGATAAACGGCGATATTCAGGATCAGAACGGTCATTGTTAACGGGCCAGCCTGACGACTCAAATATTGCCAATTCAGATTGTTATGATATTTCAATGAGTGATTCACATTGCCGGATTGCCAACTGGCCGCCTGATAACGTTCGTTCAGTGGGTCACGGGTAAATTGCTCCAGCTCTTGTTGAACGATGGCGAGTTTAGTGTCATCTTCCAGCCACAGTTCTACGTGCTGCCCATCGTGACTCGGACGCATGGTCAGATGTACTTGATGGGTTGCCATATAATCGATAAAAGCTTGTGCCAGGCGCGGGTTTGAAATAGCGATTACGTGGATCATGAGGTGTTGTTATGCCAGATTATGTAATAAGGAATCAACAGCTTGAGGATAGTCTCTTTGCCAGGCTTCAAAGCCACCATTAATGCTGTAAACCGCTTCAAAACCCATGTTCAGTAAGTACTGAGCGGCGCTCTGGCTGCTGTGACCGTGGTAACACATGACCATGACAGGTTGCTCGAAATGGGTCTGCAACATAAATTCATTTAATGTGTCATTGGTTAAATGAAAGGCCCCGGATGCATGGCCGCCCCGGAAACTTTGTGGATCGCGGATATCCACCATAATGGCGGATTTATCTTGCCAATGTTGATAAGCCTGCTCAGGGCTGATTGTTTGAAAATGTTCCATATATATTCTGACTTGCTCTTAGAATTTAGAGATTATCCCATTAGGTTATTATTGTAGTGACATTTTCCCGACGGTTATCCGAACGGGAAAGTCAGTTGTCAGTAATAAGAGTGTTCACCGCGTTGATGTTCAGTCAAGTCTCTTACACCTTTTAATTCAGGGAACATGTTCAGCAACTCTTTTTCAATCCCTTCTTTCAGGGTGACATCGACCATTGAACAACCATTGCAACCGCCGCCGAACTGAAGGATAGCGAAACCATCATCAGTGATTTCCATCAGGCTGACACGGCCACCGTGACCCGCTAATTGTGGGTTAATTTGTGACTGTAAGACATATTCCACCCGTTCGATCAGTGGAGAATCATCAGAAACTTTGCGCATTTTGGCGTTAGGGGCTTTTAGTGTTAGCTGAGAGCCTAACTGATCAGTGACAAAATCGATTTCTGCTTCTTCAAGGAACGGCGCGCTCAGCTCGTCAACGTAAGCTGACAGTTTCTCAAATTTCAGCTCAGTATCCGTTGCTTCAACAGCGTCAGGTGGGCAGTAAGACACACCGCATTCTGCGGTAGGTGTACCCGGATTGATGACAAATACGCGGATTTGAGTACCAGGTTCTTGGTTTGCCAGTAATTTGGCGAAATGGGCTTGCGCTGCTTCAGTAATATTAATCATATCATTTGCTCAATAGTTGACTGCTATAGTTGGTTATAATACGCCCATTCTCATCTTGACTACAAGGTTCGGCAAATCGCCCAGACCTGCACTGAGCGGGCGCCAGCACGAATTAACAAACGGGAAATTTCGGTCATCGTCGCACCGGTAGTAATCACATCATCAAGTATGGCGATGTGTTGTCCTATGACGGGGCCACAGAGCCGGAACGCTTTCCTGAGATTGGTTTTACGACGTACCGCTGATAAATTTCTTTGCGGTAGTGTAGCACGCGTCCGTTGCAGAATGCTTTGCTGATAATCGCATTGTAGCCATTCTGATAGTTGCTTTGCGATTAATACACCTTGATCAAATCCCCGTTTCCAGCGCCTGTGCCGATGCAGTGGCACACTGAGCAGAATGTTGGGTTTATACCATCGCCCAGCACGATAGCCTTGTTGCCAGTGCAGCAGAAACAGACGCGCCAGAACGGATGCGAGTTGTGGCGTGCTGTGATATTTATAGCGGCGAATCAGGCCGCTCAATGGTGGGCGATAATCGGTAATCGCGATCATATGTTCCCATAGCGGGGGGTTCTTGATACAGCGCCCACAAGGCAGTGAGGTTAATTCTGAGGGCAGTGCACAACGAGGGCACATATTTGTCAGACGTTTCAGCCGCTTGTTGCAAAAGCTGCATATTCCATGATGTGGAAACCACAGAGGCTGATGGCATAGCCAACAGTACCCAACCATTGTTAGCATAGGTTTCTTCCTTGATGGTAAATAAAGTTGAGAATAACAATGGCTGATCTGTTTTGGCAGACTTCTGCGGGAGATTCGCGTGATCTTGTGTTGCTGCACGGATGGGGGTTGAATGCGGAAGTTTGGCGTTCCATTGAAATGCGATGTGCTCCGCATTTTCGTTTACATCGGGTGGATTTACCGGGTTACGGCCGCAGTCAGAAATACGGTCCGATGAGCCTTGATAATATGGCGGATGAAGTCTGGCGGTATGCGCCTGAAAATGCGTTGTGGTTGGGTTGGTCGTTGGGGGGGTTGGTTGCCAGCCGGATTGCGCTTAACCATCAGGATAAGGTTGCCGGATTAATTACTGTGGCGTCTTCACCACATTTCAGTGCAGAAGGTGACTGGCCGGGGATTAAACCTGGGGTTTTGAGCGGTTTCGAGCATCAACTTAGTGAAGATTTCCAGCGAACAGTGGAGCGTTTCCTTGCTTTGCAGACATTGGGTACAGCCAGCGCCCGTCAGGATGCGCGGTTACTGAAATCCGTTGTATTGGCGCAGCCGATGCCTTCTGTTGAAGTGCTTAATGTTGGTTTGGAGATTTTGCGGACTGAAGATTTAAGAGAACCTTTGGCTGAACTTTCCATACCGTTTCTGCGTATTTATGGCTATCTGGATGGTTTGGTGCCAAGAAAAGTTATCAGTATTCTTGATGAGAAATGGCCGCGTTCAGTTTCAGCTATGATGCGTCATGCCGCCCATGCGCCTTTTATTTCTCATTCTGATGAATTTGTTGATTTATTGACTGATTTTGTTAGTAGAGAAGCGTTTTGAGGTTGATAATATAACGAACTTATTATTGGCGTGGTTTGGAATAGTCAAGCGTTCGCCGCATGAATGCGGCGGTTCGATGACTTTTGGTGTGCATGCTAAAATAATCTATATAGGTTAAATGGATTAGTTTTATGTTTTCAGCAAACATTATAAGAGCGGCATTCAAGGAGCTTTCTAAGTTACCTGTTGGTCTCAAAGTTTCAATGATTGAAGCCATTGAAGAATTAGACGCTGCTGGAACAGACTTAAAAGAGCCTAAAGTCAGAGATATTGGAAACGGGCTTAAAGAGTTAAGAGTGAATGCATCTGAGGGTATCGCGAGGGGGTTTTTCTTTTTTGCCGTTGGACAACAGTTTTATGTTGTTCATATACTGCAAAAGAAAACCCAAAAAACGCCGAAGAAATCGCTTGATCTGGCAAACCAACGAATGAAAGAGATTAAACGGAGTCTTAACAATGTCTGATAATGATTATGATATTATCCCATTTTCTGAAGCTAAAGCGCTTCTCTTAGAAGATACCGCGACTCTGGAAGCATATAACGATATTCAGATCCGCAAAACATTGATGAAACAGCTTAAGGATGCACGTAAAGCGTTGCATCTTACTCAGCAAGATGTTGCTCAGAAAATTGGCACTCAAAAGCAAAACATCAGCCGTATGGAAAATGGCAAGAGTGTGCCAAATCTGGATACTTTAAGTCGCTATGCTGCCGCGCTTGGCGGAGCATTTGTTTTCCAAAAAATGCCTGTAAATCAATAGAGTGTGTGTTTGAACTAAGAATTTTTATTTTTAAATGAGTAATGGTAGGGTCCACCTGTGATTTATAACCCTTTGGGCCAACAAGGTTGTTGATAAACCCCACTTTAAAAAAGTAGGGTTTATCTCAGACTCATCAATATATGATGAACTGTTCTATAAGTATGATTCAGTATTTCCCTGTGATCCGATAAACCGCCGTATCACATTTCTGTGTTTCAGGGCATTGTTTGCAACTGCCACTCAGGCAGGCAGTTGCATCAACCTTTTCCAGTTTGCCCATCACTGTAAGTTGTTCAAGCATAGCGGTAATCATCTGTACGGACGCACGAAGCTGGCGGCTCAACAACCTGGCATCTGCCCGTCCATTCAGAGCGACTGTATCCCTTACTTTTAACAGGCTAATCATTCTTAACTCCTAGTGACAGCTTCCACTGGAGCAGTGGCAACTATTTCCAGTGTTGCTGCTCAGTTTCATCGTCACGCGGCTGCGTGTGCGCCGCAGGAAGGAAAACACCAGTGCGTTAAAGAGGGTTACTGCCAGAATGATGATCAGGCTGCTTTGTGGATGCTGTGAGAAAGTCACCATCTGATAGAACAAGGCTGAGATTGAGTAAGCCACATTCAGCCCCCATAGAATGGAGAATGTCATCCAACCGCGGCTTGTTTCACGGGCGATAGCGCCCATCACAGAAACACAGGGTACATACAACAGGACAAAGATTAGATAGCTGTAAGCTGAAATAGCGGAGCCAAATTTTGTACTCATTATTCCCATAGAACCGCTATCCATCTCTCCGTCGCCTTTACTGGCTTCGATTGGGTTGGAAAGCACACTCAAAGTGAAGGTGTCTTTCAGGCTCCCCCAAGTTTCACCAACAGCCTCTTTCAGTTCACCAAGCAGGTTGAACCCCTCTGCGTCAAATGGCTCATTTGTAATGCTTTCTGCGGTGTACAAGGTATTCAGTGTCCCGACAACCACTTCTTTTGCCATCGCGCCGGTTATCAGTCCCACGGCTGCCTGCCAGTTATCTGCGTGAACGCCAATTGGCTGTAACAGTGGTGTAATAACTTTGCTGACCGAAGCTAGTGCTGATTCGTTGATGCTATCAACGGCTTTACCAGAGAAAGAGAAGCTATTGAGCGCACCAATAAACATACTGGCGATAACGATAACTTTACCTGCACGGATAACAAAACCTTTCAGGCGTTGCCATGTTTGCAACAGCAGGGTTTTCAGATGTGGAATATGGTAAACCGGAAGCTCCATAACAAATGGCGAGGCTTCACCACGCATAATGGTGTATTTCAGCATCAGGCCAGTCAAAATCGCGACTACAATGCCCAATATATAAAGAGAGAAAACAACGGTTGCCCCGTTTTTGCCGAAGAATGCAGCGGCAAAAACGGCAAAGATTGCCAGCCGTGCACCACAAGACATAAATGGTGCCATCATAATCGTGATCAGACGCTCACGCGGTGCATCCAGCGTTCTCGCGCCCATAATTGAGGGTACGTTACAACCAAAGCCAACGATCAATGGGACAAAAGATTTACCTGGCAGACCCAAAACCTGCATCAGACGGTCCATGACAAACGCCGCCCGCGCCATATAACCGGAGTCCTCAAGGAAAGAGAGGAACAAATACATCATGCCGATTTGTGGTACCAGTGGCAGAACCGTGTTGATACCGCCGCCAATACCTTGCGCGAGGAAAATAGTCAGCCATTCAGGAAAATGTAACGTATGACCAAGCCATTGAACGCCATGAATAAAAATAGCGATAGAACCTGCGTCGAAAATAGGCTGTAATGCACCACCGATATTAATCGCCAGTACGAACATTAAATACATAACCGCCAGGAAAATGGGTACGCCCAACCAGCGGTTGAGGATGATGTTATCAATTGCCTGGGTGAGTTTGTTTGGCGTTGCTTTTTGGCTGTCGATCACTGCCATACATAAGGTGTTGATGCTTTGATAGCGTGCATCGGCAATAACCAGTTCAGGTTCTTCGTATTGCTGTTGTTGCAGGCGTTCTTTGGATTCAGCCAAGATTGAGGCCGCAAGGCCAGAACGTTCCAGGCTGTAAATGTCCCCTTCAAGTATCTGAAGTGCTAACCAACGGCGTTGTTGAGCATTAAAATCGTCTGAAATTGCACCAAATAGCTGATCAACTTCTTGCAACAGGTTGTCAGGGTAGCGAATCAATGACTGCCCAGAATTCTGTTTATGGCGGTCAATCGCTTGTTTCAGTTCATTGAGTCCGGTTGCTCGGGTTGAAACCATTGGAATGACCGGACAGCCAAGGCGTTTCTCCAACTCAGCAATATTGATTTGAATATGCTGGCTTTTAGCGATATCCAGCATATTCAGCGCAACAATGCAGGGAATGCCTAATTCCAGCAGTTGTAATGTCAGATAGAGATTTCGCTCAAGGTTAGCAGCGTCTACGACGTTAATCAGCATGTCAGCATCACCGCTCAGGATGTAGTGACAGGCTATCTGCTCATCGAGTGATGTTTGTTCAGAAATCGTGGTCAGAGAGTAGGTTCCCGGCAGGTCAACCAGCTCAATTTTATGGTCTTCTGTGATAAAACGGCCAATTTTGCGTTCTACCGTGACGCCTGCCCAGTTGCCTACACGTTGACGGGCGCCGGTAAGTTGGTTAAATAATGTCGTTTTGCCGGCGTTGGGATTGCCGATTAAGCCAATGGTCAGTGCTTTCATGTTTTTGATGCCAAATTAGAAGTAACAGTTTTATTGCTTGCAATGGATTATGCGTTGCATTGGGCGTCGTCTAATGTGAGAAATTCCAGATCTTTTTTTCTCAGAATCAGGTTAACTCTGCGGGCCTCAATTTGTATCGGATCACCTAAAGGTGCTAAACGGACAACATGAAAAGAGGAACCGGGCAACATGCCTAATGACAGTAATTTCTGTCGGTAAGCTGGGCTGATCTTGGGAGAAAAGCCAATGATCTTGTAACTGCGGTCTGGAAGAAGTTGCATATAACCTTCCGGGATGTGTGATAAGTGAAAGAATCTTGAGAACTAAAGTTGTACTTATATTAGATAAAGTACGATTTTCATCCTATGCATGTTAATTGCAAATAAGAATAATAACCAACATTAATTTCAATATTAATCGCATTTTCAATAATTGATGTTCAGTAAGTTACTGAGGTTGACGGGGATAAGTGCATTTGAATTTTACCTGATAGCTGAGATGAGATATGCACTGCTAAAGCAGTGCATAGTGTTTGCGATTATAAGACTATCAACGTTTTTTGCCGAATGCGGCGGCCAGCGCATCACTCATGGCACTGTTTCCGGCTGGAGTTGAAGTGCGCGGAGTAGTCCGGTTTTTGTTATTACGTTCAGGGTGGCGGTCAGTTTGAGGATTGTTACTGCGGCGTGAGTGGGTTTCTCCCGGTTGTTCATCAAGACGCATGGTCAGCGCGATACGCTTACGGCTCAGATCAACTTCCAGCACTTTGACTTTGACGATATCACCTGCTTTTACTACGGTGTGAGGATCTTCCACAAAGCGATCGGACAGCGAAGAGATGTGCACCAAGCCATCTTGATGAACGCCGATATCGACAAATGCGCCGAAGTTAGTCACGTTAGTGACCGCACCTTCCAGTACCATCCCCGGATGCAGGTCATTCATCGTTTCCACACCGTCAGCGAAGGTCGCGGTTTTAAACTCCGGGCGTGGGTCACGGCCTGGTTTTTCCAGCTCTTTCAGAATATCGGTAACGGTTGGAACACCAAATTGTTCTGTGGTGAAATCCTGAGGCTTCAATCCACGCAGTGAGGAAGGATCGCCCATCAATTCCTGGAGTTTTTGTTCGGTGGCCGCCAGAATTTTCTCAACCACCGGATAGGCTTCCGGGTGAACAGTCGAGGCATCCAGCGGGTTATCACCGTGATTAATACGCAGGAAGCCGGCACACTGTTCAAACGCTTTTGGCCCAAGGCGGCTGACTTTTAGTAATTGTGCACGGTTATTGAAGCGGCCATTCTCATCGCGCCAGTTTATGATGTTCTGGGCAATCATACGGGTCAGCCCGGCAACTCTGGTCAATAGCGGAACAGAAGCGGTATTCAGATCTACGCCGACGGCGTTTACACAATCCTCAACGACCGCGTCCAGCTTTTTGGCAAGTTGGGTCTGGCTGACATCATGTTGATATTGACCTACACCGATAGATTTCGGATCGATTTTCACTAATTCAGCCAGTGGGTCTTGCAGACGGCGGGCGATAGAGACCGCACCGCGTAGTGAAACGTCCAGGTCAGGAAATTCCTGTGCTGCCAGTTCAGATGCAGAATAAACAGAGGCTCCTGCCTCACTGACAATCACTTTTTGGGCTTTTATCTCTGCGAACTGTTTTTGGACATCCGCAAAGAAACGTTCTGTTTCGCGGGAAGCGGTTCCGTTACCGATAGCGACCAATTCCACCTGATGTTTGATACACAACGCGGCCGTGCTTGCGGCTGCTTTGGCGGTTTGCCCGGTGTGCGGATAGATAGTGTCTGTGGCAATCAATTTGCCGGTTGCATCAATGACGGCAACTTTAACACCGGTACGCAGACCTGGATCGAGTCCCATTGTCGCGCGCATACCCGCTGGTGCGGCCATCAACAGATCTTGCAGGTTACGGGCGAATACCTTGATAGCTTCATCTTCTGCTTTCTCACGTAAAGTGCTCATCAATTCCGTTTCAAGATGCAGCAATATTTTGACACGCCAGGTCCAGTTTACGACGGCTTTGCGCCAGCTATCCGCCGGTGCGTTGTTCAGGCGCAGATTAAGATGTTGGGTAATAATCTGTTCGCAGTAGCTCTCTTTGGGTGGTTCATCAAACTGGGGATCAGCATTCAGGGAAAGTTGCAGCATGCCTTCATTACGGCCACGGAACATGGCTAATGCGCGGTGAGAAGGGACCTGTGCGATAGGTTCATGGTAATCAAAATAGTCGCGGAATTTAGCACCTTCTTCTTCTTTTCCGGTGGCGACTTTGGCGACCAAATGGGCATTTTTCCATAAATAGTCACGAACTTTTGCCAATAATGTTGCATCTTCGGCGAAACGTTCCATCAGGATATAACGAGCGCCATCCAGAGCGGCTTTAGTATCGGCTACACCTTTATCGGTATCAACAAAAGTAGCGGCAACCAATTCCGGTTCTTGTTGTGGATCTTGCCACAGAGAGTTCGCCAAAGGTTCAAGACCTGCTTCAATCGCGATTTGCCCGCGGGTACGACGTTTCGGCTTGTATGGCAGATAAAGATCTTCCAGTTCGGTTTTGCTCAGGGTGCCATTAATGGCTTCGGCCAGTTCTGGTGTCAGCTTGCCTTGTTCGTCAATGGATTTAAGAATGGTTTGGCGGCGGTCTGACAGTTCGCGCAGATAACCAAGACGGCTCTCAAGTTGGCGAAGTTGGGTGTCATCCAAACCGCCGGTGGCTTCTTTACGATATCGTGCAATAAAAGGGACAGTATTCCCTTCATCCAGCAAACTCATCGCTGAAAGGACCTGCTGTGGCTGGGCCTGTAGCTCACTTGCAATAATTTGGCTTAAGGATTCATTCATGTTGTGTTTTCTTCTGGTGGATAAGCTTCAAATATTCACAAAACCCCCTTTATACGTTCTGAGAGAAACAATTTCCAGTTCACGTCTGATCTTATTCTGGCGGGCTACGACATAATTCAACAAATTTGTTGCCGGTTACGCTATAGCAACTGCGGTTAAATCAAATTTTTTCATTAGATTTTTCGCGTAAGGAATTAGTTACATTGCCCGTGAAGGCGAGCCTACTCTGGGCTTTTATACAGAAATATTGATGGAAAGAGTTGCCTCGTATGTGAATCAGGCTGTTATCGTAACTGTAACGCAATGGAGCCAATTATTGTTACTCGTCCCATTTCTGGAATTGGAGGAAATTGAATTTTGTTTTGAGAGGGTGGATATAAATAAAAAAATATTTAGGATTAGTGAAGCTAATTTAATTAAAGAAATGTAGAATAAAATATGTGTTCAGAGTCATTTTATTTTTTTATTAATTCAGGCCAGAAGACTTTTCGGTCTTCCGGCTTTATTGATGATCTCTCTAGATGAATCTCTACTTCAGGCCAATGTGGACAGGAGTTTACGTATTGTATCTTTAATCTGACATATCTGTTTCTTTATCATTAGCAGCGCAGGCGCATATCTCAGCTCTAGCCCGTTGTGATAATATCGATGCTTCAAATATGTATCAAACTGGGATAGTAATATCAATTAGCTTCGGTGATATATTTCCGATTTCGTGTACCTTGCTATTTGCTTTGGTCGTATCAGTAAAAATGCGTATTAAAGTTTAAATGATATTGCAGCAAAAACCATTCCACCGCTTCCTGCCCATCCCATGCAGAACTGCTCTTTCTCCAACATGTCTTGGTGAACAGCATCAATGATTCCAAAAGGAATAGAGGCAGTAACAATGTTACCTGTTTTGTGTCCAACATGATGCATCTTGTTATCAACACCGATCGACTGTCCAAATTCGTGCCACATTTTTGGTGAACCAGTGTGAATAAAGATCTTGTGAATATCATTGTTGGAAACTTGGTGCTTATTAAATACCTCTATTGTTCCTTCCCGGCCATATTCATGTAGTAGTGCTGCGTATGAATTAAACCGGCATTGTCCACCAAGAGGTGAAATACGTTCAACATCAGAATCGTTACAAAACAGTTCCCAGTTAGGTAAGGAAATGGTAGATAAATCGCCTAAATCTGGTCTGTTGATATAAGAAAATTGGAAGTTGTCAGGTGATTCATTACTCAGTATGGTGACAGTTGTTGCTTCGCCTATCGTAAAACTTGGAAATTTATAAGCCAGTTCTGATGAAGAAGACAAAGAAAAGTTCTGTGGGAAGATAGGCCCACCATCGGACATACCAAACTCCATATTAACAATAGCAGCATAGCGTATTTCACCCGCCTTCATTTTGCTATTGATAATATCCATCGCTGTCACCCAACCATTACAGGCGTCTATGACATCGTAATTCCTGCAATTGAGTCCCAGTGCTTTTGCGATAAAGGTACTATTGGCCGGCTCAGTGAAGCCACGAGTGACGCTAGGGTAGATCAACAGATCGATTTCTGCTTTGCTGATATTAGCTTGTTCTAAAGCGCGATCGAATGTTGCTTCCATGAGTTGCATGGGCTTTTCACCCTCAGCTAGCCAATATCGGGTTTCTATACCACTCTTATTGAGTAATTTTCCGATTGATTTTAAGGTCTTGGGTAAATCTCCCTGAAAAGTTTCTTTTGAATGTTGCTCAACTAAATTAATAATTTCTTGATTTGTGACAAGCCGTGATGGAAGTGATCCTGCTATGCCTGCTATTTTCATTAATGCATCCTCTAGATAAATATCTTGAAAATTCTGTTTTTCTAGTATTTTAGTAAAAAATGAAATTTAATTTCTACTCTGTATAGTACAGAGTTATATTAGAAATAATTAGAAATTATATTTCCACGAAATATAAACAAGGGAGTTACATATCAGTAAAGTTTATTGTAAGCTTAACTTCCTCGATTGAAATAATTTGGTTGCTTATATTTCTAACATAAGTCCGGCTCAAATCAAGTGGCGAATATTATTTTTTATTTCTTTATATTCAGACTGTGTAAACTTTAAAATACATTCCGTTTTTATGAATTTATATGCGTGACTATTATCAAAACTAAATAGAGTTGGAATTTAATTATATCATGTTGAAACAGTATACAGACTATTTAATATATTCGATCTCATTCACGTACCACAAGACTTCTCCTGTTGGTGTATGAACGATTGCACTGTCTCCGACCTCTTTCTTCAGTAAAGCCCGGGCCATTGGAGAATCAATTGATATGTAGTCTTTGCGACCAAAAATTTCATCGTACCCGACGATACGGAAGCGTTTAATCTCCCCTTGATCATTTTCGATTTCTACCCATGCGCCGAAGAACACACGCCCATCTTGTTGAGGGGAGTAATCAACACACCGTAGTTCTTCCAGACTCTTGGTTAGGTATCTGACTCTTCGATCAATCTCCCGTAGTCTCTTTTTGTTATATTGATAATCTGCGTTTTCGCTCCTGTCTCCGAGACTTGCCGCCCAAGTGACTTTTTTAGTGACTTCCGGGCGTTCTTCACGCCATAGATAATCCAATTCTTCTTTTAGTTTGTTGTAACCTTCGCGGGTTATAAGCTTAGTCTTCATTTTATGTTGTAGAGACAGTAAGTTGCATTGTTGACATCCTCCCCGCCCAAAAGGACGAAGATCCCTACCCGTGTTCAGACCGAAGCCTGGCTCATTTCGGCGTTCGCTGTATATCCGCATACCTGACACTCGAATCCGACCATCGTCGTGGCTTCATGATCCTCGTTCTGGAGCGCAAGTGAACGGTTGAAAACAAAACGACAAGCCCCTGCTGACCGCTTGGTCTTAATTGAAATTTAACGGCTTGAAATCGTTTCATATCCACTATTATATTTTGGTCTATGAAAAATGAAACTGATATTCGCCGTGGTAGACATTGTGTTTTCCTGATGCACATATATTTGGTGTTTGTCACAAAATACAGGCGAAAAATATTTGATCAGGATGTGCCATAGAGAAACTGCGAATTTCGATGTTAATCGAGAGCAAGAGACTTTGCCAGTAGGTAGCTTCAACGAGGGTTTGTAACATAAACCATGGGAAATATCAGGGAGTTTTTGATATTCTGTTTCAATGTCGATTCAGGCGCTAGGCGCAGGGCCAGATCTCGTTTCAATCGAGGGAAAAAACGCTCCTCCTGCTCGATATCACTCATCGATCTTGAGGCATTGACCAGCATTTCTGTTCTTGGGATACGTGTTTTTTCATAAAAACGCAACGCCGCTATAGGATCAGCTTTCTGCATGATAGCGTGAGCCAGAACAGCAGCATCTTCCATTGCCATTCCGGCTCCTTGCCCTAAGCTGGCCAGCATCGGGTGCGCGGCATCGCCTAATAATGTGATGCGGCCTTTTCCCCAATGTGGAGAAAAAGGACGATCTTGAGCGGGAACGGCGATAATATCTGTCGAAGGTGTTTTTAAGATGATATCTGAAACAATATTCGGCCAGCCTTGGTAGAAACCTGCAACATCTTGGTTGGTGCCTTGCCAGGTTCGTGCTTGTTTGTCTTTCATATTGGCCGTTCCCCACCAATAAATTTCTTCCCCACCAATGTCAATTAAACCAATCCGTTTACCAGCTCCCCAATAATGCACGATATAACCTGGCGTAATTTGCTGATGCCGGTAACGAGTGATAGCTAACCAGCAAATATAATCAGCAGTGCGGGTAGGTTCTGAACCATGAATTAGATTCCGTACGGTAGAGTAAATGCCATCGGCACCGATGAGTATGTCTCCCTGGATTTCATGACCATTAGCAAATTTTACAGATACATCAGTGGCAGATTGATGGATTTCAACTGCCTTAGCCGATGTTTTGACTTCAATACCGGGTAACTGTTGCAGCAGTGCCTGTTGTAATGCCTTACGCGAGATACACACGCTGGCAGCGCCGTTTTCTGCGGAAACCTCAGCCAATGGCAGTTTCCTTAATAAACGATTGCCGGCAGTACGTATTTCAAAGGTTTTGGCTGGAGCGCCAAAGTGCTCCAAATTAAGATTGATGCCTAGGGTGCCAAGCGCAACTGAGGCATTAGACATCACTGATAACCCAGAACCACGGGTCCTCAGCTCCGGTGCTTGTTCGTAGATCTCAACGGTACAACCGATATGTTGCAGAGTGACTGCGGTTGTCAACCCACCAATTCCTGCACCTATGATAATGACTTTCAAAGGTTTATTCATTTTATGCTCTTAATTGATGTTGCGGTTAGGGAGGAAGAGATACGCATTTCATTCAAAATCACTTTTGCGACTTCGGCAACGCAGGGTTCTTCCATTATTTCCAGATGATCGCCAGGGACATCAATGACATTCAACTTACCTGTAGTTTTATTGCCCCAGCCATTTTGGGGATCACGATATTCACTGCGGATCGTGTCATGCATCGAACGCAATACGTTTGGTAAAGGTCGGGTCGCATGCAACAATGTCATGTCAATATCAGCAATGTGATGAGTTGAATAATCTGCGGCAGCCTGCCAGTTAGTCCTGTAGACTTCAAACAGTCGCTGTACCACAGCTCTTGAACTCCCCTGTGGAATGGCTCCAATCGCGATGGCGTGTTCGGTAATGTATTCAAAACGTTCCTGTAAGGTGGTGATGTATTCGGGAACAATTTGTTCAGGTAAATCCGCGCCTTGGTTAAGCCATAGTAGTTCCCAGAAGAACCAATTCAACAAGGCGTTATCATCTGTTTTCCCTTGTGATTGTGCATTCAGCGCCGTCGTATCCAGTACAAAAAGATCAGCTATTTTTTCGCCTGCTTCTTTCAGTTGCCGGGCCATTTCAAAAGCGACAAAGCCGCCATATGACCAGCCGCCCAGTGAATAAGGCCCTTGTGCCTGTACCTGCCGGATAGCTTGAATATAGTTAGCTGCCTGCTGTTGTATCGTGGTGAGAGGTGTTGATCCTGCTTCAACACCGTGAGCCTGCAATGCATAAAATGGCTGGTCTATCGGGAAATGTTTAACTAAACGAAGGTAAGACAGAACGTTACCGCCCATTGGATGGACAAAGAATAGTGGGCGGCGTTTACCGGTGGTACGCATCGGCACCAGTGGGCTAAAGTGCGCTTGTGCATCACTATGGCGAACCCGCAGCGCCAACTGGGCAATTGTTGGATCACTGACAAATACCGATAGCGGAATATTGACGCCAAAATGTTTTTCAACCAATACCACCAAACGCATGGCTGTTAGAGAGGTTCCTCCCATATCAAACAGATTCTGATGTACAGAAATCGATGGGATTTTTAACAAATCGGCAGCCAGTTCGCATAATGTACGTTCATGGCTATCTTCAGGCCGCCCATCATGACTGTCGATATGTTGCCGGGTGATAACGGTTTGGCTTAATTGACCATCATCCCTTTTGCCACTCGGTGTTTTAGGCAGGGAATCTAACCATTCGATATGGCTGGGGATCATATATTGCGGCAGAGTGGCGAGCAGATGTTCAGATACCTTATCAACTATATTGTCACTCTTTTCTCCCACCAGAAATGCTACCAGGAAACGGTCATTGATATTACGTTGCTGAACAACAACGGCGACGTCTTTGATGAATTTATCTGCACCTGGTGTACTGGCAATAGCGAGTTCCACTTCGGCCAGTTCGACCCGGTAACCACGTACCTTAACTTGGGAGTCTTTACGTCCCAGGCACAATATCACACCATTATTCAATTTGATGCCCAGATCACCGGTGCGATACCATTTCCTTGGGGAGTTTGTGAGTGTAATAAAACGTTCAGCGCTCAGTTCCGGTTGATTGTAATATCCCAGGGCTAATGAGGAGCCACTAACATAAATCTCACCACGTACTCCAGGTAACACTTCCTGTAGTTTATCATCCAGGATCAACACGTTAACATTGTCAATCGCGGTTCCGATAGGCGGCAATGCCGGGAAAGTTTCAGTATGACCGCTCATGGTAAATGAGGTAACAACGTGCGTTTCTGTTGGTCCGTATTGGTTTTCAAGGAGCCCATCTTCGAGTTTGCCAATAAACTTCCTGATTTCATCCGTAACGCGTAACTGCTCTCCTGATGAAATGACTACTTTTAGTTTTTCGGGGTAAATATTCAATGTATCCGCTGTTTCTGCCAATTGTTGCAGAACAACATAAGGCAGATAAATGCGCTCGATTTGGTGCTGATGAAGCAATCGGAGCAGGTTAGCCGGATCTTTGCGCTGCTCATCTCTGACAAGATGTAATGTTCCGCCTGAGGCTAATGTGGAGAAAATTTCCTGGAACGAAACATCAAAACTCAGTGGTGCATATTGCAGTGTCGATGATGCCCGGATTCCACTGGTTGTTGTGTTTTGCCATTTCACTAAATTAGCCAGACTTCGATGCGGCATGGCAACGCCTTTTGGTATACCGGTAGAGCCGGAAGTGAAGAGTAAATAGGCTATCTGCTCAGGAGCAATAGTAACGGCAGTCGGTTGTATTAATGAATCTGGCCCTTGAAGCAACTCATTCACATCAATTAATGGCGTAGAGGAAAGTAGAGGGCTTGTTGGCTGCTGCTCTGTATTGGTAATAATGATCAATGGTTTTACCTGCCCAATCATTGCTTCAATGCGTTGGGCTGGATAACTTAAATCCAGCGGAAAACAGATCCCTCCTGCACGTAATACACCGATCAATGTTGCAATCAATTCCGGTGAGCGCTTCAACGCAATTCCTATTGGCGTTTCTGCGCGAACGCCCTGTTTTACTAAAGCATCAGCGATAAGTGCCGACTTATGCCAAAGTTCATCAAATCGCCATTTTTCATTGCCATATTTCAGCGCGATTGCTGACTTATGCTGGCTGGCAGCCCAGTTGATAGCATCAATAACAGATGTGAAAGTTGAAGAGGGAGTAATAGCATGAGTGGGTACTTTGGGTATGGTGCTAAGTGAGGCTTTTTCGTCACTGCGGTTGACAATATTTCTGAGAATGGTTAAGTAGGCATCAATAAACATATCAGCCTGAACCGATGAGAACACTGTACCATCAAAGTCACAACGTAATACGTTACGGCCGGTAGCAAAATCCGTCATAACGTTGACCAGGATTTCAAAATGGGTTTCTTCCCAGGGTGTGAATGAAATCAAACGCAAATCGGGAGAATTAAAGACTTCTACTAATGCATGGAAATAGACATAGTTAAAAGCAGTGCTGATTTTTGCTCCATCGCCCGCCGCTTGCTGGATAGCATTGAGTGGGTATTTTCTATGTGGCGAATGACGTTGCTCTGTGATAAAGACGTCATTGACACATTCTATCCAGGTTTTACCTGTTGCTGAAAAACGAACCGGTAATGTATTAAGGAATAACCCCAATAAATATTCTGAGTTCTGTGCCTCAGGCCGACTATGAGTGATTAAGCCCGTAGCAATTTCATCCTGTTCAGCAAATAAGGCAATTGTGGCGCAATGTGCAGCGAAAAATACGGACTTAGTTGATACACGTTTTTGTTGTACCCAGTCTTTTAGCCGTTCTTCTATATCACCAGGTAGTGATATTGATTTCGATATCAATACTTCATCAGATGGAACATCATAGAGTCTATAGCCCGTAACCTGTGTCCGGGATAATCCAGAAAGCTCATTCTGCCAATAAGTTCTGTCCTTTACGGATGTTAGCGATAGTAATTCATTCCGTACAGACAATGCGGGTGACGGCAGATGGATATCAGTCATACCATTTCCATCACTATCGATGTAGTGATGTAGTAATTCGCGTATCAGATTAGCCACACTGCTGCCATCCAGGATTGCATGGTGAAAACTCAGAATGAGTTCAAGAGCTTCTGTTGTTTTAAATAATCTGATGCTAAATAGTGGTGCATGATTGAAGAGATAATGATGGCGTGTCTGCTGATACATATATTGGATAATTTGATATTCAGCGTGAATAATATCAATTGTACTGAGATCAGTAATTACAACAACTGAATCAATATCAATAGATTCATATTCATTCACAATTTGCAGAGGTTCTTTAAAGTCAGCCAGATTAAAGTGTGAACGCAGAGCTGGGTGCCTTTGAATCAATCCCGCTGCACTTTTCCTGAAGTGATTGGGTTCCCATTTAGCTTGAAGGGTATAGCGGAAAACATCTTTGTACTTTGCTGAATCATTGGCCTGCTGGCTATGATAGATCAAACCCAGTTGCAGCTGTGTCGCCGGATAGGCATCCACAAAACCAGATAATCTGGCCTTTTCAGCTTCATCAATCAGGGCAAATGGCAACAGATCCAACGTGTCTGCGATAGGTTGTGAGAGTTCAACCTGATGGCTCAACTCAGAAATGGTCAGGTATTGCGTCAACTGCGACAGAGTGACTTTGATGCCTGCTTTTTCAGCTTCGGAACGGATTTTCAGCATCAGGATTGAATCACCACCGATAGCGTAGAAACTATCTCTAATACCAACATTGCTGATGTTCAGAACGCTTTGCCATATTTTAACCAAGGTTTTTTCAAGTTCGGTTGAGGGCATATGTGCCGCCTCAAGAACTTTATCCTGTGTTAGCTGACTCAGCGCATTGCGATCCGCCTTACCATTCGGTGTCAGAGGAATAAAGGGTACAGCAATAAATTTTGCCGGTACCATAAATTCAGGTAAGGAGTCTAACAGACGGTCACGCAGCGTATCTGCGGTATAATTTTTACTGGCGACATAATAGGCGCAAAGATAGGTGCCACGTTGCTCATCATGCTCAGGAAGGACTTCTGCACTGGTAATGCCCGACATTCTCTCCAGCGTGTTCTGGATTTCGCCCAACTCGATCCTGTTTCCACGGATTTTTACCTGATTATCAATACGTCCAAGATATTCGATGCTGCCATCAGGCAACCATCTGGCCAGGTCCCCGGTGCGGTACCAACGCTCTGTTGTTAAACCGGATATGTCACGGATAAACTTCTCATCAGTTAATTCAGGCTTGTTAAGATATCCACGAGCCAGACCCACGCCACCAATTTGTAATTCCCCTGCTACACCAATTGGCTGCCGGGTGTTGTGAAGCGACATAATACGCAGCGCGGTATTATTGATAGGATAACCAATTGGCACTCGGGTAATGTCTTCTGTTGAATCAGGAAAGATCTCATAGTAGGAAACATCGACTGTTGCTTCGGTGGGTCCGTATAGATTAACTAATAGCGGCACGTCTTTGCCAAACTGTGTAAAGATCTTCTTAAATTGATTTACCCGGGCGGGGGATAATGTTTCGCCGCTGGTGAAAATTCTGCGTAGACTGCCAATTTGGCGGATCAACTCAGGTTGCCTTTCCAGTACATTCAGGAAAGGAAGCAGCATTGAAGGAACAAAGTGCACTGTCGTTACATCATATTCTTTAATCGCTTTAATGATCTCTAAAGGATCTTTTTGTGCTCCGGGTGGCAACAAAGCGACAGAGGCGCCAGTCATTGACCACCAGAATAATTCCCATATGGAAACGTCAAACGAGATAGGTGTTTTTTGCAAAATAACATCGGTTTCATTTAACGGATATTTCTCCTGCATCCATTCCAACCGGTTAACGACTGATCTGTGTTCAATCATTACACCTTTCGGCCACCCGGTGGAACCTGAGGTATAAATGATATAAGCCAATGAATTGGGGCCAGAACGATTACGTAATGGTAATGTTACGGTATGAGATGCATCCCGGCTGTTTAGCACTTGATAGTGTTCAGCGAGTGTTTCATTGATTGGGTATTCTGTCAGAATAACGAAAACGCCACTATCTTGCAGAATATATTCTATTCTTTCAGCAGGATAAGAAATATCAATGGGCAGGTAAGTTGCCCCCACTTTCAGGGTGGCAAAAATGGAAGCTAACATTTCCTCGCTACGTTCCATCATAACGGCAACAACATCCCCGGATTGCACTCCATGCCCGACCAGCATGGATGCAATACTATCGGTATGAGTCCGTAGTTGTTGATAACTCCAGGATTGTGCCACGTGTTTTGCCGACTTAATGGCAATGGCTCCAGGATGTAAAGCAGCCTGTTTTTCAAATAAGGTAGAAATGGTTTCTCTATCAGAGAAAGAGATGTTCGGCCCCTGTTCAAAGAATTGCAGTTGTTGTTGCTCCTCTGTCGGAGAGATATCAATATGTGAAATCCAACTGTCCGGTGCTGTGATGATTTGTAAAATTATTTGTGAGAGTGATGCGATAAACTGTTCAAATGAATAGTCAGTATTGAAAACATCAGCGGCACCCCAGAAATTGATAGCGACATCATTGTTATCACCGTTGGTCATCATATAAATGGCTAAAACATCTGTTTCATGACCATTGGCGTAAGCATTTACATGGTACTCAATCTCTTCGAACGCAGGAATCTTCTGTAACTGAATATAGGAAACTATGACATCAAATAGCTGGCGGGAAATATTGCCGGCTCTATTGCGTGTTTTTATTAGTTGGCTCAGAGGAACATGTTCATATCGTTTCAGGAATTTGATTTTTTTCTTAATTTGCTGTGCTAATACCCGCAAGCTCATCTCGGAGTCAACTGTCACGGAAATTGGCAGCGTATTGGCCCATTCACCAATGATATTGATATTACTTTCCTGACGGTTAAATAGTGGGGTGCCGATAGTGATATGAGAATTGTTGTGTATCCGAGCTAATAAAATAGCCAGTGCTGTGGTCATAACTAGAAAGGGGGACATTCCAGTTGCTAATGCACTTTCAACCTGAGAACGGGTTAATGTCATCTGCTGTTTTATAAATTGGGTATTTTCGGTTGATTTCTTACGGGTAAATAAAACGGGTTCAACTCCCTCGATAGTTTTCGCCAACGCAGAGACATCATTCACCATAGAATGATGTTTTAGATGTTCTATCGAGCGGGTAATAGCCTCCAGATACTCTTTTTGCGTGTTAACATATTCTGGGACGGGTTTTGAACTCTGATATTGCTGGAGGATTTTGGTGCTGAGTAAATTTATCCCCCAACCATCGCAAACAATATGATGGGTACGTAACAAAAGGGCAACATAATTAGCCTGGTTCAGGGTGACAATGGCGACTTCTAACAGAGGAACACCGGTTAAACTGAAGACTTTAGCCGGCCATGCCGAAATAAAGTCTTCACTAGTTTGAGATTGTGATTGTAAATATTCGTTGTTGATTATCTCAACTTTAACCTCAGCCATACAATGATTGATACGCTGGGTTAATAACTCATTTTCTTCTAAAATTTGTATTTTGCCGATGATTTCCTGATTAAGAACATTATTTACCGCCATAACGAGCTTATCAAGATTAATATCCCCGGAAAGATACCGTATATGTGCCAAAGTGTATTGAGCACTTTGTGGATTGCGCTGATTTTCAAAAAAGATATCTTGTTGATACGGAGTAAGAGATATTAAATTTTGTAATTGTTTCATATCGTAATCCTTGGAGACGAAAAGGAACACTCTATGTCATTGCAATTATGTCGACTTTTCATTGTCAAGCAAAGAAATGACATAACTAATTGATTTATTATAAAAATAATCATATTTTTGATTCTGGTTGGGTGAGTCATGTATTATTTTTCATATTTATTAATAATAGACATAATTTGTCATCTGTGACATAAATTGTAAATTATATTTAAGTTTTTTAACCGCTAAAGAGTAAAATTTTTGCTCGGAAAATTGTGAGTTAATAAATCCTTCCCATTTTGCAAGGTCAGCGCATGAGTTACATTTGGGAGGCAAGATCATCGTCGTTTCTTTAGCCATTGCCTGCGAAAAAGTGAGTATCCATTCAGCATTGAAGCATTGTATTGGTTGCATGACAGAAAATGTGACGCGCTTCCTGCTTTATTGATAATGAAAAACAGGCCAGAGGGTTCAATCGGAGAAAAAGCGAACTAAATTGTTTATTATGGTAAGAAAAGATTAATAGAAACCTATCCGGGTAGTTTTTTGTCCAAGCATTGGGATGTATTGAAAATGATCGATTCAGATCCTCGTCAGGAAGAAAAGGTTTATGCTAGCGCGGGGATCAGATGGGAAGATGATATGAAGCGGAAAGCATTGTTTGTTTAGCCTGTCTGATGAATTTGGTGCAGTTATCTGGTGGATTTCGGTTAATTCCCCGGTAGCCAGGATATTGATGAATAAACCAGTCGGTGACGAAATTATCGTAAAAAATCAATGTATAACAGCTAATTACAGGATTTTGCCAGTCAGTGGTTTACCACTGAATTAATCATTTAGATTAATAACGTACGAAAATAAGTCCTATAGAAATTATCTTAAAATATATATATCTGGCTTCTATCTTTGGTTTAATCTTCTTCATAATGATAAATTTAGCAAAGCATGTAGTATTTATTTGGAGTTCAATAATGCAAGAAGGTAACAAAATCCTTGTGGTGGATGATGACATGCGCTTACGAATGTTATTAGAGCGTTATCTGACAGAGCAAGGTTTTCAGGTACGTAGTGCTGCTAATGCGGAGCAGATGGACCGCTTATTAACACGGGAATCTGTTAGCTTAATTGTATTGGATTTAATGTTACCTGGTGAAGATGGGCTTTCTGTTTGTCAAAGACTGAGAAAACAAAATAATCCGGTGCCGATTATTATGGTGACGGCAAGAGGGGAAGAAGTAGACCGTATTGTTGGGCTGGAGATTGGTGCTGATGATTATATTCCTAAGCCATTTAATCCTCGTGAGTTATTGGCGCGTATCCGGGCGGTATTACGCCGTCAGGCGAATAAATTACTGGGCATACCTGCTGAGGATGATGCAATTATTAATTTTGGTAAGTTCAGTCTTAATCTGAGTACCCGGGAAATGTTTCAGGGAGATGAACATATAGTGCTGACCAGTGGTGAGTTTGCCGTACTGAAAGTGTTGGTTTCTTATCCTGGTGTGCCGCTGTCCCGTAATAAGCTGATGAGCTTAGCCCACGGCCGGGAATACAGCACCATGAAGCGATCTATTGATGTTTTGGTTTCACGTCTGCGCCGTGTGATTGAAGAAGATCCTGCACACCCGCGCTATATCCGGACCATCTGGGGGCTGGGTTATGTTTTTGTGCCTGATGGAAGCCGTGTATGAAGCGATTGAGATTCTCCCCTCGCAGCACTTTTACCCGTACTTTATTCCTGGTCGTGGCTATGCTGTTTATCAGTCTGGTCACCAGTTACCTGATCGTTGTGAATTTCGTTATCATGCCAAGCTTGCAGCAGTTCAATAAAGTGTTAGCGTATGAAGTTCGTACTTTAATGGCTGAAAAATTGAAGCTGGAAGATGGATCTTTTCTGGTTATCTCACCGGTAGTGCGCCGGGAGATTTATCAGGAGTTGGGTATTGCGCTGTATTCTGAGTCTGATGCAGAGAGACAAGGTTTACGTTGGGCCAGGCATTATGATTTCCTGAGTGAGAAGATGAGTCAATACCTTGGTGGCAACGCTGATCTTCGCCTGGAAATCAATAAAGAGAGCCCTATACTTTGGCTTAATTCTTATTTGGCCCCCGATATTTGGGTCAGGGTTCCTCTGACTGAAATCGAGCAAAATCAATTTTCACCTATTTTCCGTTATACATTGGCAATTCTATTACTGACGTTTGGTTGTATCTGGCTTTATATCCGTTTTCAAAACCGGCCTTTGCTGGAAATGGAGTATGCTGCCAGACAGGCGGGTAAAGGGATTATGATGCCCACGGTGCGGGAAGCGGGTTCTCCGGAAGTTCGTGCTTCTATTCGTGCATTTAACCAAATGTCCGCAGGAATAAAGTCATTGGAAAGTGACCGGACGATATTAATTGCTGGGGTAAGCCATGATTTACGAACTCCACTGACACGTATCCGGTTGGCAACAGAAATGATGAATAAGGAAGATGCTTATTTGTCTGAGTCTATCAATAAAGATATTGAAGAATGCAATGCCATCATTGCGCAATTTATTGATTATCTTCGTACCGGGCAGGAAATGCCAATGGAATTCTGTGAACTTAATTCTATTCTCAAAGAGGTTATTTCCGCAGAAAATGGCTATGAGCAGGATATTGAAAATAATCTGTCTCTGCCCCCAATAACCGTTAACGCGAATCCGATTTCTATTAAACGGGCATTGGCTAATATGCTGGTTAATGCCAATCGTTATGGTAATGGCTGGATTAAAGTCAGTAGTGGTCAGACCGATGAGTTTGCTTGGTTTCAGGTAGAGGACGATGGCGCAGGAATTAAGCCGGAAGATTTGCCACGGTTATTTCAGCCATTTGTTCGGGGTGAAAGGGCGCGTAGCAACAGTGGGACGGGGTTAGGTTTGGCTATTGTTCAGCGAATTATTGATGCTCATGACGGGAAAATTGAAATTGGTACCAGCACCAGAGGTGGATTATCTATTCGTGCTTGTATTCCTGTTGTGGAAGATAATTTTTAATGGCCTGATGACAATCTCCAGCTTCAATTTCATGGCCTTTGGAGATGACAGTTTTATGTCAGCATCAGGCTGAATTTGCATTGCGCTGTCATAAAAATGTCATAATTAAGACATTTTGCTGTAACTAAACTGACCTATTTTCCCTTCTGCACCTTTTTTAATCTGACGAACACATTTCTTTGTTGATTCTCAATATCCCATTAGGAGGGATTATGAAACTGACGCGTACCACTGTAGCCGGCATAATGGCAGCGACGTTTTCTCTGATAACCCTACCTGTATTCGCTGCTTCCAGCTTGACGGGGGCAGGTGCGACATTTCCCGCTCCGGTGTATGCCAAGTGGGCAGATTCTTATCAAAAAGAGACAGGTAATAAAGTCAATTATCAAGGCATCGGTTCTTCCGGTGGCGTAAAACAAATTCTGGCAAATACCGTTGATTTCGGTGCTTCCGATGCGCCCTTATCTGATGAAAAATTAGCGGCTGATGGTTTGTTTCAATTCCCGACGGTCATCGGCGGGGTCGTGCTGGCGGTTAATATCCCAGGTATTAAATCCGGTGAATTAACACTGGATGGTAAAACGTTGGGTGATATTTATTTAGGTAAAGTGAAAAAGTGGAATGATCCGGCGATTACTAAATTGAATCCGGGGGTAAAACTGCCGGAGCAGGATATTGCAGTGGTACGTCGTGCGGATGGCTCCGGTACCTCTTTTGTGTTTACCCGTTATCTCTCTAAAGTGAATAGCGAGTGGAAAGAAAAAGTCGGCGCAGGTTCCACAGTAAGCTGGCCTGTTGGTTTAGGTGGTAAAGGCAATGATGGCATTGCTGCATTCGTTCAGCGCCTGACGGGTTCCATTGGTTATGTTGAATATGCTTACGCTAAACAGAACCATCTGGCTTATACCAAACTGATATCCGCAGATGGCAACGTTATCAGCCCGACGGAAGAGAGTTTCAGCGCCGCCGCGAAGAAAGCGGAATGGCACAAAACCTTTGCTCAGGATTTGACACACCAGCAAGGTGAAAACGCGTGGCCGATTACTTCCACTACATTTATTCTGGTTCACAAACAGCAGAAAGACGCCGTCAAAGGGGCAGAAATACTGAAATTCTTTGACTGGGCTTACGAGAAAGGTGGTAAGCAGGCGAATGATCTGGATTATGCAACCCTGCCCAAAGAAGTGGTTGAGCAAGTTCGTGCGGCCTGGAAAACCCATGTAAAGGATAGCAGCGGTAAGATTCTGTATTAAATCGTGTTGATGGCAACGGTTTGAAGTATCGATTAAATTTGTAGTTTTGATTTCTCCCCCGTTAAAGGGGGAATTTACCCGGATGAGAATAAGCTCTATGGCCGAACAAAAAACGGCAATAAAAGCACCCAGTAAAAACGGCGATATTATTTTCAGCGCACTGGTTCGGCTAGCTGCGCTGATGACTTTGTTTTTGCTGGGAGGCATCATTATCTCATTGATTATTGCCTCCTGGCCTAGTATCCAGCAGTTCGGCATCTCTTTCCTCTGGCATAAAGAGTGGGATGCCCCGGCAGAACAATTTGGTGCATTGGTGCCTATTTACGGTACGTTGGTCACTTCGTTGATTGCCCTGATCATTGCGGTGCCTGTCAGTTTCGGGATTGCACTGTTCCTGACGGAACTGGCACCTAACTGGCTGAAACGCCCGCTTGGTGTAGCAATTGAGTTGCTGGCCGCGATTCCAAGTATTGTTTATGGAATGTGGGGATTATTTGTGTTTGCACCTCTGTTTGCCACCTATTTCCAGCAGCCAGTTGGCAATGTCCTTTCCGGTATGCCAATTGTGGGTGAACTGTTCTCCGGTCCTGCCTTTGGCATCGGCATTCTGGCGGCAGGTGTCATTCTCGCTATCATGATTATTCCTTATATCGCCTCGGTTATGCGTGATGTATTCGAACAAACCCCGGTGATGATGAAAGAATCCGCTTATGGCATCGGTTGTACTACCTGGGAAGTTATCTGGCACATTGTGTTGCCTTACACCCGCAATGGTGTGATTGGTGGTGTCATGCTGGGCCTTGGCCGGGCGCTGGGGGAGACAATGGCAGTGACTTTTATCATCGGTAATACTTACCAGCTTGACAGTTTCTCACTGTTTATGCCGGGTAACAGTATTACTTCTGCGCTGGCGAACGAATTCGCTGAATCTGAATCTGGCTTACATACCTCGGCATTAATGGAGCTTGGTCTGGTTCTGTTTGTGATCACCTTTATTGTGCTGGCGTTGTCAAAATTAATGATCATGCGTCTGGCGAAGAATGAGGGGCGTTGATATGGCAACAATGGATGGGCAAAAGCCGATTGATGCAAAGGCGCGTAGCCGTAAACAGGCATGGCGCCGTCAGAAAAATCGCTTCGCTCTGCTATTATCAATGGCGACCATGTTGTTTGGTCTGTTCTGGCTGGTGTGGATTCTGTTCTCCACCATCACCAAAGGCGTCGATGGTATGTCGTTGGCGTTGTTCACGGAAATGACACCGCCACCGAATACCGAAGGTGGTGGCCTGGCAAATGCCATTGTGGGGAGTGGCTTGTTGATTTTATGGGCGACGATTATCGGTACTCCGCTGGGGATCATGGCGGGTATCTATCTGGCTGAGTATGGCCGCCGTTCATGGTTGGCAGAGGTGATCCGCTTTATCAACGATATCTTGCTGTCAGCGCCTTCTATTGTCGTCGGCTTGTTTGTTTACACTGTCGTTGTAACGAAAATGCAGCACTTTTCCGGTTGGGCTGGGGTGATCGCCTTAGCGTTGTTGCAAGTGCCGATTGTCATCAGAACCACTGAGAACATGCTGAAACTGGTTCCTGATAGCTTACGTGAAGCAGCCTATGCCTTGGGAACACCTAAATGGAAGATGATTTCGGCCATCACGCTGAAAGCCTCAGTATCTGGCATTATCACTGGTGTGTTGCTGGCAATTGCCCGAATTGCCGGGGAGACAGCGCCGTTGCTGTTCACCTCTCTCTCAAATCAGTTCTGGAGTACTGATTTGAGTCAGCCAATCGCCAACTTGCCGGTCACTATTTTTAAATTTGCGATGAGTCCATTTTCTGAATGGCAGCAACTGGCGTGGGCAGGCGTATTATTGATAACCCTGTGTGTATTGCTGATTAACATTGTAGCGCGTGTGCTGTTTGCTAAGAAAAAGCACTGACTGATATTTTCAACAGAGAGAAGTAAATGAACATGGCTAATGATATCGCTGGCAGTAAAATTCAGGTACGTGATCTGAACTTTTATTACGGCAAATTTCACGCGCTGAAAAACATTACGTTGAATATTGAAAAGAATAAAGTAACGGCTTTTATCGGTCCGTCTGGTTGCGGTAAGTCTACGTTGCTACGGACTTTCAATAAAATGTATGAATTGTATGGTGAGCAGCGGGCAGAGGGAGAAATTTTGCTGGATGGCAATAATATTCTGACTGATAAACAGGATGTGGCGTTGCTGCGTGCCAAAGTGGGAATGGTATTCCAGAAGCCGACGCCATTCCCGATGTCTATTTACGACAATATCGCGTTTGGTGTCCGTCTGTTTGAGAAACTCTCAAGAGCAGAAATGGATGAACGTATTCAGTGGGCTTTAACCAAAGCTGCATTATGGAATGAAACCCGGGATAAACTGCATCAGAGCGGATACAGTCTGTCTGGTGGTCAGCAGCAGCGTTTATGTATTGCCCGTGGAATTGCGATCCGTCCGGACGTTCTATTATTGGATGAGCCTTGCTCTGCACTTGATCCGATTTCTACCGGTCGTATTGAGGAGCTGATCAGCGAATTGAAATCTGAATATACCGTGGTGATTGTGACTCACAATATGCAGCAGGCCGCGCGTTGCTCAGATCATACCGCGTTTATGTACCTTGGAGAATTGATTGAATTCAGTGACACAGACACATTGTTTACCACACCAAAAATGAAACAAACTGAAGACTATATTACCGGTCGTTATGGTTGATTACGGGGCGTAACATGGACAATCTGAATCTCAATAAACATATTTCTGGTCAGTTTAATGCTGAACTGGAGCATATCCGTACTGAACTGATGGTGATGGGTGGGCTGGTGGAAGAACAGCTCTCTAAGGCGATTACCTCGATGCATAATCAGGATGCAGAGCTGGCTCGTGAAGTGATTGAGGACGATCATAAAGTCAATATGATGGAAGTCGCTATTGATGAAGCATGTGTTCGTATCATTGCCAAGCGCCAGCCGACGGCCAGTGATCTGCGGCTGATTATGTCAATCTCGAAAACCATTGCTGAACTGGAAAGAATCGGAGATGTGGCAAAGAAAATTTGCCAGACGGCACTTGAGAAATTCTCATATCAGCATCAGCCACTGTTGGTGAGTTTGGAATCGCTTGGTCGCCATACCATCCAGATGCTGCATGATGTTTTAGATGCTTTTGCTCGCATGGATCTGGAAGAAGCTATTCGTATCTATCACGAAGATAAAAAGGTGGATAAAGAATATGAAGGCATTGTCCGCCAACTCATGACTTATATGATGGAAGATCCCAGAACCATCCCAAGTGTGCTGACTGTCCTGCTCTGTGCACGTTCTATTGAACGGATTGGCGACCGTTGCCAAAACATCTGTGAATTTATTTTCTACTATGTCAAAGGGCAGGATTTCCGGCATGTAGGTGGTGATGAGCTGGAAAGGTTGCTGACTAAAGATAACAAGTAACTTGCTGACAATGCTGGCGTTTTTTGCCGGCACTGTTTTATCTTATAATTCTTAATAGTTATAAATATAGTTTTTTATATTATTTCCTGCACTATAGTGAAATTGATAGCTTGTGGTGATTAATAAACATTTAATTACCGTCAGGAGTTTTCAATGAAATCCCGTGTTCTTGTTACGGCGTTGCTAGCTGGGTTAGCACTGGTTACTGGTGTTGCGAAGGCCGATAAACTGGATGATATTAAAAAAGCCGGCACAGTGCGGATCGCTGTTTTTGACAGTAATCCGCCGTTTGGTTTTATTGACCTGCAAACCAAAAAACTGGCGGGTTATGATGTGGATATCGCAAACGCGATTGCTAATGATCTGGGTGTTAAACTGGAACTGCGTCCAACTAACCCGGCAAACCGTTTGCCACTGCTGGCATCAAAGAAAATTGATCTGATTGCTGCCAATTTTACGGTAACGGATGAGCGTGCTAAACAAGTCGATTTTTCAATCCCTTATTTTGCCACCGGGCAAAAATTTATTGCCCGTAAAGGCGTTCTGAAATCTCCGGATGACATTAAAAACTTACGTATCGGTGCTGATAAGGGAACGGTACAGGAAATCACTCTGCGTGAGCATTATCCGACAGCAAAAGTCATCTCTTATGACGATACGCCTCTGGCATTTGCTGCGCTGCGTAACGGCAATGTACAAGCAATCACTCAGGATGACGCTAAACTGGTCGGTCTGCTGGCTAACGTACCGGCAGCACAAAAAGCGGAGTTTGAGATCTCTCCTTTCAGCATCACCCGTGAATATCAGGCCGTGGCTGCGTCAAAAGGGGAAGAGCGCTTAGTTGAAGCGGTGAACCAAACGCTGCTGAAATTGGAAAAAGAGGGTGAAGCAGAGAAAATTTATAACCGCTGGTTTGGCCCGGAGACCAAGTCGTCTCAGCCGCGAGGTGACTTTAAGTTTGCGCCTTTGGAGCAGCAAGCTAAGTCCTGATAAGTTAAAACTTCGGTAATCAGCCCCGCGCCTTGTGTTGCAGGGTTTTACCATTGGTAATGTTTGGTAATCGTAAGATATGTTTGAGTTATTTGTTACAGAACACTTGCTTGCTCCCCAATATCTGGCGTGGCTTTGGCAGGGTTTCCTGATTACGCTATGGATATCCGCTTGTACCGTTGTGGCTTCCACGTTGCTGGGCTTTGTTCTGGCTGTTGCCCGTGACAGCCAACTAAAAATTCTCCGTTGGCCGGTAACGGCTTACACCACCCTATTTCGTAATACGCCTCTGCTGGTGCAATTGTTTTTCTGGTACTTTGCATCAGGGCAAATACTGCCGCAAGAGGTAATGTTCTGGTTGAATACACCTCATGAAATCAATCTGTTAGGTCTATCATTGGTATGGCCTTCGTTCGAATTTCTGGCTGGATTTATCGGCTTGACCCTCTATACAGCCCCCTTTGTCGCGGAAGAATTACGGGCAGGTATTCAGGGCGTAGGGCGTGGGCAAAAATATGCGGCTCATGCATTGGGACTGACTGGTTGGCAGGCAATGCGATATGTCGTACTGCCGCAGGCATTGAAGATAGCAATGCCGCCATTACTGGGACAGTATATGAATATTGTGAAAAACTCGTCGCTGACAATGGCGATTGGTGTGGCTGAACTGTCATACGCTTCTCGTCAGGTGGAAACCGAAACACTGAGGACATTTGAAGCATTCGGTGTTGCGACGGTGCTGTATATCGCCACGATTGCGGTCATGGAAGGTTGGGGACAATGGCGTCAACAACAAGCTATAGCAAGAGGATATTAAAATGGATTTTTCAGTTATTGCAGAAAACTGGCGCTACCTACTATTAGGAACCTTTCCTGATGGCCCTCTTGAAGGCGCAGCGTTGACATTAGTTATTAGCCTGATGGCGGGTGCGATTTCTATTGTATTAGGTACAGTTGCAGGCGTTGCTTTGGCAATGCTGAAAGGCTTCTGGGTTAACCTGTTAGCCGCAGTATTGGGTTTTTTCCGTGCAATTCCCGTCATTATGCTGATTTTCTGGACTTACTTTCTGCTGCCTGTGATGCTTGGTATGGAAATTCCTGAAATTACTACAGTGGTTTGTGCTCTGGCGTTGATCACCTCCGCTTATCTGGCTCATGGGGTGAAAGCGGGAATTATTGCGATTGGTGCGGGTCAGTGGCAGGCAGGGTTATCATTAGGTTTTAACCGTTGGCAGGTACTTTGGTACATTGTTTTGCCACAGGCATTACGTATGATGGTACCTTCTTTTATTAATCAATGGATCGCTCTGATAAAAGACACTTCCCTGGCTTATATTGTTGGCGTGGCAGAACTGTCATTCTTGGCAACTCAGGTTAATAACCGCAGTATGGTGTATCCGACAGAAGTCTTTTTATTTGTCGCGTTGATTTATTTTGTGATGTGTTTGACACTGGAATTGACAGCAAACTATATTGTTCGCCGTTTTTCTCTGCAACGTAGAAAAATATCTATTTTCCGTTTTTGGCGGAAAGAAAAATTAATCTTGGCTCCTCAGTGTTAATTTTTTATTTAATTATTTTTACTTACGGTATAATCTCCCTATTTTAATTATAGGGGGATTTTTAATATTAATTTATTTTTCCTGATTTTATATGATAAAAATATATTTTCACCTTGAAATATAGACAATAATTTTAAATAAATAAGTGGTTCTATGGAAATAATAGAAAGTCGTTGAAATAACAGAATAAATAATCTTTTCAGATAATATGTTGGTGATTAACTTATAAAATATTATAATAAATCTGATATTTATTGTTGCTTATTAGATTTACACCTTCTGGATTACAAAAGTATTCGATATTTTAATAGACTTTTATTGTCTGTGGTTAAAAGCCTGTTTCAGGATTATTTCTCATATTTCCTCAATAATCATAGTGTTGTGTAACTGATTGATTATCGGCGTAGCAATCGTTTCCTTTTTTGCCAGATTTATATGACTCTTCTTGCCTGTTTGTTATACGATAAGTCGAAAATTTCGCAATTTTTTTGGAACAAATAACTTATGAGTATGATGATTCCCAGCGCTGAAAACGCTCAGGGCTTACTTGAACGTGTGTTCAAATTGCAAGAACACAAAACGACGGTGCGGACTGAGGTGATTGCCGGGCTGACCACGTTTTTAACTATGGTTTACATTGTCTTTGTTAACCCGCAAATTCTGTCGGTTGCGGGTATGGATATCAAAGCGGTGTTCGTGACAACCTGTCTGATTGCCGCTCTGGGCAGTATTATGATGGGATTGCTGGCAAATCTGCCGGTTGCAGCCGCACCTGCTATGGGGCTGAATGCATTTTTTGCTTTTGTGGTTGTGGGTGCAATGGGTGTTTCATGGCAGGTTGCTATGGGGGCTATTTTCTGGGGCGCTGTTGGGTTCTTGCTGTTGACAATTTTCCGTGTCCGTTATTGGATGATTGCAAATATCCCGCTTAGTTTGCGGGTAGGGATTACCAGCGGTATTGGCTTGTTTATCGCCATGATGGGGCTGAAAAATGCGGGTATCATCGTACCTAATCCAGACACTATTGTTACCGTGGGTAATTTTGCTTCGCATAATGTCTTGCTGGGGGCGTTGGGCTTTTTCATTATTACGATTCTGGTGGCCCGTAATATTCATGCAGCTGTGTTGATTTCCATTGTGATCACCACGGTAATTGGCCTGATATTGGGGGATGTAGAATATAACGGGATATTTGATTTACCGCCAAGTGTGACGACGGTTGTTGGTCAGGTTGATATTGCTGGTGCGCTAGATATCGGTCTGGCAGGGGTTATTTTCTCTTTTATGTTGGTTAATTTGTTTGACTCCTCTGGTACTTTGATTGGGGTAACAGACAAAGCTGGACTGGCGGACAGCAATGGTAAATTTCCGCGTATGAAACAGGCGCTGTATGTGGACAGCCTGAGTTCGGTTACTGGTGCCTATATTGGCACTTCTTCCGTTACGGCATTTATTGAAAGCTCCTCTGGTGTTTCTGTTGGTGGCCGTACTGGGCTGACAGCGGTGGTTGTGGGAATTTTATTCCTGCTGGCTATTTTTATTTCTCCATTGGCGGGAATGGTTCCGGCTTACGCCACTGCCGGAGCATTGATTTATGTCGGGGTGCTAATGACGTCCAGTCTCACCAGAGTGACATGGAATGACTTAACCGAATCGGTTCCGGCATTTATCACCGCAGTAATGATGCCATTCAGTTTCTCAATCACAGAAGGCATTGCTCTTGGCTTTATCGCCTATTGTGCAATGAAAGCAGGAACTGGCCGCTGGCGTGAAATCAGCCCTTGTGTGGTGGTGGTGACATTGTTATTTGTGCTGAAAATGGTATTTGTGGATGCACATTAAAGGCGGATGAAGTGTTGAAAGCCTGTTAAATCAGGCTTTCAAATTTCAGAGAAAACTACTGATATTTTTCCGGTGACACAAAACCTACGCAGATTGGTATTGGTTTCGTTTCAGGTTCAGGCTGGAAAAGAAACTCTTCAGTACTCTTTATTTTCAGTTTTGGCCAGTCTTGCAAAACGCGGTGAAAATCTTCCTGCTCACAGGTTTTACCCTTTCCTCCGATCAAAATAGCGCCGTCACGTATAATATCGCTTGCTTTAACATGACGGTTATAGATATTTGGCACTTGCTCTTCCAACGTCCAAGGTTGGATCGTGTCTGGTTGACTTGGTGCGTAGAACGTTAGCCACTGATGCAAGTATTCGCCCCCGACATAATGCAATGGTGTTGAATAGAGCTGTTGCCAGCGTTGATCCAGTTGCCAGGAAAAATCTTTGATGCCTTCAAATTCATGGCCGGCACCGCGGACATTAGCGGCCATAACAAAAACATATCCCATCAAAACCAATACTGCGGTAACTGCCAGCCCGCGTAGAGTGCTGAGTAATGATTTTTGTGGAAAACGGGTAATAGAACCGACCAACAGCGCTGATGAAACAGACATAAAGGGTTGCAGCCATTCAGTCATTCTTCCGCCTTTATTGAATGAGAACCAGCAATAGATAATCAGCAATGGTAACAGAATAACCATGTTTGCCAGTCGGCCCGGTTGCTCTTTTGGCCAGCCAATACGGCCTCCAAGGGTGTAGATAATGATGCCAACAATAATCAGTGGATAAAACACGGATAATAACGATCTGGTAGTATGCAGATTGAAACCGCTATTTATCTGTGAATCTACCCATTTGAAAGCAGCAAAATCATTGTTCCACAGCCACCAAACGTTAGGCAGTACCAGCATAAACCAGATAACCAGGGCGATATAGAGAGCCGGCTGGCGGTAACATTGACGAACTCTGGGTACAAACAATGTCAGTAGAAAAACTGAGCCGACCAGTGCCAGGGAAGAGTATTTCCCCATCGTCGCCAGCCCGGAACTGAGTGCAAATGCTATCCACCAATGTGGGTTGTCATATACCGCCCGCAGGAAGAACAGCATAATCCACGGCCATAGCATAATCAGTAGATAATTATCATTGTAAGGGATAATATCAAAGTTGATAATACCAGACAGGTTTAATGTCAGCATGGCGAGCCATGCCAGCTCTTTTTTTCCTGTCAGCCGGAACGCCAGATGCCATACACCAAGCATACCAATAGCGATAGCGATAAAGTGTATGAAGTACCAGTAAAAACTTAATGAAATACCGCTTATATGGATAGCAGGCAGTATCATTGCGCCCACCAGCCACGGATTTTTAGGTGATCCCCATTCTCCGTTTTTACCCCAATTCAATGCTTCAACGGCATCATAGGGGACGGTTGGATCAAATGAGTAACCCACTATAATCCATAACAAAGCATAACTAATTACCCATAAATAGACGGGTTTGTAGGAAGAAGTATCAGAAAAAAGCATATCAATTCATCACTTATTGAAAGCCGAGACTATTAGAATATTCGCGGGTGGTTAAACCAATCATGAATAATAAGGGACTTTAGCTAGATTTTTAAAGAGAAAGAATCATCTGTGGCGCTTTTCTATACGTGTGGTTTCTGCTAGATTTCGCCGCAGCAATACCCTGATAAACCAAACTGAGTAATGGGCTATGAACCAGTTAAAGAAAAAAGCACCGGCGAAAGCATCTGCTGGTAAACAGAAAAGAAAAAGCCGCGAAGAATTGAATGCGGAAGGGCGTGAGCGTAAGCGCCAGAAAAAGCACAGTGGTAATCCGGCAGGTAGCCGTCATAAGGAAAAAAGTAGCGACAAACAACAAACAGGCAGGAAGCAGCGTGATCCACGTCTTGGCAGTAAAGTGCCTGTTCCACTGATTATCGGAGAGACGCCGGTGAAACCTGTGGCGGCCAAAGCTAAAGCTGAGACAAAGCCCCGCCTGTCGCCGCAGGAAGAGCTGGCAATGCTGGAAAATGATGATCGTTTGGATGCATTGTTGGAACGTTTGGAAAATGGTGAAAAACTGTCTGAAGAAGATAACGTCTATGTTGACACCACACTGGATCGCATTGATGTCCTGATGGAAGAGTTGGGGATTGAGCCAGGTGAGGAAGAAGAGAAGCCAGATGACATTATGCAACTGCTAAAAGGCAATTAATTTAATCCTCCATGATTAAAGGCGGATTAACCTTGATAACCACACTATTAGTATGTTATCTGCTGTGGTTATTGGGTAAACTATGGCGATTGTCGCGGCGTAAAATCCGGTTGCGCAGAGTCACCACGGCGCAACACATAAAACACTTGCAAGCGTTGCGCTTTGGTAGACAGAAACATCGGAAGGAATGAGAATGTCTGAGCAAGCCATAGTTTGGGATCTGCCTTTGATCCAGAAATACAATTACTCCGGCCCCCGTTATACTTCATACCCTACGGCGCTGGAATTCAATCAACAGTATGATAATGCAGCGTTTATGCAGGCTGCTGCCCGTTATCCTGAACGACCGCTTTCTCTCTACGTTCATATCCCGTTTTGCCATAAACTCTGTTATTTCTGTGGTTGCAATAAACAGGTGACTCGCCAGAAGCATAAAGCAGAGGAATATCTGCAACGGCTTGAACGTGAAATCCGTGAGCGTTCGAAACTGTTTTCTGGCCGTAAAGTTAGCCAGATGCACTGGGGTGGCGGTACACCAACCTATCTTGATAAAGACCAAATCAGTAAATTGATGGGAATGTTGCGTAATCATTTTGATTTTCTGTCGGATGCTGAAATTTCTATTGAAATCGATCCGCGTGAAATTGAACTGGATGTGATCAACCACCTGCGCAGTGAAGGTTTTAATCGTCTGAGCATGGGAGTGCAGGATTTTAATAAAGAAGTACAGCACCTGGTTAATCGTGAACAGGATGAAGATTTCATCTTTGCTCTGGTCGCACGAGCCCGTGAAACCGGTTTCAATTCCACCAGTATTGATCTGATCTATGGTTTGCCGAAACAGACACCTGAAAGCTTTGCTTTCACTCTGAAACGAGTATTAGCCTTATCTCCGGACAGAATGAGTGTTTTCAATTATGCTCATTTACCGAATTTATTTGCCGCTCAACGTAAAATTAAAGAGCATGATTTACCGAGTGCTGAACAAAAGTTAGATATTTTGCAGGAAACCATCGCAACACTGACAGGAAATGGTTACCAATTTATCGGCATGGACCATTTTGCACGTCCGGATGACGAGTTGGCGGTCGCTCAGAGGGAAGGGAAGTTGCACCGCAATTTTCAAGGTTATACCACGCAGGAAGAGTGTGATCTTCTGGGAATGGGCGTTTCTGCTATCAGCATGTTGGGCGATAGTTATTCTCAGAACCAGAAAGAGTTAAAAACCTATTATGCGGAATTAGAAAAACAAGGGCATGCCTTGTGGCGTGGTTTAATCTTGTCTCGGGATGATTGTATTCGCCGTGATGTTATCAAAGCGCTGATCTGTAATCTCCGGCTAAATTTTGCTGATATTGAGCAACAATATGGGTTGAGTTTTTCCGGGTATTTCGCGGAAGATTTGCAATTATTGACACCATTGGTTGAGGATGGGCTGGTGGAAATGGATGAAAAACAGATCTGGGTGACGCCGCGAGGTCGGTTGCTTATTCGTAATATTTGTATGTGCTTTGATATTTATTTGCGTCAGCAGGTTCGCCAGCGTCAGTTTTCGAGAGTGATTTGATTATTTGGTTTAATTAGGTTTATATCGCTGTTTTGGCGGGTATTCTATATGTAAGTGACCTTATTCATTCTATCCTGCTTTATGCCAAGTTTTTACTCTGCTGATGTTTTGATACTTTTCAGTAAATTATACCAGGGATGTTTTATGGTAGAAATTATATTATCTCTTACGGTTAATACAGGATCTGACTAAAAGCATAAGTAGGTATGGTTATGACATTGTCAGATATATAAAAGATTATCCTCTGGCTATTTAAGCAAAATAGTTTTCCAAAATAATATACAGGAGCCACCTATGATTGATTTACGTAGTGATACTGTTACCCAACCCTGTGAGGCTATGCGTGAGGTCATGGCATTAGCAGAAGTGGGTGATGATGTTTATGGCGACGATCCTAATGTTAATCAGCTTGAACACGAAGCTGCTGTATTGGCTGGCAAGGAAGCTGCGCTGTTTCTGCCTACTGGTACGCAAGCTAATTTGGTGGCGTTGCTTACCCATTGCCAGCGAGGTGATGAATATATTGTGGGTCAAAATGCGCATAACTACCTGTATGAAGCGGGTGGAGCTGCCGTATTGGGAAGTATACAGCCGCAGCCGATTGATATGGCGGCGGATGGCACATTGCCTCTGGATGTTGTCGCCAGTGTTATCAAACCAGACGATGCTCACTTCGCCCGGACCCGTTTACTCAGCATAGAAAATACACACGATGGTAAGGTACTGCCACTGGCATATTTGCAGCAGGCCAGAGTTTTTACGCAGGAGAAAGGCTTGGCATTGCACGTTGATGGGGCACGTATTCTCAATGCGGCTGTGGCGTTAGATGTGCCACTGAGTACTCTCTCTCAGTATTGCGACACTCTGACCCTCTGTCTGTCCAAGGGGTTGGGAGCGCCAGTGGGTTCTTTACTGTGTGGTGATGCAGAATACATCAAGCAGGCACGGCGTTGGCGCAAAATGACTGGGGGTGGAATGCGTCAGGCGGGAATATTAGCTGCCGCAGCGCGTTATGCATTGCAGCATAATGTTCAACGGTTACGTGAGGACCATGATAATGCCCAGTGGCTGGCTGAACAATTGAGTGCGCTGGGTGTGGAAGTTTTGGCGCCTGGGGCACAGACTAATATGGTATTTTTACGCATACCAGCGCATGAAGCCGCGCAGTTGGGACCTTGGATGAAAGAACGAGGTGTGATTTTGAGTGTAGATTCTGTCACTCGCTTAGTGACACATCTTAATGTTTCCCGTGCTGATCTTGAGCGACTGATTACGTTGTGGCGTGAGTTTCTTACTGTTGCTGAATCTGATAAGCGTGAGAATGTGACTGAAACTCGTGCTATTTATGGTTAAAATTCTGGTTATAAGCAGTTAAGTAAAGTCAGCTCTGAGGCACGTAGATTCAAATGGGTTTTTGGGGAAGGAGTAGGTAATTAACACTGCTGCTACGTTTAGCAAAAAGCCTACTGAACTGCGTGCCTTGAATGTTTCATAGCTCTGATTGAGCAGGTGCTTAATAAGTTTATTAGCACTTATCAACGGGGATGGGCGGGATTTCATTTTGTTTTCCCTGCTATGTTTAATTCATTTCTTAGCGATTTTATACTCCACTTATTTTATATTGAATTAATCTGACATAATTATTTAAAAGTGTGAATGGAGAGATATAAAAGATTTTATATAATGGATGGATTTAACTCAATAAATGCAATTTTTCAGATGGTATATATTTTACCTTCTGTGGTTTTAAACCTCAAAAATTAAATACGGGAAAAGGAAAAACGATGAGATTTACAAAAGCTGCTTAATAAAGACTATTCATTTTTCGACGTCCGTAAGTTTTTTTATGGGTGATTAACTCAGCTATCTATTAGTTAAGGGTTAAAAGATAGATACTCCATTAATACCTGCTTTTTAAAAAGATACAGAGTGGTTAAAAACGGATTATTCACAGCCATATTTAATTCGTTTATCGACAATACTATCCTCCGCTTTTATTTAAATGAATCGGTAAGTTAATTTAATAATGCTTTATTACATCAACAATGGTGAAAAGTCTAGGGCATTAATTAATCAGAAAGATTATAATGATTAAATGGGTATTTAAGCATTAACGGAGTGTTTAAATGACTTAAAAAAGTAACGACATGAGTTGATTTTAGCGTTAAACCACAGTAAAGGTATAAGAAGATGAATAATTTAAATAAAACCGTATAAAAGCAATGCCATTGAGCAGGATAGAATAGTGTAAAACAAGGTTAAATGGGCGATTTAAGAGACTGTAATTTAGATCATGTATTTTAGGATTTTGCTACTCCTATTTTTCATATTCGGTTATTTAACTGGCTTATAAAAAAGTTTATTTCCAGGTTGAAAACGTTATTAAAGTCGGTTCATTTCTCAAAATAGACGATCTGATTAACCTATTCAACATTCTTATTTCCCCTTTTTTACTGGATATACAAGCATTAATAAAGCCAATTATTTTTCACTGATAGGTCTATAATTGGCAAGTTTTAAACTGTTATTAAAAGCCGTTTTTTAATCTCTGGTTTTAATCGGTATAATGATGTTTTACCCATTGTTTTTACTACTATTTGGACGCAAAATGGTTGTTCATTGATATATACGGGTATGTCAACATAGCTCTGGCGTGGCTTTATAGGAAAAGGAATCAATAGGCAATTTGATGCAAGTATTGATTCTATCTATGTGCTGGCTTTTTGGCACCAGAAGGAAGCAGGTTACTGATGAACTTCTGGTTGCCAGTTTTGGGGATCAGAGAGGGCTGGAGATGTTATCTCCTTACTCCAACTCCAATTCTTTTAGTTTCCGTGTAATAGTATTTCGTCCCCAACCTAACAGGCGTGCAGCATCCTGCTTATGTCCTTGGGTATGTTTAAGCGCACAGTTAAGTAAAGTACGTTCCAGCAATGGTAAGGCTTCAGATAGCAGATCCTTCTGACCATTTTCCAACGCATTTGTTGCCCAGTGAGCGAGTAGCTGCGGCCAGTTTTCCGGCATTGTTGTTGCTAATGTTGCCATGCTGGTTTCAGGATGATGAGTTTCAAATAATTCAGACGGCAAATCTTGTACCAATACTTCTTGACTTGCCGCCATCACTGTCAGCCAACGGCAGATGTTTTCCAACTGGCGAACATTGCCCGGCCAGGGTAAGCGCATTAAAGCAATTTCTGCGTCAGGGTGGAGAATTTTTGCTTCTACGCCCAGCTCTTTGGCGGTTTGTTGCAGGAAATGGCGGGTTAGACGAGGGATATCCTCCACTCTGTTACGCAGGGGGGGTAACTGCATACGAATAACATTCAGGCGGTGATAGAGATCTTCACGGAATTGGCCTTTTTCTACCAAGCGTTCAAGATCTTGGTGGGTGGCAGCAATAATCCGCACATCCACTTTCACGGGGGCATAGCCGCCAACCCGGTAAAACTGGCCTTCAGCCAATACTCGTAACAGGCGGGTCTGTATGTCCAATGGCATATCGCCAATTTCATCAAGGAATAGTGAACCGCGATTGGCCTGTTCAAATCGTCCATGACGTATTTGGTTGGCACCGGTAAAAGCCCCTTTCTCATGACCAAACAGCTCTGATTCAATTAGATCTTTGGGAATCGCTGCCATGTTAAGTGCAATAAATGGCTCATTGGCTCTTGGACTGTGGCGGTGCAAGGCATGAGCCACTAGCTCTTTTCCTGTACCGGATTCGCCATTAATCAACACACTGATCGAAGAGCGGGAAAGGCGGCCAATAATGCGGTAAACATCTTGCATAGCAGGCGCTTCACCTATCATGTCGGAAACCGGTGTAATGACCTGTGGGTTTTTAGCGGGTTGATTCTGTTCGCGGGAGTGGCTAAGCGCGCGTTCCAGCAGTGCGACAGCTTCATCAATATCAAAGGGTTTTGGTAAGTAATCAAAAGCGCCTTGTTGATAGGCACTGACTGCGGCATCCAGATCAGAATGGGCTGTCATAATAATGACCGGCAGCAACGGGTGACTCTGCTTAATATTATTTAGCAGGTGTAAGCCGTTCATTCCCGGCATACGGATATCAGAAATCAGGACATCCGGTGTGCTTTGGGTCAGTGCAGTCAGTACGCTATCAGCGTCTGCGAAACTGATGCATTCCATCCCCGCGCTACTTAGCGCCCGTTCAAGTACCCAGCGGATTGAGTTGTCATCATCAACGATCCAGATTTTTCCTCGTTGCATAGCTATCCTCTATTTCTTGATCGGTAAGTAGATAGAAAATTCTGTGTGCCCCGGCCAACTGGTAAATTCTATTTTACCAGAGTGCTGATCTATCAAATTGCGGGCAATGGATAGACCAAGACCCGTTCCGCCTTCATGAGCACTAACCATCGGGTAAAACAGTGTGTCCTGAATCTGTGGCGGGATACCTGGTCCGTTGTCTTCCACATCTATTCTGGCGGCCAGACGATAGCGCTGACCATGCAGGGTGATTTGGAACGCGGTCCGGGTACGCAGGGTAATGGTGCCACCCTGTGTGCCCAGAGCTTGCAAGGCATTACGGGTGATGTTCAGCAGCACCTGCTCAATTTGATCCGGGTAGTGAGCCAGTTCCGGCAGACTTGGATCGTAATCTTTTATCAGTGTGACATTATCCGGCATTTCCAGCGAGACTAATTGATAGACCCGTTCAGCAACATAATGAATGCTTTGTTTAATTTGTTCGCCCGGATGTTGTGGGCCAAGTAATCTGTCTACCAGATGACGCAACCGGTCCGCCTGTTCAATAATCACCTGGGTGTATTCCTGCAAAGCAGGATCAGGCAGCGCTCTTGAAAGTAATTGCGCAGCTCCCCTCAGCCCGCCGAGAGGATTTTTAATTTCATGTGCCAGCCCCCGAATCAATTCCCGTGCTGCTATCTGCTGGGCTTGTTGTACCTGCTCTTGACTTAACCGGCGTTGACTATCCATAGGTGCCAGTTCCAGCAAAATAAACTGCCCGGAAATGGGTTGGGCACTGAGCGACATAATATGAGAGCGGTTATTAACCACTAACGTCACTTCGTTGTCAGTAAAACTCTGACCGCTGACTAAACTGGCGTGCATCAGCTCTGTATCCAGTGAAAAGTAACTGAACAGCACCGGAAGAGGTGTACCTAATAGTTTACGGGCGCTCTGAGCGAATAGTTGCAGCGCTGCATGGTTGGCATAGCGGATCACGAGATCGGTATCCAGCACCAGTACGCTGTTAATCAGTGAGTTTAATATTTGCCCGGTATCGGGTAGGTTTTCCGTTTTCATTTACACTCCCGCACCTTTTTGGTGCACTGTATCATATTCGAGCGTAAGGCCCAGTTAAAGTCTGAACTTTGGGGGCAGGAAAAGGGCCCATCCGAAGATGGGCTAAATGTTTCACGGCAACAAAAATGATCAGCGGGAATGGCGCTGCTAATTACACACTGTAATACAGTTCAAACTCCAGTGGATGTGGTGTCAGGCGGACACGCTCCATTTCACTGTTTTTCAATTCAATATAAGCATCAATGGCGTCATCGGTGAATACACCACCACGGGTCAGGAACTCGCGGTCAGTATCCAATGCTGACAGTGCTTCATCCAGAGAAGAAGCGACGGTTGGGATCTCTTTGGCTTCTTCCGGTGGTAGGTCATACAGGTTTTTATCCATCGCATCACCCGGATGGATTTTATTGATAATACCGTCAAGGCCAGCCATCAACTGAGCGGCAAATGCCAAATAAGGGTTAGCTGCCGGGTCAGGGAAACGTACTTCAATACGGCGGGCCTTGGTGCTGGCGACAACCGGAATACGGATGGATGCAGAACGGTTACGGGCAGAGTAGGCCAGCATAACCGGTGCTTCGTAGCCCGGAACCAGACGTTTATAAGAGTTGGTTGTCGGGTTGGTAAATGCGTTCAGTGCACGGGCATGTTTGATAATACCGCCGATGTAGAACAACGCCAGTTCGGACAAACCACCGTATTTGTCACCGGCAAACAGGTTGGCGCCGTTTTTAGACAGGGACATATGGCAGTGCATGCCGGAGCCATTATCACCAACCAGTGGTTTTGGCATGAAGGTGGCGGTTTTGCCAAAATTGTGCGCCACATTATGTACGACGTATTTGTAAATCTGGGTTTCGTCAGCCTTTTTGGTCATCGTGTTGAAACGAGTAGCAATTTCATTTTGACCGGCAGTGCCAACTTCATGATGGTGAGCTTCCACAACCAGTCCCATCGCTTCCATTGTCAGGCACATGGCTGAACGTAAATCCTGAGAAGAATCAACCGGAGGCAGCGGGGCGTAACCGCCTTTTACCGCAGGTCGGTGGCCTTTGTTACCGCCTTCGTATCGAGTTCCGGAGTTCCATGCTGCTTCAATATCATCGATATGGTAATAGGAACCAGACATAGAACTGCCGAAGCGTATGTCGTCAAACAGGAAAAATTCAGGTTCTGGACCACACAGGACGGTATCTGCAATGCCGCTTGAGCGCAAAAAATCTTCAGCGCGTTTGCAGATGGAACGTGGATCACGTTCATAGCCTTGCATCGTGCCAGGTTCCAGAATGTCACAACGCAGTATCAGAGTGGCATCATCAAAGAACGGATCAAGCATCGCTGTACTTGGATCTGGCATCAGCACCATGTCGGATTCGTTAATACCTTTCCAACCGTGAATTGAAGAGCCATCGAACATTTTGCCATCTTCAAAGAAGTCCGCATTAACCTGATGAGCAGGAATGGTCATATGTTGTTCTTTGCCTTTGGTATCAGTGAAACGCAAATCAATAAACTTCACCTGATGCTCTTCAATCATGGTTAAAACATGTTCAGCGGACATACTCGGTTTCTCCTGGTTTGTGTCGGTCTTGGTAAAATGGTTTTAGATTAAGACTTAAAGAAAACACAGTTACATTGTTTTACCTTAACAAGGCTATTTACGCGTTTGCAAACTTGTTGTTGTAAAAAACAATCTTATTAGATGAGGAAAACAATTGCGAAAAGCGTGCCAACTTTCTGACACCTTGCAATATACTGTGTTATGGGTATCCCCATGGGGGAATACTTTAATATTCAGGAAAATTGCACTGTATTAGTGCGATTATGTTACTATCCTGCACCCTGTCGGTGCATTTTTATCAATAGTGCATCTTTTATAGGCGTGAAAGGGATCACAATTCCATTTGTATCAAGTTGTTAAGAACAGATTCTTGTGATCCTGTTTAGTCCCTCGACCAATGTGTGTACAATAGCGCGCTATTTCTAAATGCCTGAGGCAAAGTTTGTGATCGAAAAATTGCGTAATATCGCCATTATCGCGCATGTTGACCATGGTAAAACTACCCTGGTTGACAAGCTGCTGCAACAATCCGGTACTTTCGGTGACCGTGCGACAGCGACAGAACGTGTGATGGACTCCAATGATCTGGAGAAAGAGCGTGGAATTACTATCCTCGCAAAAAATACCGCCATTAAATGGAATGACTACCGTATTAATATCGTAGACACTCCGGGACATGCTGATTTCGGCGGTGAAGTAGAACGTGTTATGTCTATGGTTGACAGCGTATTGTTGCTGGTCGATGCCATGGATGGGCCAATGCCTCAGACCCGTTTTGTAACTCAAAAAGCGTTCGCTCATGGTTTGAAACCTATTGTGGTTATCAACAAAGTTGACCGTCCTGGCGCACGTCCTGATTGGGTTGTCGATCAGGTGTTTGACCTGTTTGTAAACCTGGGTGCGACTGACGAGCAACTGGACTTCCCAATTATCTATGCATCTGCACTGATGGGAATTGCCGGTATTGAGCATACTGATATGGCCGAAGATATGACTCCGTTGTATCAGGCGATTGTCGATCATGTAGAGCCACCGAAAGTTGACCTTAATGGTTCATTCCAGATGCAGATTTCTCAGCTGGACTACAACAACTATGTTGGTGTTATCGGTATTGGTCGTATCAAGCGTGGTACGGTTAAACCAAACCAGAACGTGACGATTGTTGATAGCGAAGGTAAAACCCGGAACGGCAAAATTGGTAAAGTTCTGGGCCACCTGGGTCTGGAGCGTATTGAGAGTGAGCAAGCGGAAGCGGGCGACATCGTTGCGATTACCGGTTTGGGTGAGCTGAATATCTCTGATACCCTGTGTGATACCAATGCGGTTGAAGCACTGCCGCCACTGGCTGTTGATGAGCCGACGGTAAGCATGTTCTTCTGTGTTAACACCTCTCCTTTCTGTGGTCGTGAAGGTAAATATGTTACTTCACGCCAGATCCTTGAGCGTCTGAAGAAAGAGCTGGTTCACAACGTCGCTCTGCGTGTTGAAGAAACCGAAGATCCAGATGCGTTCCGTGTTTCTGGCCGTGGCGAATTGCACTTATCTGTTCTGATTGAGAACATGCGCCGTGAAGGTTTTGAGTTGGCGGTATCTCGTCCGAAAGTTATCTTCCGTGAGATCGATGGCCGCAAACAAGAGCCATTCGAGCAGGTAACTCTGGATATTGAAGAGCAACATCAGGGTGATGTGATGCAGGCACTGGGTGAGCGTAAAGCTGATCTGCGCGATATGTTGCCCGACGGTAAAGGCCGTGTGCGCCTTGATTACATCATTCCAAGCCGTGGTTTGATTGGTTTCCGGACTGAATTCCTGACCATGACCTCTGGTACTGGCCTGTTGTATGCAACATTTAGCCACTATGATGATATTCGTGCGGGTGAAATCGGTCGCCGTCAGAACGGTGTCATGATTTCCAATGGTCAGGGTAAAGCGGTTGCTTATGCGCTTTATAGCTTGCAGGATCGTGGTAAGTTGTTCCTGGGGCATGGTGCGGAAGTGTATGAAGGCCAAGTGATCGGCATTCATTCCCGCTCCAATGACTTGACAGTTAACTGCCTGACAGGTAAGAAACTGACAAACGTCCGTGCGTCTGGTACTGACGAAGCGACAACCTTGTCTCCGTATATTAAGAAAACCCTGGAGCAGGCTCTGGAGTTTATTGATGATGACGAACTGGTAGAAGTGACTCCTGTGTCAATTCGCCTGCGTAAACGCCATCTGACAGAAAACGACCGTCGTCGTGCGCATCGCAGCAAAGAGGCGTAATCTTTCTGCCATGCAAATGCTTAGGGCACCGATGGTGCCCTGAGTTTTTTTGGATTTATTTACCCAGCAATTGATAAAACGTTGGGTTGTCATCACATTGCCCGCCGCCACATTCCAAAATGGTAGAGATCAAATTTGCTGTAATTAATACGACAAATATTCCAATAATAATCTGACCGAAAACAGACTTGCTTTCCTTTTCTTCGGTCGTTTTTACCAGACTTTTCAATATCAGCATGACTGATATGGCGATGATAGCGATAACTGAGGAGATGAGAGCCCAAGTATAAAAATGTATACCAAAAAGTGCAGAGCCATAACCGATATCGCCAGGTGTGATATGTAAAAACACTTGTCGGATTGCAATAATTCCGGTCACGATACTGCCGATAATCGCGATGCCATAGTGTGCGCTTTTTATTCCAAAACGGAGATTAAACAGGAAACCAAATCCTATCATGATCATGCCTGTCCGCTGTAGCAGACATAATGGGCAAGGCAATTCAGAAAGGACTAGTTGATAATAGAAGGCAACGGTAAGTGCGGCACTAATACCAAATAACCCAATGATGTTGAATATCATGCCGTAGCTGATCGTCTGTTTTGTTGTTAATACCTGATTCATCAAATTGTCTCCTGTTAAAAAGATAGATTTAGCGAATCAGTCGCATGATGAATAAACCAAGCTATGGTTGTCACCAGAAGAAGGCTCCATAGGGTATAGCTAATTTTATTCTTTCCAACCAGGGTGGTTATGACTGCAAATAATGCGAGTAAAAATGGTAAAAACATGTACATGGTTCATTCTCCTATTAATGCTAAAAACATTCAAAACCTTCACCTGAGCAGATAGCCTTCTTCAGGGGAGGAATTCATAATACCAAGCTTGATACTGCTTGCTTCGATAATAAGCGAGCAATCATCCAAAGACCGGTTGACCATAAAGAAAAACTATTGGTGCCATTAATGAAGTCAACTATCTGTTGGTATATCTGTAACAACCTGTATTTGAAAATGCGTAAACCTGCATTTATCGCTTTTTCCGACATGGATGCGGCTAAAGCGAAGTTCTGGTATTCGAATGGTGTATAGTTCAACCACTATTCGTACTGTGTTGCAAATAATAATTGTAGTCAATTTTTATTGTATTTGCCATCACCCAGAATAATGAGTGTAATTTCATTTGAAGGGGCTGTTTCTGCTTTAATGAGCTGTTTTTATTTAACCGTTAAACAGGCAATGATTATGGGAGGTGAATTGCATCCTTGCTTGAAGATTCTCCCATTTATTATCATTACTGATAGGTTTGTCTTTAAAACGTTTCGCGTTCTGGTTGGTGTTGGGATGCCCTTTTAGATAAGAAATCATTGGTTGGGCGTTCATCACTTATAAAGAAGCTCTCCCAGCTATTTACGACTGGGGAAATTCCCCTTTCTTTAAACCAATTGCTCTGACTGTGGTGTTTTTAACATTATCAAGGAACCTAACCTCAGTGGAAATTAAAACCCCTCGACATTTTACCTAAGGGGCTGTTATTAATATTTAATGTTTTCTTTGGTTTTTACTCATTTAGTGCTTCGGCTTCTATATTATCAGAAGCTGATTTAGAGCGGACTTTTGCAAAGAAGATAATCGTTACACTCACCATTGCCGCCAGGCCGATAACGACAGAGATATTCCAATCCAGGGCAAAACCTTCTGGAGCGAATGCCAGATAGGTGAAGCACACCGCTGTCATGAACATGGCCGGCAGGGTGGTGATCCAGTGGAATTTATCGCGGCGCAGCAGCCAGGCAGAGGCAGCCCACAACATAACCATTGCTGTAGTTTGGTTTGCCCAGCCGAAGTAACGCCAGATGATATTGAAATCGGTTTTGGTGATCAGATAACCGACAATAAACATGGGCACACTTAATAACAGGCGTTTGGTCATTTCTTGCTGAGGAATATTCAGGAATTCAGCAATAATCAAGCGGGCAGAACGGAACGCTGTATCGCCGGAAGTAATTGGCAGAATCACCACACCAAGGATGGCCAGAATACCGCCGACAGTGCCCAGCAGAGAAGTGGAAACTTCATGCACAACCAGAGAGGCAGTACCCTGATCAATCACTGCCTGCAATGCGTTAGTGTCTTCATAGAAACTCAGCCCCAGTGTACACCAGATCAGCGCGATAATACCTTCACCAATCATTGCACCATAGAAAACAAAGCGGCCATTTTTCTCATTCTGCATACAACGTGCCATCAGCGGGGACTGAGTAGCGTGAAAGCCGGAGATAGCGCCACAGGCAATCGTGACAAACAACAACGGCCAAACAGGAAGGTCTTTCGGGTTAAAGTTAGTGGTGAAATCCAATCCTTGTGAGTAGAAAGGTTTATCGCTCATAGCCAAACCAACCATAAGCGCGACAGACATAAACAGCAATAACGCACCAAATAGTGGGTAAAGGCGACCGATGATTTTATCAATAGGGACCAGTGTCGCGAGAATATAGTAAGCAAAGATAACGCCAACCCAGATAGCAATGCTATCCCAGCCGATAGCCTCTTTTAGTAAGTTGTTCAGTAAGCCTGCCGGACTCAGAACAAATACTACACCAACCAGCATCAGCAGAATGACAGCAAAGATATTCATGAAATGTTTCATGGCTTTGCCCAGTTCATTACCGACGATGACGGGTACTGATGCTCCCCGTGCACGAACACTGAGCATACCAGAGAAATAATCATGTACTGCGCCGGCAAAGATACAGCCGAAGACAATCCACAGCATGGCCAGTGGACCATAGAGGGCACCAAGAATCGGGCCGAAAATAGGGCCGACACCGGCAATATTAAGTAACTGAATTAGCCAAACTTTTGGGGTGGACATTGCAACATAATCGACACCATCTGCCATAGAAAGCGCGGGGGTTTTTCTTTCTGGTCGAATGGTGAATATTTTTTCGACAATCTTGCCGTATATGAAATATCCTGCCAGAAGAAGCCCAATACAAAGGAGGAACCACAACATAAAATAACACCTTACTCTACTTTTTTGATCTGGAGGCTACTTTATCGTTTCATAAGAAAAATACCGTGAAGTAATTCGCTTTTTACTTTTCCGTACTGTTTTCTAATTAGAAATACGATTAAAGTAAAAAGTTACTAATTAACCAGGAGGTGGTCATGCTATATATCTTCGATATGGGTAATGTGATTATTGATATTGATTTTAAAAGAGTTTTAGCTGTCTGGAGTAATTTGAGCGGCACACCTCTTGCGACGTTGACGAAAAGTTTCTCAATGGGAGAAACGTTTGAAAAACATGAGCGTGGTCAAATTACTGATTTGGAGTTCGCTGATACTTTATGTCAGGAAATGAATATTTCACTCAGTTTTGAGCAGTTTGCTGCCGGATGGCATGCTATTTTTATTGATATTCGTCCTGAAGTTATTCAAATAATGAATAAATTACGTGAAGCAGGGCATCGGGTTGTGGTGTTATCCAACACAAACCGTTTGCACTTGGATTATTGGCCGCATAATTACCCGGAAATTGCGGTATCGGCTGATTACCTCTATCTGTCCCAGGATTTGGCAATGCGCAAACCTGAACCTGATATTTTCAAATATGTTCTTGAGGCAGAAGGTTTCTCACCGGATCAGGCGGTATTTTTTGATGATGTGCTGGAAAATGTAGAGGCGGCCGGTGCGTTAGGCATAAATAGTGTTCATGTTATTGACCGGCAGACAGTCCCAGACTATTTCAAAACAATCGGTTTTTCTGAACAGAAGAGTAATTGAACTGATAATGGGGGATAGTGCACGGATGCTAATATCTAAGGAAAAGTATGATTGCGTTAATCCAGCGAGTAACACAGGCAAATGTTGTTGTTGAAAACGAAATGATCGGGGCAATTGGTCACGGTCTGCTGGTATTGCTGGGCGTTGAAAAAGAAGATGATCAACAAAAGGCAAAACGATTATGTGAGAAAGTGATAGGGTATCGGATATTCAGTGATGAGCAGGGCAAAATGAATCTGAATGTCCAACAAGTTGGCGGCAGTTTACTGGTTGTTTCCCAGTTTACCCTGGCTGCTGATACTCAAAAGGGAATGCGCCCTGGTTTTTCTGGCGGCGCAAATCCGGATAAGGCTGATGAATTATATCGCTATTTTGTTGAACGATGCCGCCAAAGTGGTGTAAAAACAGAAATCGGGCGGTTTGCTGCCGATATGAAAGTCAGTCTGACAAACGATGGACCAGTCACTTTCTGGTTGCAGGTGTAGCCACGAAAAGCAGCCAGTAAAGCGCAATTACCCCCGATTACACATCATGATTAAAAGAAAGGGGCAGTTTCTATGTATCATCTGCGAGTACCTGAAACAGAACAAGAACTGGAAGCATATTATCGATTTCGTTGGGAAATGTTGCGTAAGCCATTGCATCAGCCTGTAGGCTCTGAGAAAGATGGTTATGACACCATGGCTCATCACCAGATGGTTGTGGATGAGAAAGGTAACCCGGTGGCGGTAGGGCGTTTATATATCAACGCGGATAGCGAAGGGGCCATCCGCTTTCTGGCAGTACATCCCCATGTGCAAGGCAAAGGGTTGGGGAAACTGATCGCAATGGCCCTGGAATCTGTTGCCCGTCAAGAAGGTGTGAAACGGGTAGTATGCAGCGCCCGTGAACATGCGGTAGATTTTTTCAGTAAACTGGGGTTCGAAAATCGTGGGCCAATTACCAGCCCGCAAACAACACCCATTCGCCATTTTCTGATGATCAAACCTGTTGCGACGCTTGATGATATTCTTCACCGGCCGGATTGGTGCAATGAACTGCAAAAAGCCTGGTACAAGCATATTCCCCTCAGTGAGAAAATGGGGGTGCGGATCTCTCAATATACCGGCCAGAGTTTTATTACCACGATGCCGGAAGCAGGGAATCAAAATCCTCATCAATCTCTCTTTGCAGGTAGTCTGTTCTCACTGGCAACGTTGACCGGTTGGGGGTTGATTTGGCTGTTGTTACAAGAACGCCAACTGGGGGGTGATATTATTCTGGCTGATGCCAATATCCGTTACAAAAAGCCTATCGTTGGCAGGCCAAGTTCTGTTGCGGATCTCAAAAATATGAGCGGCGATTTGGCTCGCCTTGCGCAAGGCTACAAAGCGAGAGTGAAGTTGGAGGTGACGGTCCGTGGTGAGCACGGTGTAGGTGCGGTATTTACTGGCATTTATATGGTGCTGCCAAATGCTTACACGGCGATAGCTTAGATGGCTTCCTAATAAAAATACCTCTCCCGAAGGAGAGGTTGAGTATAAAATCGTAACTAATGTGATTTTCCTTGTGCGATACCAAGCCCTGTTTGTGATCGAATAAATTGAGTTCTGAATAATTCTCTTTCCCGCATACCTTGTAGTGAATTATCGGTAAGAGAAAATAGCCATGAACCGGCAAAAGCGACAATCATTGAGAATAATGCTGGATATTCATAAGGATAGATTGATTTTTCATGGCTGAGAATGCTGACCCAAATTGTTGGACCTAGGATCATCAAAACGACAGCTGTAATTAACCCCAGCCAACCTCCGATTAATGCGCCACGGGTAGTGAGTTTGCGCCAGTACATAGACAAAAGAATGATTGGGAAGTTACAGCTTGCAGCAATAGAGAATGCCAATCCAACCATAAAGGCTATGTTCTGATTCTCAAATAAAATACCTAATCCGATTGCGACAAACCCAAGTATCACAACAGTTATTTTTGATACTTTCAATTCATCGCGCTCGTTGGCTTTGCCGCGCTTAATGACGTTTGCGTACAGGTCGTGTGATACTGCTGATGCTCCAGCCAGTGTCAGTCCTGCTACAACTGCCAGAATGGTGGCAAAAGCTACAGCGGAGATAAAACCGAGGAACAAATTCCCTCCAACTGCACTTGCAAGGTGAACGGCTGCCATGTTAGTACCACCGATTAGCGCACCTGTAGCATCTTTAAATGACGGGTTTGGGCTGACCAGGAAAATAGCGCCAAAACCGATGATGAACGTAAGAATGTAAAAATAGCCGATGAAGCCAGTAGCATAGAAAACGCTTTTTCGTGCTTCTTTCGCATCACTTACAGTAAAGAAACGCATAATGATATGAGGTAAACCAGCGGTACCGAACATCAATGCGAGACCAAGAGAAAGTGCGGAAATCGGATCAGATACCAACCCTCCTGGGCTCATGATGGCTTCACCTCTTGAATGAACAGCAACAGCTTCTTTAAACAGCATGTTGAAATTGAAGTTTACCGCTTTCATGACCATAAGAGCCATAAAGGTAGCGCCAGCCAGCAATAGAATGGCTTTGATAATTTGTACCCAGGTCGTTGCCAGCATGCCGCCAAACAGAACATAAAGTACCATCAGAATACCAACTAATACGACCGCAATATGGTAATTCAAGCCAAAGAGCAATTCGATAAGCTTACCTGCTCCAACCATCTGTGCAATAAGATAGAGGGCAACAACAACCAGTGAGCCAATTGCAGATAAAGTACGGATTGGGCGTTGTTGTAACCGGTAAGAAGCAACATCTGCAAAAGTGTAGCGCCCAAGATTTCTTAATCGTTCGGCAATCAGAAATAGGATAATGGGCCAGCCAATGAGAAAGCCGATAGAATAAATCAGCCCGTCGTAACCAGATGTATAGACCAGAGCGGAAATGCCAAGGAATGATGCTGCGGACATAAAGTCCCCCGCAATCGCCATGCCATTTTGGAAGCCAGTAATACGTCCACCCGCAGTGTAGTAGTCAGTACGGGAGCGCGTTCTTTTTGAGGCCCAGTAAGTGATATAGAGTGTGAAACCAACAAACAGGACAAACATAATAATGGCCTGAATGTTGACCGGTTGCTTTTCTACGGAACCAGAGATTGTGTCGGCCCATATGAGATCAGGAAATAGCAGTATTATTGTTAGCAAAAATTTCTTCATTTTTTTACCTCGTCAAGAATTTGTGAGGTAAGACGATCGAATTCGCCATTAGCTCTGATTACATACAGGCCAGTTAAGATGAATGAGATAACAATTAAGCCAATGCCAACGGGTATCCCACGGGTAATATATGAACCAGCATAAAGAGGGGTACCCAGCCATTCGGGTGCAAATGCAATGAGGAAAATAAAGCTGACATACAAAACTAATGTGATTATTGATAGCAGCCATGCAAAACGGCCTCGTTTTTCAATTAATTCTTTGAAACGAGGGTTATTCTCGATCCCTTGGTAAATGGCGTCGTTCATCAGAATGTCCTCTTACTATTTTTATTATATTCATTGATTAAGCCGCCTTACGGCGGCATGGTATGTCACGAAATATTCATTGTTTGTTTTTCTTCCAATAGTTTTTCTACTACCCCTGGATCTGCCAGTGTTGAGGTATCTCCCAGATTACTGGTATCACCGGAAGCAATTTTACGCAGGATGCGGCGCATAATTTTTCCTGAGCGGGTTTTTGGTAAAGAATCTGTCCAGTGCAGGATATCTGGTGTAGCGATCGGGCCGATCTCTTTACGCACCCAATTACGGACTTCGGTATATAATTCTGGGGAAGGTTCCTCGCCGTGATTCAACGTGACATAGGCATAAATTGCCTGCCCTTTGATATTATGTGGAACACCGACGACAGCGGCTTCAGCAATTTTGGGGTGGGAAACCAGAGCGGATTCAATTTCAGCCGTGCCCAGACGATGACCGGAGATATTCAATACATCATCAACACGGCCAGTTATCCAATAATAGCCGTCTTCATCGCGGCGTGCGCCATCACCACTAAAGTACATTCCCTTAAAGGTAGAGAAGTAGGTTTGTTCGAAACGGTCATGATCGCCGAACAGTGAGCGTGCTTGTCCCGGCCAGGAATCAGTAATAACAAGGTTTCCTTCACAAACACCTTCTAATTGCTCACCAAGGTTATCAACCAGCGCTGGCTGAACACCGAAGAACGGTAGAGTTGCGGAACCGGCTTTCAGTTCAGTTGCTCCTGGCAGTGGCGTTATCATGAAGCCACCGGTTTCTGTTTGCCACCAGGTATCGACAATCGGGCATTTGCTGTTACCAATTTTTTGGTAATACCATTCCCATGCTTCCGGGTTAATAGGCTCACCGACTGATCCCAAAATACGCAGAGAAGTCCGTTTCGTTCCTTCAATAGCTTTGTCCCCTTCAGCCATCAGGGCACGAATTGCTGTTGGTGCCGTGTACAGGATATTTACCTTATGTTTATCAACAACCTGACTTAGACGGTTAACCGCAGGATAGTTTGGTACGCCTTCGAACATCAGAGTGATAGCACCGCAGGAAAGCGGCCCGTAGAGCAGATAACTATGTCCAGTCACCCAGCCCACATCTGCTGTACACCAATAGATTTCGCCTGGATGATAATCGAATACATATTTGAATGATAAGGATGCATATACAAGGTAGCCACCGGTGGTGTGCAGCACGCCTTTAGGTTTACCGGTAGATCCGGAAGTATAGAGAATAAACAGGGGATCTTCTGCGTTCATCTCTTCAACTGGGCAGTCAGCACTTACGCCTACTGTCAACTCATGCCACCATAGGTCGCGACCTGAGTGCCAATTACCAATATTTCCGGTACGCTTAAAAACAATAACATTAGATACACTGACAACTGCTGAATTACTTAATGCGTCATCAACATTCTTTTTCAGGGGAATTGTACGTCCGGCTCTCAAACCCTCATCGGCAGTGATAACCAATTTAGTGTTCGAATCAATGATACGACCGGATACGGCATCAGGAGAAAAACCTGCGAAAATAACAGAATGGATAGCACCAATGCGGGCACATGCTAACATGGCAACTGCCGCTTCCGGCACCATCGGCATGTAAATAGCAACAACATCGCCTTTTTTAATACCCAGATTTTTCAATGCATTAGCAAACTGGCATACATCATGATGCAGTTCACGATAGGTTACTGTTTTGGACTCTGTTGGATCATCGCCTTCCCAGATAATAGCTGTTTGATCACCACGCTCTTTTAAATGGCGATCGAGACAGTTTGCGCTTAGATTCAGTGTTCCATCTTCGAACCAACGGATATTGACATGTCCAGGATCAAAAGAGGTATTCTTTACCTTGGTGTAAGGCTTAATCCAGTCAACAATTTTACCTTTCTCACCCCAAAACTTTTCGGGATCTTGCAGTGATAATTGATAGTCTTGCTGATATTGTTGTTTATTCATCAGGGCATGTTCTGCAATGACAGCAGGAATAGCGTGCTTTATTATTTGGGTCATATTAATATTCTCCTTGCGAATGTTAATAGTATGTCAAAACAAGGTTAACTAAAGTGTAAGGAGAATTTTTGTTTTTTTTTTGCGCGGAAGATCACGCAATAAAAAGAATATTTTTCACGTAATTGTCATTTGGTGTGGTGGGGATAATTAGGTTTAATTGCTAACCAAAAATAGTAATTTAAAATCCTAATCCAATAATAATCTTAAATATAGATAAATTAACTGATAAGTCACTGAAACACAGTTGTATGATAAAACCATAGTGAGAATATGGCATTGATAATCATTTCCAATAATATTTAATTAACTATAATGATCATGTTGTTCACAAGGTGTGGACTTTGAACCATTCTTATATGACTGGAGTACATGATATGAGCTATTCATTACCTTCCCTTCCTTACTCTTATGACGCTCTGGAACCTCATTTTGATAAGCAGACGATGGAAATCCACCATACCAAGCATCATCAGACTTACATTAATAATGCCAATGGCGCTCTGGAAGCCTTCCCTGATCTGGCAAAACTGAATGTTGATGATCTGATTCAGCAATTAGATAAGATACCTGCTGATAAGCGTACTTTTGTACGTAACAATGCGGGTGGACATGCTAACCATAGTCTGTTCTGGAAAGGCTTAAAATTAGGGACAATCCTGCAAGGCCCATTAAAAGAAGCTATCGAACGTGATTTCGGTAGTGTGGATTCTTTTAAAGAGAAATTTGAGCAGGCGGCTGCGACTCGTTTTGGTTCCGGCTGGGCGTGGCTGGTATTGAAAGATGATGGCAAACTGGCGGTTGTATCTACTGCTAACCAGGACAGCCCGTTAATGGGTGAAGCTATTTCCGGTGCTTCTGGCTATCCAATTGTTGGTTTGGATGTTTGGGAACATGCCTATTATTTGCAGTATCAAAACCGTCGTCCTGACTACATTAAAGCGTTCTGGAGTGTTGTTAACTGGGATGAAGCAGCAAAACGTTATCAGGAAAAAGTGAAATAATTTTCTAACTCATTTTCTCTTTTCTGCTATGCCGGCTGATATTACTGCCGGCATTTTTATTGATTGGGTATTGGCTTATGATGATATCGTCGGACTGATTTCAATAAGGAAAGTGAATTATGTATTATCCGCAGGTATATACAGGCAAAATTGAAATATCAGAAAAACTGTCTGCCAGTGCAATTAACAAACGGATGGTTGATGGCAGCTTGCGTCTGACTTCTCTTGGATTGGAAGATGATGAACAGGCCGAAACCCGCGTCCATGGTGGCCCCGATCGTATTATCCTCGCGAACACTACGATTTCTGAAAACATCAATTTCCTGATCAGGAAGATTTCTTTATTGTTCCAGCGTTTGGAGAAAATATTTCCATAATTTGCCTTATTTAGGAGAATGTTTTTATCGGTGATGTTTTCAGTTGGGGAGAGGCCATGCTTCAGGTAACTCAGCCTCGTTCGCCTTGTTACAAACTCAATTCTCATTCCGGTATTAGTAATTTTTCTGCCATTATGCAGGAGAGTGGCCGCTGTGGCTGGTTTTCGGTTGATTTATCAAGTGATTAACGAAGAAATCGTGATAATAGGTACTTGCTGTTGGTAAACGCGAGGATGAAAAAGCCTATGATACTGTGCGCAAACGGATTCAATGAAGTTGAGTGAAAAGTAATCTGTTCTGGAAAAAGATACTTCTCCTGCTGTACAAAAAACAAATTTAATTTAGAATTACCTCCGTTCCCCAAACGGTCCCTAAGTCATGTGAGTGAATTTCAGCGATTCTGCCAATAATACCCGGTTATCCAGAACGATCCTGTTGAGATAGAAACTAAAATGTCCGATATCAGTAACTTGCTGCGGGATCCGCAGTTTTTTTCCATGCTGCATAAACAGATGTTGCAGTTTGCCAGCTTGCAGCTGAATGATTTTCATCAGGCGGAAGATGTTGTCCAAGAGGCGTTGGAAGGGGCGATGAAGAATGCCGCTTCTTTTGCCGGACGAGCTGCCTGGAAGAGCTGGGTGTTTACGATCCTGCGCAACAAAATCTCGGACGCCTTGCGTATGCGTTATCGGTACAGCAGCGTGCAACTGACTGATGATGTTGATGAGCAAAGTTTCGAAGCACTGTTTGATGAATCTGGTCATTGGCCGCGAAACGAGCCTCCTCAGCGCTGGCATTTACCGGATGAGGCGGCCGAGCAGGAGCAATTCTGGACGGTTTTCGAGCTTTGTCTGACACAGCTGCCAACGCAAAACGCGCGGGCATTTATGATGCGCGAATTTATTGGTCTTGAGACTCAGGAGATCTGTCAGGAAATGGCGCTCTCTGTCAGCAACCTGAATGTGATGCTCTGGCGTGCACGTATGCGTTTACGCGAATGTTTGTCACAACGCTGGTTTTCTAAGGAGGGTAAATATGCTTAGTTGTTACCAAGCTACGCGCCTGATATCTCAGGCGCTGGATGAAAAAATCGTGCTTTCTCAACATGTTCAGCTAATGCTGCATTTGCGAATGTGCGACGGGTGCCGAAACTTCAGACAACAGCTTGCCGACCTGCGTACTATCACTTCCGCATTCGTTCGTGGCGAAAACGAGAATCAAAATAAAGTAACGTAGGGAGGGGGGATCAGGTACGATGGCGGTAAATCAGGCGATCAAGCGAAAATCTCCCACCGCCATACGTCACCAGATACAACTGAGCCGTCAGCCAGGTAGCGTGGACAGGCCAGGCATCTGGATAAACAAATATCTGAATCACCAGCGTCATCACCATTAATGCTAGCGCAGAGAAGCGTGTCGCTAATCCGACAATCAGCAGCAGCGGAAATAAGTGTTCTGCGGTCGCGGCCATGATGGCAGCAACATCGGGTGGCAGCAGAGGAAGCTTGTACTCGCTGGTAAAGAGCGACACGGAGCTGTCGGTAACGCGCGGAATCCCTAGTTGCCAGGGTGTGCGTGCCTCTAAAATATCTATGTTTAATCCCACCACTTTGCTTTGGCCCGACAACCAGAATGTTGCGGCAAGGCTAATGCGCGCCAGAAAGGGGATAACACTTTCCTGTGCAATGTGTTGCCCTTTTAACACTAATATTTTGAGGAATGCCATCTTAACGCTCCGTGTTGCTATATAGAGAAAGGATCAGCCCGTAGTGCTGCATACGTTGTAAAACCGGCTGGGGCTCAAAAGTTGTATCCTCCCTAGCGGCGATATTTAGGGCTTCGGTAAGACACCGACCGGACTGGATCATGGCAACAAATTGCATTTCCGCACGGTTGAGCAACATTATTCGTACGTCGTCGTCAACGCGGCACAGCAGCATATGTTCCGGCTGGAATGGGTCCAGCGCCATCTCGTTTTCACTTTGTTGGTGTGAGGCCCACAGGCTGAAGACGGCATAATCTGAACTGAAGAGCCGTACCGAGGGATGGATCTCCATCAGCAACTGTGCGGGATCGTCACTGGGGGCCACTTCTGCCGTTTGTACAGCAGGGTCCGCCGCGTGCAGCGATTCAATAAACAACATTTCCAGCCGGGTGAGATCGCTTAGCCAGGGCCAGTCTGCCAATGGCTGAAACGTTGCAATCCAGTCCGGCAATTGCGCGCCATAACTCGCCAAAACAGGAGAAGAAGGCGGTTGTTGACGTATAAACTCCGCCGCCATCGCACGGAAAAAGCACTCTCCGAGCTGGGCGAGAAGGACGGGGCAGTTTTCAGCCAGTGCGTCAATCAGCGATGCTATGACATTATTACGATAAATCGCAAAACGTACCGCCGGATCGCTATCGTTCCAGGTTGTCAGCCCCTTTGGTACTGTGAGGTCGGGGTCAAGAAGTGCTTGATACAGTTGTTGTTGCATTTTTCGCGTTCTCCGTAATGTAACGCTGGGCATGGCTGGCTTCGTTCAGCAACACGTCTAATGGTGGAATATTGCTGTCCCATTCGATCAGGGTGGCGATCGGCCCCGTTTCACGCAGGGTCTTGTTATAGAGATCCCAGACAGGCTCGGTCACATGACTGTCGTGTGAATCAATCAGCAGCAGGTCGTTTGCCCCATCGCGGCTTTCCGTATAGCCTGCCAGATGAATTTCACCGACACAGTGAAGCGGTAGCTCGAATAGCATCTGCCACGGGCAGCGATTATGGTTGACGCCACTGATATAGAGATTGTTCACGTCCAGCAGTAGTCCGCATCCGGTGCGGCGTATCACCTCGGAGATAAAGTTAGTTTCGCTCATGTTTGAGGCACTGAACTCAATGTAGGTGGACGGGTTTTCCAGCAGAATGGGGCGACGCAGCGCATTCTGTACCTGATCGATGTGTTCGCAGACCCGCGTCAGCGTGACGTTGGTATAAGGCAGCGGCAGCAGATCATTGAGAAATAGATCGTTATGTGTCGACCAGGCAAGGTGTTCAGAAAAAACGGCCGGCTGGTAGCGTTCAACCAGCGCAGCAACACGTTGTAAGTGGGACTGATTCAGAGGGTTTTCTCCTCCGATGGACATGCCCACACCATGAATAGAGAGCGGATAATCCTGGCGAATGGCGGTCAGTGCCTGATGAAACGGACCTCCCGCAACCAGATAATTTTCCGCGTGAATTTCAAAAAAACCGATGTCGGGTTTATCGCGCAAGATAGCGCGAAAATGCTCCGGCTTTAACCCGATCCCTGCTCTGGTCGGAAGCCTATTTAGCATTAGGCGGTCAGGAGCGTCACGAGAGACGCTGTGTGGGGGTAAAGAAATTGTCATCGTATGAGCTCCTGCCTGATGTGCCTGGTGCCGGAATTACACTTCTTTAAATGCGTTTAGTTGACCAAAACCGGTCGGGGAGGTCGGGGACTTCATTTTTACGCAGGAACCCGTCGGTACCATTTTCCAGGCATTGCCCTGATAATCGATTTTTGAGGTACCAGCACAGGTGGTGCCTGCACCTGCTTTACAGTCGTTTTTCCCTTTCAGAGAAACGCCATAACATTTCTCCATTTTGCTGCCGGAATCCGCCATTGCTGAAGTGCTTCCCGCAATAAATACGCTGCCTAAGGCTAGGGCCAGTAATGCTTTTGTCGTTTGCTTAGTCATAGAACGTTCCTTTTATATTTGTGTAGAAGGTGAATTACTGCTTTGCTGAAACAAGCATTTGCTTCACTCAATTAGTCGCACTGCGCATCAATTTCTTACAGTGAATATGAGAAAAAAAATGATTTTTTTATAGTTAACTGATTTTTAATGACTTATTTTTGTGAATCAGATATCGGTCTGTACAAAAAACAAGATTGTTCTAGGATATTTTCCGTTTTTTAAGCGCATCCCTTCATGTTCATTGTAGTAGGCGTGAAAGTGAGGTGAGTTGTGGTCGCCGTAGTACATCTGTATCAGGATGCCAAAAAACTTCCGATTAAACTTAATAAAAAGCAGGCGTTAAAAGTGGTAAAAATAACGGCCATTTAATAAATGGCTTAAAATTTGCCCGTCATAAAACTATCAATGGAAAATGGGAAGCAAAAATTGGTTTTGTTAATGGTTATATCCCCCGAAAAAAGTAAATAATAATATGAATAGGTTAATCAGGTAGTATATTTTCCAAAATGAACCGCTTTAATAATATTTTCAACCGCAGAATAAACTTTTTAATAAAGCAGTTAAATAATCGAATATGAAAAATTGGAATACCTTAAATAGGTCAGTTTAAGCTTGCTTTACACTGTTTTAATCTGTCCAATCGTATTGCTTTTCTGTAGCTTGAAATGTGCACGTAGTGAACGTGCACATTTTATTGATTTAAGGATGGGCAATAAAGCCAACAGCTTCATACACTTTATCTAGCGTAATCTGGGCGCGGGCTTTTGCCTTCGCTGCACCTTCCGCCATGATCTTATTCAGCAGGACTTCATCGTTACGGAAATGATGAAAACGCTCTTGTAACTCAGTCAACATACCGGAAACTGCATCAGCAACAGCACTTTTTAGATGGCCATACATCTGGCTTTCAAATTCTGTTTCCAGTTCAGGAATGGTTTTGCCAGTAACACCCGCGAGGATATCTAATAAGTTGGAAACACCCGGTTTTTGTTCCAGATGATAGCGAACACGAGGGGGTTCTTCTGAATCTGTGACTGCGCGTTTTATCTTTTTAGCCGCTGATTTTGGATCTTCCAACAGAGCGATAACGTTGTTGCGGTTATCATCTGACTTGGACATTTTCTTTTCTGGGTCTTGAAGAGCCATAACACGAGCGCCACCCGTTGGGATAAACGGCTCTGGTACAACGAAGATATCGCCGTAGATAGCATTAAATCGTTGAGCGATATCGCGGCTCAGTTCAAGGTGCTGTTTCTGATCGATACCTACCGGAACCTGGTTTGTTTGATATACCAAAATATCCGCAGTCATCAGTACCGGATAATCAAACAGACCTGCGTTGATGTTTTCGGCATGGCGGGCAGATTTGTCTTTGAACTGAGTCATACGGCTGAGTTCACCAAAATAGGTATAGCAGTTCAGGACCCAGCTTAATTGAGCGTGCTGTGGTACATGGGACTGAACGAAAATGGTGCTTTTCTCAGGATCAATGCCACAAGCCAGGTAAAGCGCCAGTGTATCCAGAGTACGTTTTCTTAATTCTTTTGGGTCCTGGCGGACAGTGATTGCATGTTGGTCAACGATACAATAAATGCAATCATAATCATCCTGCATTTTAACCCACTGACGTAACGCCCCCATATAGTTACCGATGGTTAATTCACCGGAAGGCTGCGCGCCGCTGAATACAATAGGTTTTTGGGAGTTTAGTTTTTCAGATACAGTGGGTTTATTCATTTTATTATGCTTCCTGAAGTTTCAAAGATGGGAGTCCAATTGTGGATAGCAGATCCGAGAAATTCGTTAATAGGCAGTCTGGATTGCTTAATTCAATAGATTCACCGTAGTTATATCCATAGGTTAAACCAACACAAGGGCAACCAGCCGCTTGTGCTGCTAAAATATCATTACGGGAATCACCGACAAAGAGCAGTTCTTCCTTATATAGTCCGAATGTGCCCATTGTTAGATAAATTGGTGCCGGGTGTGGCTTTTTCTTTTTAACATCATCACCGCCTAACACCAATGAAAAGTATTCACTGATACCTAAAGAATCCAGCAAAGGAGCAATAAAAGGTGTTGGCTTATTAGTGATGATACCCATTGGCAGGTTGTGTTTTGCCAGTTCGGCCAAGGTGACTTTGACTTCCGGGAACAACTGACTGCCTGTTGTGACCGTTGTTTCATAGAAATGGTCAAACAACTCACGGGTTTCTTGATGCAGTTGTGTGGTCAATTTGACTTTGGCCCATGTCAATGCACGTTCGACCATAATATCCGCGCCGTTACCTACCCAGACAGCAACCCGTTCTTTTCCCGGAGCAGGGAAACCTTTGGCTAACAGAGCCTGATCCAGTGCATCAGCTAAACCACCGGCACTGTCTACCAGCGTGCCGTCCAGATCAAAAGCGATAGCACGAATACCTTTTAATACCTTACTTGCCATGAGATACCTTTAACAATTCACTACGCATATTATCAATGACGGTTTTGTAATCTGGCTGACTGAAAATGGCAGAGCCAGCAACGAACATATCTGCACCAGCAGCGGCTGCTTCTGCGATATTGCTGGCTTTAATACCACCATCTACCTCAAGACGAATATCATAACCACTTTCATCAATGATTTTACGAACCTGACGCAGTTTCTCCAGTGTTCCAGGGATGAAAGATTGTCCACCAAAACCGGGATTTACTGACATTAATAGAATGATATCCAGTTTATCCAAAATATAATCAAGATAACTCAATGGAGTTGCAGGATTGAATACCAAGCCGGCTTTACAACCATGCTCTTTGATAAGTTGCAAGCTGCGGTCAATATGTTCACTGGTTTCTGGATGGAAGGTAATGTAAGTCGCTCCTGCTTTGGCGAAATCCGGGATAATACGGTCAACCGGTTTTACCATCAGATGAACATCAATTGGCGCGGTAATGCCATAATCCCGTAGAGCCTGGCAGACCATAGGACCGATAGTCAGGTTAGGAACATAATGGTTGTCCATCACATCAAAGTGAACAACATCAGCACCTGCTGCCAGTACTTTTGCTGTGTCTTCCCCCAACCGCGCAAAATTTGCAGATAAAATAGATGGGGCAATCAGAAAATCTTTCATTATCTTCTCCAAATCGTTTTTATCATCCCTTAATTGCGAGGCAAAAAGGGGGGGATAAGCTAGCGGTATAATGCCAAAAGTTCGTCTACCTTACTGCGGGCAAGGATATTCCTGCTGATAGTACGACGTGCTTTGACAATATGAAGTGAAGCCTGATGGTACCATTTTCGTGTCATTGGCGTATCGTGATTGGATATCAAAACAGGAATTGCACGCTCTGATGATAGCTCAAATGCAATACGGGCCAGATTTTCCTGATCTGCAATGTTAAAGCTGTTGGTATGATACGCCGTAAAGTTTGCTGTTGCTGACAAAGGAGCATAAGGCGGATCGCAATAGATAACCGAACCTTCCCGTGCTTTGTTCAAAGTGTGTTGATAGTGCTCACAGATAAAAGTGGCATTTTGGGATTTTTCAGCAAACCAGTGTAATTCATCTTCAGGAAAATAGGGTTTTTTATAACGACCAAACGGTACATTAAATTTACCATGAGAATTATAACGACAGAGGCCGTTGTAACAATGGCGATTGAGATAAAGGAATAACACGCTACGCTGGAACGGGTCGGTACTTTGGTTAAACTGTTCTCGTAACTGATAAAAATGTTCGGCGGTGTTGTATTCCTGGGTAAATAGGGGGCGTGTATGAGTAATAAACTCATTAGCCTTGAATTTTACTGTATTGTACAGGTTAATTAGGTCACTGTTGATATCAGCGAGGATATAAGAATCATAGTCTGTGTTCAAAAAAACAGAACCTGCGCCAACAAATGGCTCTATCAGACAATTACCGGCTGGCAGATGACGTTTGATATCATCTACCAACGGGTATTTTCCACCGGCCCATTTTAAGAAAGCGCGTTTTTTTTTCATGCTGTCAGTTAATTACTCAATCATTCCAGAGCCGCAGATTGTACTCTGTTTAGGACAGCATATCAGCGCCTAATAAATATTGTTTTATTTTCTCAGATCTTGTTGCACTTGTTGCATCGTTCTGACCCAAGGTTTTTTTGCCTGAATCTCGGTTGGTAGAGATGAAACGGCCTGTTTAGCTTCAGAAACAGAATTGTAATCACCATGAATCAAAATAAACCAGGTTTTTCCATTACGTTTAGTTTCATAAACTTTGTAATGAGTGAGGTTATTCTTTTTGGCAAAAGCAGTCAGTGTATCTGAGCGGCTGGCACTACTTAATTGCAAAGTGTAGTGGTTTGCCGGGGCTTTCAGCGGATTACTGTTGGTCACATTGTTTTTACTGTTGCTGGTATGACTTGTAGATTGTTTTGATTTAGCGGGTGTTTCTGGTTTCAGTGGACGGATATTTTCCGGTTTCTGTTGTACCACTGGTGGCGGTGTTACTGTCTGCGGTTGCTGGGTCTGATTCAGATTCTGCACTGCATGATTTATATTACTTTGTTGTTGAGTCAGTGCATCAGGAGTATGTCCAGGTAGTTCAATGCGCTGGTTTTCACTATTGTTAGTGTGAGGCTGCTGAGGTTGCGTTGGCGTGCCACTGATAGGAGGAATATTCATTTCCTGTGGTCCGTTAATTGTATTTGCAGTGGTATTCTCCGATGTGACGGATTGATTGTTATTGTTTTCGGATGGTGAGCCTGATAAATCAATATTTTTTTCTGCAACATTTGGAGATTGCTGTTTCTCATGTTCAGTTGGCGCTTTTAAAGCAGAACTGATAGCCATAATCAGCAGTAACAGTACTAAAATTCCAATCCCAATCATCATTTGTTGGCGTGAAACCGCAAACTTGGGTTTGTTTAATGGTTGGCGTGATCGTGAAGGACGGCGGTCTGATGTATCTGGCCTAAACTCGTTATCTGTCCTTTGTTCATTTTCTGATTTAAATTCGTCCATATGCCCTCCAAACAGAGCTAATTCTGCCAATTGCAATTAAGACCGGGCCGACAGGCCGACTTAACTAGAATGAATGAAAATTTGTCTGATAAAGTAGCTATTTTATGACACAACAACCAGATGTATGCAAAAAAACATTTGATTTATTGATAATTACACATTTTCAGGCGGTAAACACTGGCGGACAGCTTCAAGGACACAATCATATCCAATGTCTGAACGGAGATTAGCTTGACCAATTTTTGCCGGAACAATCAGATATAATTTACCTGCCATAACTTTCTTATCTCGCATCATATGCGGGAGATAAATTTCCGGTTGCATGTTTTTCGGCCCGTGTATAGGCAGATTTGCCCGCTCCAGCAATCGGATAATACGTTGAGTATCCTGCTCAGAGAAATTATCAGCCAGTTGGGCTGTTCTTGCTGCCATAACCATTCCTGCGGCAACAGCTTCTCCGTGTAGCCAGACGCCATATCCCATTTCTGTTTCAATTGCGTGACCAAATGTATGACCAAGATTCAGCAAGGCACGCAGGCCGCTCAATTCTTTTTCATCCGCTGCAACAACTTCTGCTTTCAATTCGCAGCAGCGACGGATGCAATAAGCCATTGCCTGGTTATCAAGACTGAGCAATTTATCTATATTATTTTCAAGCCAGCTGAAGAATTCGCTGTCGAGAATGATACCGTACTTAATTACCTCAGCCAGACCTGAAGAAAGCTCACGGGCTGGAAGTGTTTGCAGGCAATTAAGATCGACCATCACAGAGACAGGCTGATAGAACGCACCTATCATATTTTTGCCAAGAGGATGGTTTACTGCGGTTTTTCCTCCAACAGAGGAATCAACCTGAGCAAGAAGGGTGGTAGGAACCTGAATAAAACGGACACCACGTTGATAACAGGCAGCGGCAAAACCAGTTAAATCACCGATTACGCCGCCACCGAGAGCGATAAGGGTTGTGTCCCGGCTATGGTTATTTTCCAGCAAAGCAGAAAATACGTCATTTAATACGGAAAGAGATTTGTACTGCTCACCATCAGGCAGAATAACTTCATCTACTTGAATCCCGGCTTGCTGCAAGGTGGCTTTTACTTTTGCCAGATACAGCGGAGCCAGAGTTTGATTCGTCACTAGCATAACCTGCTGACCTGCTTTTAGTGGTGCAAAAGCAGAAGGATCACCAAATAACCCCTTTGCGATGGTAATTGGGTAACTACGCTCCCCTAAAGTGACAGTAATCTTTTCCATAGCAGCCTTCGCCTTTATTATTTATCGCTGTACAGACTTGCTTGAATCAGTTCTTTTCCAGTAACTCAATGATTTGGTTAGCGACAACTTTAGCGCTTTGTTCATCGGTACGGATAGTGACATCAGCAATTTCCTCATACAGAGGATTACGTTCGTTTGCTAAATTTTCTAAAACTTCACGTGCTGGTGCATCAACTTGAAGTAAAGGACGTTTTTTATCGCGCTGGGTACGTGCTAACTGTTTTTCAATGGTGGTTTCCAAGTAGACTACGACGCCACGGGCAGACAAGCGATTACGGGTTTCTCTGGATTTAACCGAGCCCCCGCCAGTCGCTAGTACAATGCCTTGTTTTTCAGTGAGTTCGTTAATCACTTTTTCTTCGCGTTCGCGGAAGCCCTCTTCACCTTCCACATCGAATACCCAGCCCACGTCAGCTCCGGTACGTCGCTCAATTTCTTGATCGGAGTCATAAAACTCCATATTGAGTTGCTGAGCTAACTGACGACCAATAGTGCTTTTGCCGGCACCCATAGGCCCAACCAGAAAGATATTACGTTTCTCTGCCATGTTTTTGGTATTACTAAGACTATTCGTTAATGATAACCCGCCCCGCCAATCAAATTAGCAGCGGGACCTAAACTGAAACCCTCTTGACTGCTCCTCTTCCTAAAAGGAAGAGGATTCCCACTTCACAGAGACGTGCCTGACTCGCAGTGACGCGAGCCCAAGCTTACCTTCTCTCCGTGGGCTAACACTGTCAGCCCGACAGCTTTGATATTTCGCGTTTTATATGCGTGTTTCATAGGGTCACACACTACATAGGAAAATGTAAAAATGCAAAAATTAATCGTTAGTGGGAAAACCACTTCCTTTCTTCCCCGTCCTGGAGAACGAGGTTTCTCGGAGGCCGACTGATGAGAAAATTATCTCAGTACACCAGCCAGTTTTGCAACTATATAAATCAGCGATGAGCTTCTTGTAACAGAAGCTCTGGCTATTATTGTGATATTAACCCGACCATTCAATTAGCTCACTCTTGTATGCTAAATTGGACTCAGCGTCAAATCTATAAACAGGGTTAGATGAAAAAATCTGCGCATAATCATACCTAATTGCTGAATTTTTTATTGCCAACATCACTGATATAGTGGTTATATTTTTTAATTCGATTAAATATCCATCAATTGAGGCGTGATAAATATCACCAGTTCACGTCGGCTGTGTTTATAACCTTTTTGGCTAAATAATGAACCGAGCAGAGGAATGTCTGATAGATAAGGCACTTTTTGGGTTTTTTCACTTTTTTTCTGTTGAAAAATTCCACCGAGAATAAGTGTTTCACCATTTTTTACAGTAACTTGAGTCACTATTTCCTGTTTGTCGATGGTTAAATTCTCACCTCCACCTTGACTGATTGAGATTCCCGGCATGTTTTGGCTGATTTTCAATGAGAGTCTGATTTTATCTTTTCTCAGTATATGAGGTGTGACTTCCATTCCAAGTACGGCTTCTTTAAATTGCACGGTACTTTTCTCTTTGTCCTGACTGACATAGGGAATATCAGAACCTTGTTTAATGCTGGCTAACTGTTGATGTGAAGCGGTTAGTCTTGGACTGGCGATAATATCCAGTTGGTTTTCTTGTTCTAAGGCGCTGAGTTCCATTTCCAGCAAACGGGTATGGATGCGGGCAATATTGAACGCGAATCGGTGCATGTTGTCGTTGGCGGCCTGGTTGATATTCAGGCGGTTTATACCTGTTGATGTATTAAGTTGATCTCCTATCGGCATCCCCCAATAGACTCCCAATTCGTGCAATGCTTCCCTGCTGCTGGTTACGATATGTGCGGTAATCTGTACCTGTTGTTGTGGTGTATCTATTTCTTTCAGCCAGCTTTTTATCTGAGCAATGGCGATGGGGCTATCCTGTAAAATCAAGCTGTTAGTTTCAGGATCAAAATCAGCTTTACCCTCTTTGGTCATCAGTGCAGGTATATTTTGTCTGAGATTAAGGGCAATTTTTTCTGCGTCTGCATATTGTAATGCTGTTGAGAGGTGCTGAATTTCAGCTTCGTTGACTGATTGATCAAATAACTCAATAGGTTGCTTTTCTGTTTCTGTTATTGGTGGAGCAAAAGGGTTTCTTATTTCTGCAATGCAAATAGCAGGCAGAAAAATGATAAACAGAATAAATATTTTAGTCATAAAATTCCTCATATGAGGTTTCTGACAAGGTCATTTTGACATTTAGAAATTCGCCTGATGGAGAAACAGAAAACTGTTTAATCAGCAGCGGCGGGTATAACGCCTGTAATGCATCAAGAAAATCCAGCATTTGTTCATAGTTTAAATAAATCGTTATTTGCCAGAGTGTTTTTTCTCCTTCATTTTTACGCTGCCATTCAATGACTTGCCCGCCAGAATTTATCAACGGTTGTTGCAGTTGTTTTACTGCGGTAATTTTTACCGTGTTTTGTGGTGGTTGGTTAAGTTCATTTTCTATTTGGTTTATCTGTTGCTGTATATCTTCCAACCGAGGTAACTGATTTAGCTGGTTATTGGCTGATTTTGTATTGGTTTGTTGGGCGATTATTTCCTGTGCCAGTCCAATTTCCCGTTCAGCTTTCTCTTGCCAGAAGAAAAGATAAAACAGGATTAGGGCCAAGATGATGATAGTTTGCTGCCAAATAAAAAGCAGCCAGGTGGGTTTGTCAAACCACCATAAACAGTCATTTTTTATCATCGGGTATCTCCGTCTGCCAGTTCGCGTCAATAATAAACTGCCTGATTTGCTGCTCAGTGGTGGTCATTTTTTTCAGTTGAATTTCAGATAGTTGTCCGTTGTTTTCGAGATTATCCAGCAGCGATGTCATACTGGAATAATCCAGACTGTTAGCAACCAATTTCAATTGACCTGCATGGTCATCGAAAGCGGTTAGCCAACTTCCTTCCGGTAGTAACTCAGGTAATTCATTGAATAATCTCAAATGTTGCTGATTCTGTTTCAGCCGCGTTTGTTGTTGTTTTAATTTATAGGCCAGTTTGTTGTGAAGATTGAACGCCTCTTCTGTCTGAGTTATCTGTTGTTGTAAATGTAATTGTTGCTGGTTGAGTTGTTGTAATTGTCTTTGATGCTTGTTAATTGTTTCCAGTTGTTTAAACGACATCCAAACGAGCACTGCCAGCCACAACACTAATTGCAATAGGAGAAGAATGACCCACCAACGATAGCGGGACTTCAACCGGGTTTGTCGCCAGGGCAGAAAATTAACCTGATACATCATTTATCATCCGGTCTGAGCGCCAAGCCACCGGCTATCACATATTCCATCAGTTGAACCGGGAGCGGTGGTTGATAGTGACGGAATGCTGCCAGCATATCCCAGGAGTAAGTTCCTTCAGGCAGTGCTTCCTGCTGGTAGCTGCTGTAATAAATACTTTTTTTAGTTATGGATGAGGCCGGTAATTGGCTAATAACCTGTAGTGGAGAAGCTGCGGTATTTGCTGATACCAGATCATAAGCAAAGGGTGCATTGGCAGGAGATACCCACAACCAACTGGATTGTTGTCGGTGTAACAGCCAGCTATCAGCCGGAACGCCAGCATATCGCGCTATATAGCGTAGTGCGCAGGGGGCAATATCAATGGCGTCCGGGAAGATTTCTGCTTGCGCAAGGCATTGTAGCCAGATATCCAGATCTTTCTGACGGGCTGCGCTGATATAAGCGTTTTGCTCGATAATACGGTAATCCAGAGCCAGTTCACGGGTGTTAAAGGGAAATTGTTTTTCGGCGCTGGCATTGATAAACCAGCCTTGTTCCGGCTCTTTCAGACTGATATCTGAGGGTAAAGTCAGATTCCGCTGCAATGTTTGTTGTACAGGTAAGGCGAGTCTGAAACTGATTTTTTTGGGTAATTTTTGGCGCCATTGATTTAATATATCGCATAATATCTCTGGTCGCTGTAAACGACCTTCTGGCATAACCGCATCAGATAAAAGATATTGCCAGCAGTGGCGAAGCTGCCAGCCATTACGGCGTTTTATGGCTGCGACGGCACGAATGGCTCCATTTTGGATGTCCAGTCCGACATACCACTTTGGTGAGTACATATGACGATCTCCATATCAGTAATTTTAATAAAAGACCATATTCAAGGTGCTGTGTAACCTTTATACTACGCGCCGATTGTTTATAAACCACCCAACTAACGTGGCATGGGAAATTTCAGGTGAAGTTCGTAAAGTATTTTTTAATCTTTGTCGTGAGTTGCATTTTTCTGGGAACAGCCTCGATTTTTGGCATGTACAAATATATCGAGCCTCAGTTACCTGATGTGGCGACATTAAAAGATGTTCGATTACAGACACCAATGCAGGTGTTCAGTGCGGATGGTGAGCTTATTGCTCAGTATGGTGAGAAGCGTCGTATGCCTCTTACGCTGTCCGAAATTCCACCTGTTATGGTGAAGGCATTTATTGCAACGGAGGACAGTCGTTTTTATGAACATCATGGCGTTGATCCTATAGGAATTATTCGGGCGGCATCTGTGGCGATGACTTCAGGCCGTGCTTCTCAAGGGGCCAGTACCATTACTCAGCAACTGGCGAGAAATTTCTTTCTCAGTCCTGAGAAGACATTGATGCGTAAAATCAAGGAAGTTTTTCTGGCCGTCAGGATTGAGCAGTTACTGAATAAAGATGAGATCCTCGAACTCTATCTCAATAAAATTTATCTTGGTTACCGAGCTTATGGTGTTGGGGCTGCGGCTCAGGTTTATTTTGGTAAGAATGTTAATGAGTTGACATTGAGTGAAATGGCCATGATTGCCGGTCTGCCAAAAGCGCCTTCTACTTTTAACCCGCTTTATTCTTATGGTCGGGCGATTAACCGTCGGAATGTGGTTCTGAGCCGTATGCTCGATCAGGGCTATATTACTCAGCAGCAATATAATCAAGCCAGAAGTGAAAAGCTGGTGGCGAATTATCATGCGCCTCAGATTGCGTTTTCTGCGCCCTATTTAGCTGAGATGGTACGTCAGGACATGATTGAGCGTTATGGTGAAAATGCTTATACCGACGGCTATAAAGTTTACACTACGATTACCCGTAAACTTCAATTAGCTGCTACGGATGCGGTACGTAATAACATCATTGATTACGATATGCGTCATGGCTATCGCGGGGCGCAGGAGGTGTTGTGGAAAGTGGGTGAACCTGCCTGGGATAGGGAACAGATTGTTAAGAAGCTTAAGGCTTTGCCAAATTATGGGCCGTTAATGCCAGCGGTTGTGACCAGAACAGGCGCTGATCAAGCGACAGTGATGCTGGCTGATGGCAGCAGTGCGGAATTGCCAATGGCGGGTGTGCGTTGGGCCAGAAAATTCAAATCTGATAGTGTGCAGGGTGCGGTTCCACGTAGTGTGAATGAAGTGGTTCAGGCAGGTGAGCAGGTTTGGGTTCAGAAAGTAAAAGATATCTGGTGGTTGTCACAAATGCCGGAAGTTAATGCGGCTTTGGTTTCTATTGATCCTAATGATGGTGCTGTAAAGGCGCTGGTGGGTGGGTTCGATTTCAGTTTAAGTAAGTTTAACCGAGTTACGCAGTCATTACGTCAGATTGGTTCCAATATTAAACCGTTTCTCTATACTGCTGCGATGGATAAAGGGCTGACGCTGGCTTCATTGCTTAATGACCTGCCAATCAGCCGCTGGGATGCGGGCGCCGGTACTGACTGGCGTCCGAAAAATTCCCCATCAACTTATGCGGGGCCAATTCGTTTGCGTCAGGGATTAGGGCAATCGAAGAATGTTGTGATGGTTCGGGCAATGCGTGCGATGGGAGTTGATTATGCCGCTGATTACCTGCAACGGTTTGGCTTCCCGGCACAAAATATCGTTCGTACAGAATCTCTGGCTTTGGGATCCCCATCATTTACACCAATGCAAATGGTGCGTGGGTATTCGGTTATGTCCAATGGCGGCTATTTGATAGATCCTTATTTCATTACCCGAATTGAAAATGAAGATGGGGATATTCTGTTTGAGGCAAAGCCGAAGATTGCGTGTCCACAATGCGATATTCCGGTGATTTATGGTGATACTGTGCGTTCGATCGAACTTTCTGAAAACTCGATTGAAAATGTAGCTCAATCTCAGGTCGGGCAGCAGAAGATATTACCGCTGCCTGAGTTAGAAAAAGTTCCGTTAATTGACGGTAGTGAAGATGGGCAAAAGTATGCTCCTCACGTTATCAGTACCCCTTTGGCATTTCTGATCCATGATGCTTTGAATACCAATATCTTTGGTGAGCCAGGTTGGAGCGGTACGGGATGGCGCGCTTCGCGCGATCTGAAACGTCGCGATATTGGTGGTAAAACCGGAACAACCAACAGTTCAAAGGATGCCTGGTTTTCAGGTTATGGACCGGATATTGTGACGACCGTATGGATTGGTTTTGATGACCACCGTAGAAGCCTTGGTCGTACAGCAGCTAGTGGCGGTGAGGCGGGTGCTAAGAGTGCGCAGCCAATTTGGGATGACTTTATGAAAATTGCACTGGAGGGTATTCCTGAAAAAGAAGTAGCCGTCCCCCCGGGTATTGTTTCCGTCGTGATAGATCGTAAAACAGGTAAACTTGCTAGTGGAGGTGGAGATACTCGCAGTGAGTATTTTATTGACGGAACTCAGCCTACAGAGAGTGCGGTGCAGGAAGTTGGCACAACGTTGATCGAGAATGGTGAAAGTCACGAGCTATTCTGATAATAAATCAGGCACAACGGGAAATCCGTTGTGCCTGTTAACTTCAGCGGTAGTGTAAGTATTTTTGCGCCAAAAACAGGGCGCAGACATTTCGCGCTTCGTTGAAATCAGCGTGATCCAGTAATGACATCATATCGGCTATTGGCCAACGTATTTGTGGCAATGGTTCAGGCTCATCCCCTTCCAGGCTTTCCGGATAGAGATTTTCAGCAATAACAATGTTCATTTTGCTGGAAAAATAGGATGGAGCCATAGTGAGTTTGGCTAATTGCTCTATTTTTCTAGCCCCAAAACCGATTTCTTCTTTCAATTCGCGGTTAGCTGCTTCAGGGACATTTTCACCAGGGTCAATAGCGCCTTTGGGAAAGCCTAATTCGTATTGCTCAATACCTACTGCGTATTCACGGATGAGTATCAATTCATCTCCAATGACCGGGACGATTAGAACCGCTTCCCGGGTTGCTGGGCGCATCCGTTCATAAACGCGTTTTACACCGTTACTGAATTCGAGATCGACTGACTGAATATGAAATAAACGTGAATGGGCAATGTTCTCTATGTTCAGGATTTTAGGGTTTTTCGGGTCATTCATAGTTGCCCCTGATGGCATTAATATTTGGTTGATTTGAGTGTCTGTGCATTATTACGTCATAAATTATTTCATTAACCTTAGGTTTTATGATGAAATTAGGTACACTCCATAGCTTGACTAAATATGGCCGATTATTTTGATAAATGATAGTGATTATCGCTTGTCATTGTTGTTACTGTTACCTTTATCCTCTCTGGAAATAGATCTGTATCATAGATAGTTCAGCGGGTGATTATATAACTTGTTGTAAAATAAATTAAAAAAACAGATGGGAATAACCTGATTCAGAACTGAACGTGTGGTTGCTATTTTGCAAGCAGCAATAGCAATATTGTCATGGATGTGGGGGAAAAATGAACTCAACAGCTGTTATATTGGCTATCTTGATAATTAGCCTGATTATAATGGCTTCTTTTCTGATTTTCAGATGGAAGCCGCATGATAACGCCCGTTATCTGCCTTCTGTTGCTGACCCGATCCATCGTAAACTTCATGCTGATGAACATCAGGCCATTGAATATTATCTGAAACAGGTGTTGCCACTGGTTTTAACCGACCGTATCAATAAAACAAGCGGGTCAATTCTGACGGACAAAAATGGCACGGTTTATACTATCTGTAATTCCATTACCCGGTTTTCTATTGCCTCAGATGAACCACATAGCTGGCGTTATTATATTGATATGGTAGAAGTTCATTTGCCATTTTTCCTTGAGCCTTTTGTTAAACAACAGAATATTATTGATGTCGTTCTCACCGCGAGAATACCCCTTGTTATTTCGATTAATGGTCACTTCCTGAAAGATTTTCAACGGGATTTTCCTTCCGCTCCGGTAGTTTCAGATGTATCCCATCAGCAGGCATCGATCCAAAAAAATGGCGATACCAGCGTAAAATTACAAAATATCCGCAAAGAGACAGCAGAAGAATACCGGTTGAATCACTCATCGGGTATTTGGGAGGGAGGATTCTTGTGTCTCGGATTTTTTATTTGGTTTCTTGCATTACTCTCACCGATACTGTTTTTACCGTGGCTAATGTTGATTGCTGGCAGTTTAATGGTTGTCAGTTTCTGGCCGTTGTTCTGCCTGTCTTCAAGGCGCAGGCACCAGGATATCCACTGTTTTACCGGTATGCCAAAACGATGGGGATTATTTGGGGAATTTGAACAAGGGCAAATGAATAATATTTCTCTTGGTGGGATTGATTTAATTTACCCACCTCATTGGGAATCTTATGTTACCTATGATCTCGATCAAAAAACCAATATCGATATTTACACTAACGGCCAGGTAGTCAGGCAAGGGAATTATCTCTCTTTGCATGATGAAGAGAAAAATTACCCTTATCACCGTTATGGGAAAAATCTAATGATGATTGGTGGCAGCTTGCTTATTATGCTGCTGCTCTATTTTTATCAGCCGGTTAGTGTACCCATGAAACTCAGTTTTGCTTGGTTGCGTGGTAGCAGTACAAAGGTTGTCACTGATGCTAATACGATGAAAGAGATGGAGCTGCGGATCGGGGATGTTCTGAAAGCAAAAGGGGTTGGTATGTGTTATATGCCACCAAATAATATGACCGGCAAAGGAAACATCTATTTTTCTCCATTTGATTGCTCAGGTATATATTGGAATAGCGCTAATTCACTGGTAATCCAAGAATCAGAAGTTATAGAAAATGCGGCTAAACTGATTGCAACCGTTAATAAGCAATTACGTTTACAGGAAAATAGCGATGTAATTAATCCAGGTCTTGCTCAGGAAATTGCTAAATCTGGTATGATTTTATTGGATGATTTTCCTGATATCATCTTGAAAACTAAAAAATTATGTGGAAAAGAAGCAGACTGTTTTCGATTGAAGAATGCTTTGGTTAACCTGGGTAGTGCCAATGATTGGACAACTTTGTTAAAGAATACAGAGGATGGCAAGTTTGATGACATTCATGTTTTATTGCGTCCGGCAGGGGCTGAAGCGTTAGGAAAGCTGGTTGATGTGACTACATCATCATTTATCTACCGGGAAATAGATAAAATAGCAATCCTGCTTAATAGCCCTTCTCCGGGCGGTGTTCTGCTGATCAGTGATGAAGGCAAACAGTTGGTTGAATATATAACGCCGGCAATTGTCTCTTATGACCATAGTGCGTTAGAACAATGGCGCGAGTTACAGCGGTTATCGGATACGGTGTTGCAAACACCATTTGAGACAGTAGGAATTATTACAGAGTTGTCCGTAGATACTAATGGAGCCCGCCGGATTGTGTTACATAGTGAACTGGATTCCATGACGTTGATCCGTTGTATTGGCACAACGTTTTTACTCTTGGTTCTTTCTGCGGCTTTAGTCATTAATTTGGTGTTAGCTGTTAAGAAAAATCGGCAAAACAAACAACGTCTCAGCAAAATCAGGCAGTATTACGATAATTGTTTCAGTACGACTTTCCCGCCTGCGTGTTGGCGATAATCAGCAATGATGTGTTAGGCTTTGCTTTTTCGCCAGAGCTGATATTGGGAGGAAAATTGAAAGATAACTCAGACTCCAATCAAGCAGTCCGTCTGGATAAATGGCTGTGGGCTGCCCGCTTTTATAAAACACGGGCTATGGCACGGGAAATGATAGATGGCGGTAAAGTTCACTATAATGGTCAACGAAGTAAACCGAGTAAAATGGTTGAACTCGGGGCTGAAATTAAACTGCGTCAGGGTAATGATCAACGTACTGTTGAAGTTCTTGCGTTAAGCAGCCATCGGTGCGGTGCACCGGAAGCTCAACAACTTTACCGGGAGACTGAAGCGAGTATGGCTAACCGGGAAAAACTAGCAATAGCCCGTAAAATGAACGCATTAACTATGCCTCATCCTGATCGCCGGCCGGATAAAAAAGAAAGACGCACGTTGATTAAGTTTAAGAACACCAAATTAAGTGAGCAGGAATAACCTGCTCCAGTGAGAGATATTTATGTTTAAACAAGACCAATTACACCGCTTTTTGTTTGAGAATTATTCTGTACGTGGTGAGCTGGTTTTAGCCAGTGAAACTTACCAGCATATTCTGGAAAATCATGATTACCCGCAGCCGGTACAGCAATTATTAGGAGAACTGTTGGTCGCAACCAGTTTATTAACGGCGACACTGAAATTTGATGGTGATATTACTGTTCAAATTCAGGGCGATGGCCCGGTAAAACTGGCAGTCATTAATGGTAACCATCAACAACAAATGCGCGGTGTCGCCCGTATTGACGGATTAGTTGCTGAAAATAGCAGCCTAAAGCAGATGGTTGGCACTGGCTATATGGTCATTACCGTTACACCAACTCATGGTGAGCGTTATCAGGGGGTCGTTGCGCTGGAAGGTGAAACGCTGGCGGAATGTCTGGATGATTATTTCAGGCAGTCTGAACAGTTACCAACCCGTCTGTTTATCCGTACCGGTATGCAGGATGGAAGTATCGCTGCCGGCGGTATGCTACTACAGATTTTGCCCGCAGCGGAGCAAGGTAGTGCAGACGTATTTGATCATCTGGTGCAGCTTACTGCAACCATTAAAGGTGAAGAGTTATTTTCACTGGAAGTTAGGGAGATCTTGCATCGTCTTTATCATGAAGAGGATGTTGTATTATATGAGCCGCAACCCGTTGAATTTCGTTGTACTTGTTCTCGCCAACGTTGTGCTGACACGTTAGTCACACTTTCCGATGAGGATGTTAATCATATTTTGCAGAAAGATGGCAATATTAATATGGAGTGTGAATACTGCGGTACGCACTATATTTTTGATGCTGATGATATCGTTGAAATCAAGTCAGAAAAAAAGAGCTGGTTGCACTAATACAAATAATATCTGTCTGAACAGGTGTTTTTACCTTTTAGGGCGCGGATCCGCGCCTTTCTATCAATCTTCATAATATTCAAAGGCTTCTTTCGTGCCTTTCGTCTCAGATTACCCCTAAAAAAATGATAGGTTTTCAATTTTTTGATAACAATCGCTGTTAATTAATCATAACTATTTATTATTGCTCACAGAAAAAGTGTGACTATCCAGGACCCAGGAGCAATAACATGAGTGTTAAAGGCATTACCCCGCAGGAACTCGCGGATTATGGAATCCATGATGTTAGTGAGATTGTTTATAACCCAAGCTATGAGCTGTTATTTTTAGAAGAAACTAAACCTTCACTGAAAGGTTACGAGAGTGGCACTCTGACCAACCTGGGGGCTGTGGCTGTCGATACGGGGATCTTCACTGGTCGTTCCCCCAAGGATAAGTATATTGTCCGTGATGATGTCACCCGTGACACTGTATGGTGGGCTGACCAAGGAAAAGGCAAAAATGACAACAAGCCATTGCAACAGGAAACATGGACACATCTGAAAGGCTTGGTTACTCAACAGCTTTCAGGCAAACGTTTGTTTATTGTCGATGCTTTCTGTGGTGCGAATGCAGATACACGCCTAAAAGTCCGCTTTATTACAGAAGTTGCATGGCAGGCTCATTTCGTTAAGAACATGTTTATCCGCCCCTCAGATGAAGAATTGGCCGGATTCAAACCAGACTTTATTGTGATGAACGGTGCAAAATGCACTAACCCACAATGGCAAAAGCAGGGTTTGAATTCTGAAAACTTTGTCGCGTTCAACCTGACAGAGCGTATGCAGCTTATCGGTGGTACCTGGTATGGCGGTGAAATGAAGAAAGGAATGTTCTCAATGATGAACTACCTGCTGCCATTGAAAGGTATTGCTTCAATGCATTGTTCTGCCAACGTGGGTGAGAAGGGCGATGTTGCTGTTTTCTTCGGCTTATCAGGTACAGGTAAAACCACGCTTTCTACTGATCCAAAACGTAAGCTGATTGGTGATGATGAACACGGTTGGGATGATGACGGCGTATTCAACTTTGAAGGTGGCTGTTACGCGAAAACCATCAATCTATCCAAAGAAGCGGAACCTGATATCTACCATGCGATTAAACGTGATGCATTGCTGGAAAACGTGACTGTACTGGCAGATGGAACGGTTGATTTCAATGATGGTTCAAAAACTGAAAACACCCGTGTTTCTTATCCTATCTACCATATTGAAAACATTGTTAAGCCGGTTTCTAAAGCAGGTCACGCGACCAAGGTGATTTTTCTGACAGCGGACGCGTTTGGCGTGTTGCCTCCGGTATCCCGTCTGACACCGGAGCAGACTCAATATCATTTCTTGTCTGGCTTCACGGCAAAACTGGCTGGTACAGAACGCGGTGTGACTGGACCAACACCAACGTTCTCGGCCTGTTTCGGTGCGGCCTTCCTAAGTCTGCATCCAACCCAATACGCGGAAGTTTTGGTAAAACGTATGCAGGCAGCAGGCGCCAAGGCTTATCTGGTGAACACTGGCTGGAATGGTACGGGTAAACGAATTTCTATTAAGGATACCCGAGGAATTATTGACGCCATCTTGAACGGTGATATTGAGGACGCTGATACCATTACATTACCGATCTTCGATCTGGCGGTTCCGACTGTGTTGCCTGGTGTTGATAACAATATCCTTGATCCGCGTAATACTTATGCAGATAAATCCCAGTGGGAAGAGAAGGCGAAAGACCTGGCACATCGTTTTGTCGACAACTTTGATAAATACACGGATACCCCAGTAGGAGAAGCTTTGGTAAAAGCGGGCCCTAAACTGTAATTGTGAATTTCTTTTTGTATAAATAAACCTCATCCACATGGGTGAGGCTTATTGGGGATTTATGTCGGAGGAAGGTCAAACAGCAATATTTCACTGTCATCACCTGTGTTAAGTTGAAGATGGGTTTCACTCCGGATCGCCAGACCATCGCTGGTGGTTGCCCTCACTCCATTAACAGTCACTTCTCCACGTACCACTTGTATCCAGATATAACGGTTTTTCTCTGTAATATATTCGGAAGTCTCATGATTTTTAAGTACCCAACGCCACAAGGTCATATCCTGGAATACTTTTAGTGAGCCATCCCGCGCATCGGGGGAAAGTACTAACTGGCGACCTTGCACATCATCAAAACGTCGCTGCTCGTAACGCGGTGCCAAGCCGGTTTTATCTGGGGTAATCCAGATTTGATACAGATGTAACTGGAGATCGTTGTTCGGGTTGTATTCTGAATGACAAATACCGGTACCTGCGCTCATAATTTGGAATTCACCGGCGGGTACCTGTCCTTTATTGCCTATACTATCCTGATGCTCAACAGCCCCGGAAAGCACATAGGTGAGTATTTCCATGTCGTTATGTGGATGGGCACCAAAACCTTGACCTGCTTCGATGAAATCTTCATTAATCACTTTTAGTGCTGAGAAATTCGTAAAATTGGCATCGTAATAATTGGCGAATGAGAAAGTATGCCAGCTATCTAGCCAGCCATGATTAGCGTGGCCGCGATCTGATGCTTTGCGTAAATAGATCATATTCAAATCTCCTCAATGGTTTTTACAGTCTAGTTGAGAAGAGATAACATAAAAGTCTAAAAACCTAATCTAATTATTCAAATATTTTGAAATTGTAACAACCTGATTGATCGATAAAAAAAAGCCAGCACCCGGCTGGCTAAAGTAAACACTGGAAGCAATGTGAGCAATGTCGTGCTTTCATCTTTACCCTGAAGGCGGTTCGTCTGAAAGCGATACGAATGATAATAATTATCACTATCGATTGTAAAGTGTTTTTTCTGATCAAATGGGGATAATTGTGGGGAATTTTATCAACCATTTGATAAATATTGATATTTTTATAGGTTTGGAGTGATGATAAAGAGAATGAGAACCATTTCATTTAGTCGATTTGTTAAGTGGTTGCCTTAAATTATTCAGGAAATTTGACATGATATTAAAAGTCTTAGTAAAAACCACTGTAAATTCTTATCCAGTATTCATCTATCGAAATTATTTTATTAGGAGCCAAAAAATTCTCGTAGAATGAACAACGCGAATCTGGTATTGAAATTTAACATTATCGTAGCTTTGAGGAATATGTTGATGAAATAATTACGTTGTAATGAATTTTAGTGTGACACTAAATTACAAACGTTATCTAAAATCCAATTCACCTTGAATTTGTTTGTTCTGATAGTTGTTTCATTTATATATTCTTACTACATATTAACATCATGAAATATATCCTTTTCGGTAATCATATGTGGCATTTTTTTGCGTGGATCGTGTTAACAATCTTAACGGCCTGGGGAATGATTAGTCATTCATTAGAGCAAAATTATCAACAACAAACTGTTTCATTTAATATCCTTTATCGGGAATTGAGTGAAAAGCTTGCACAGCATGATGCCATTGTATCGCTAATGGATGCTAATATCGGATTAGAGCAGTTACAGGAAAATTTTCCGCAAATCATCGGATTACAAGAGATTCCGGTGAATGTATTAATATTTCCTGTAATCAGTGAAGAAGGAGATGGAAGATACTGGCTTAATAGTACAAACAACAGTATCCGGTTATTGATTGATCTCAATATCCTTATGAAGAAATTATCATTATTGTCACAATTTCGATGGGTACAACTGGATTGGAATAACCGTCCATTGATTACACATGGGCTGGAGAAAGAACAACATTTTTGGAACTGGGAGAAAAAGCTGACCAGTCGTTTTCAGCCTTTTGTGCTTAAAGCCAGTAACAATCAACAATGGGCGCAACTGCCGTGGGGTTACATTACTTGTCTCAGTTTCTTATGGGGGGTGATTATCTGTTTTATCTTTTTAATTCAAAAGAATAAGAGATTAAGGAAAATTTCTGATTTACGGGCACATTTCTTTGAGTTCACCCGTTTGAATACTATGGATGAAGTGGCAACGGGTATCGTTCATGAGTTAAACCAGCCTTTGACGGCGATTATGAGTTATAATCAAACTGCACTACGGCTAATGGGAAAGCAGCAATATGATAAAATCACTTCAATACTGGATTCATCAATCCTGCAAACTCAACGCATCGCAAATTTATTAACTCAATACCGCCAAAAGTTGACGACAGGTAGTATTGTATTACAGGCTGTGAATGTTGTATCGATATTAGGTCGGGTTGAAATATTACTCGAAAATGAAATCAAAGCAGGGAAAATAAAGGTCATAAAGCATATTTGTGATGATTTACCAATAATATTTTCCGAACCGTTATGGGTAGAACAGATATTCCATAATTTAATAAATAACGCAATTCAGGCGCAGCAAGAACACACAAACTATCAGAATTGGATCTGTATTGATATTACCTATGCTGGTGGCATGATAAAAATCGTGATTTCAGACGGTGGACCAAGATTAAGTGATGAGGTTTTGAAAAACATCTTTATTCCATTCTTTACAACACGTCAGCAGGGAATGGGGTTAGGTATGACCCTAACGGAGACATTAATTCAGAAACTTGGTGGTGATATTCGTGCTGAGAATGGTGAAACAGGCGGTGCTCGTTTTATTATTTGGTTACCTGTTCATAAGAGTAAGGAGGAGTAATGGCAGCAGTGATTTATCTCATTGATGATGATGAAGCGATTCGTGATTCAATATCCATGTTGTTAGAAACAATGAATTGGCCGGTAACTTCATTTTCTGGTGCTCAAGAATTTCTTGATGAAATTGATAAAACAAACATTTCAGAGATTCAGGGATGTATTTTACTGGATATTCGTATGCCGGGAAAACCTGGGTTGACATTGCAGGATGAACTTCTAAAACTCAATAATACATTGCCGGTGATTATTATGACAGGACATGGGAATATTGATATTTGTCGCCGTGCTTTTAAAAAGGGGGCTTTTGAATTTTTAACTAAACCTATTGATGCGGATTTATTAATTGAAACAGTTTCAAATGCATTATTATCTCATCAGAAAATATTTAAGCAATGGCAGATATATAAGCAGTTGAAAACTAAATTCAGCCAGTTATCTGAGCGTGAAAGTGAAGTAATGGAAATCATTCTGGAAGGAAAAACCAGTAAGCAAATTGCTCAACAATTGGCGCTATCACCACGTACAATTGAAGTTCATCGGGCTAATATATTTCATAAATTAGATATTCATTCCTTACCACAATTAGTAAAAGAATATGAGCTATTTAAGTCATTGTCTTATGACTAAGTATTTCTACTAGGCCGGATAAGTAATCAACCGAATAGAGATAGCTTATAAATCTCATTAAGTTAGGGTTTGATCATTCATCAACTTAATGAGGTTTACCTATGAAACATTCTTTTCTCTATACTATCTTGGCAGCAGGTTTATTTGCTCAAACAGCTTTTGCTACATCAACAATTACTGAACGTAATATTACGCTTGAAGTAGCAAATAAATTAGCTGCTGAGGCAATTCAATCTTGTGCGGCGAATAACTACAACGTAACTGTTTCTGTTGTTGATAAAAGTGGGGTTGTGAAAGTTGTTCAGCGTATGGATAAAGCGGGCTTGCATACCGTTGAAGCGAGCAAAATGAAAGCTTATACTGCATTATCTACCCAAAGAACGTCAGATGAAGTAATGAAAGCTGCACAATCAAATCTTGGTGCTCAAAATTTAGTGCATATCCCAGGTTTCCTATTATTAGGTGGTGGTGTTCCGGTTAAATCTGGTGATGACGTGATTGGGGCAATTGGTATTGGTGGTGCACCGAGTGGTTCTTTAGATCAACAATGTGCTTTTGATGCAATTCAAAAAATTTCATCGGAGTTATCTCAGTCATAACGATAATGGTGAATTAAATCTATATTTCTACTGATGAATATAATATTCGTTATGTTGATTTGTAAAATATAGAATTTAGGTTTAATACCTTACATCGTCATATCTCTGCACAGAGACAATAATTTAAATTATTGTCTCTAATTGTTTTTATTTGTGGTAAATAGGTTTTATTTAGCCTTGACTCTATTTAAAAATAGCGATTTCATAAATTTTTATATTATTGGTATATTTTTTACACAGGTATGGAGCCTGTAACAAGTTACATTTATATCTAACATAAGAGAGAAATTCAGGCTTGGGAAAAATATCATAGTTCATAATTTTTCATCACAATAAATGATTTTTTTAGAAACAATAAAATTTTCTAAAATATATAAAAATGGCAATCAATGTGCCGGGTGATATTTTGTGGCTATAGTAGGTGTCATGATACAAATAAACTCAAACAAACCTTATGTAATAAAATTTTATTACACCATTATCGTGCGCGATATCACGAAAAAGTATCTCCTCCTGACTCCTCCTCCCTATCAGTATCAAGATAGGGAGGATGCTGCTCTATTTGAGACATTATTTAATATTTCGGTTTCATTGAATTCACAATAATATCGTCGATCATTCTTACTATTATTAAAAGGTCTGATTATGGTAACTCACTTCGATAAAAAGGCTTACCAAGCCCTATTGAGTGGTACATTTGTTTTACTGGCAGGCTGTGATAACAATAACCCTTTACTTGATACCCTGGAAGAACCGATGGCACATTTCTCTATCAAAATACCGGGTGAAGCGGCCCGTGCTGGTGATTTACAAGCCGTGATCCATCTGGTGGACATTGCTGAATTAAGTCAAAACAACCCGACAACAAATCGTGACTACAGTACCAATAGCCTCTATTTGTGGAATGATAGCAGTTGTGATGCACTGGCTTTCCCTTCATTAAATTGGAACGATACCAGCGCAACTCCCACTGGCAGTGATAGTTATGGTCCTTACTGGGTCGTACCGTTAACTAAGAATGAAGGTTGTATCAACTTTATTGTACGTGATGGCAACAACATTAAATTGATCGACAGTGACCTGAAAATTTCTTTCTCCGATTTCAGTGACCGTACCGTCTCTGTGGTACCAGGCAGTAACCAAATCTATAGTAGTCGGGCGGCAGCCTTTGAATCTGTGTTCGGTGTTTCCCAGGCTTCGGCACATTGGGTCGACAACCAGACACTGCTGTGGTCAGGCGGAGCAGATAAGCCTTATGTCCGTTTATATCATAGCCGAAGTAAAGTGGTAGCCAATGACCAGGGAGACTTCACCGATAGCTATCTGGCATTAACACCGACTACTCTGAACCAGAAAACGGCTGATCGATTCCCGCACTTGAAGAAATTAACAGCATTCCACCTGCCAGAAGATACGGATGTCGAGACGTTACTCACCGGTGATCTGGTCGCGCTGGCGACCAATAAAGAAGGCTTGTTATTATCGGCAACTCAAGTACAAACTGCCGGAGTGCTAGATGACCGTTTTGCTGATGCAGCTGAGACGTTGGAATATGGTGCGCTGATCAGCGATGCAGGTGTGACCTTCCGCTTGTGGGCGCCTACTGCTCAGAATGTCGGAGTGGTTATCTATGATGCAAATAAACAGGTAATCGCCAACCATCCAATGAGCCGTGATCCTGCAAGTGGCTCTTGGTCATGGCAAGGTGATGAGGCGCTGGTTGGTGCTTACTACCGTTATGCTCTAACGGTATACCATCCCCGTTCCCGCAATGTGGAGCACTATGAGGTCACTGATCCCTATTCCCATAGTCTGTCTACCAATTCGGAATACAGTCAGGTCGTTAACTTGGATGATGAGGCACTGAAACCACAAAACTGGGATAGCCTGATTATGCCGCGTTCGCAAAGTACACCGGCGGACATTGCGCGCATGACCATATACGAATCTCATGTCCGTGATCTCTCCGTTGCAGATAGCACAGTACCGGAAGCCTGGCGCGGTAAATATCTGGCTCTGACTGCCAACAACAGCGATATGTTCAAGCATCTTAAAGCACTGAGCCAGGCAGGAGTCACTCATATGGAGCTGTTGCCGGTATTTGATTTGGCTTCCGTTAATGAATTCAGCGACCAAGTGGCTGACCTTAACCACCCATTTAGTCGCTTATGTCAGGTCAACACTATGGTGAGAAATAGTCGCTTTGCTGATTACTGTAATAGTTCACAAACTGTGGGTGAAGTGTTGCAGGAGTTGCAGAGCAGTGATAGCGCTAGTAATCCACAGGTACAAGAGTTGAATGCAATGATTGCAGAAACCGATTCCTACAACTGGGGCTATGATCCGTTCCATTATTCAGTACCAGAAGGCTCTTATGCCACAGATGCGGAAGGTTCGGTACGTATAAAAGAGTTTCGCGCCATGATTCAGGCCATCAAGCAGCAATTGGGAATGAATGTGGTTATGGATGTAGCGTACAACCACACCAATGCTGCGGGCCCAACAGACAGATCTTCCGTATTAGATAAGATAGTCCCTTGGTACTATCATCGTCTGAATGAAATCAGCGGTAATGTTGAATCTAATACCTGTTGTCACGATACAGCGCCAGAGCATCGCATGTTCGCTAAACTAATCGAAGACTCATTGGTTACCTGGGTTAAAGACTATAAGATCGACGCATTCCGATTTGACTTAATGGGCTTTCATCCTAAGGCACAGATATTATTGGCACTGGCAAAAGTACGCGCAATTAACCCATCGGTCTACTTCTTCGGTGAAGGTTGGAATTCCGGGCAGGGTGACCGTTTCGAAATCGCTTCACAGATTAATCTTAAAGGCACCGGGATCGGTACTTTCTCTGATCGATTGCGTGACGCAGTACAGGGTGGAGGACCGTTCGATTCCGCTGACAGCATTCGTATTAACCAGGGAGTGGGTAATGGTGCCGGAACGTTACCTAACGAACAGACTTGGTTAAATGCTAATGAGGTACGTCATTTGGCGGATCTGGTACGTTTGGGTATGGCGGGCAATTTGGCTGATTTCGTGTTGATCGATAAAGATGGGGCGGTGAAAACCGGCAGAGAAATTGACTATAAAGGAGCTATAGCGGGTTATGCCGCTGATCCAATTGAGGTGATCAATTATGTCTCCAAGCATGATAATCAAACGTTATGGGACATAATCAGCTACAAAGCTGCACGCGAGGCGGATCTGGCAACCAGGGTTCGCATGCAGGCAATATCCCTTGCTACTACATTCCTTGGGCAGGGATTGGCCTTCGCCCAACATGGCTCGGAACTACTACGTTCTAAATCTTTTACCCGTGATTCCTATAATGCCGGCGATTGGTTTAACCGTGTCAGCTACACTTACCAAGACAATAACTATGATGTTGGTATGCCAGGCTTGCGTGATGATGGTGGAAATTACGCATTGATTGAACGAGTGAAAAACGTAGTGGATAAACCAAGCCAAACTGAGTTATTGCAGATGACCGCTTTTTATCAGGAACTGCTGCGCCTGCGTCAATTTTCACCACTGATGACGCTTGGTGATGGTGCATCGGTTAAGCAACGTGTCGATTTCCGTAATATCGGGCCGAATCAGCAACTCGGATTACTGGTGATGACGATAGATGATGGTAATACCATCGATGATGACCGCGATTTGCGGTTTGACGGCTTGGTGGTGGTGATCAATGCTGCACCATGGTTTGCTACGGTGAGAGATCTTAATGTCAAGGGATTGAAGTTGAACGATATTCAAAGCGAGCTGGGCAACACCTCGCTGGCGGCTGGTATCAAAATAGCAAAAGATGGCGCGGTTACGTTGCCGGCTTGGTCGGTAGCGGTGCTGGTTTTACCACAGGATGGCGTTCGCGGTACTGGTTTGCCTGTCCGCAGGAAGTAACGCGCAGGAATTTTCCACTGTTTGCATCGGGGCGGTCTGGACAGACCGCCCATCTTTAACTTCAAAGGGGGATTCCCGCCGCTTCCCTTGCTGATGATAATTGAGACATTGTTTATCACCTTAAATTATCTGCGCTAATCGCTTTTGTTTTTCATCATCTTACTGCCTTCTTCAAAAAATGGATGGCTTTATAAGCTTAATTCTCTCTGATCACAGCGCCTAATAATTACAAGAGTTAATAACAGGCGTTGACATAATAAAAAACATGATGATATGGTTTTTATTTGATTGTGAATTATACAAAATTCTTAGTGGTGGCTTTTTGGAAAGGGTGGTGACGAGCCAGTACTCATTTAATCGCTTTTTACTCATAACCACACAGAGGGAGGCAAGTTGAACTTCCAAGGGTTACAGGCAAAGTACCGCCGTCTATTTCAGGAAAGTGCAGCCTGGAAACTGTTAAGAGCTGATAATTCCCCTTTAATTTTGGCATTTTTGGGTGAGTTATTTTCGGAGGATAGTGAAGTCCCTTTTAGTCGTGCCCGTGTGTCACTTGATGCAGAGCTGGTACGCTGTCGTGAACTTGGTCTTTGGGAAACGGAAACGGGGGCTGGCACTTATCTCAATAAATGGATTCGGGAAGGCTGGTTGCGTGAGATGGATGACACATTAACTAAAACGGATGCCAGTGAAATTGCGCTCCGTTTTAGTCAGGGACTTGATGAGCGCAGTTCAGGAACTACTGCGTCTCATCTTCGAATTGTTCAGGAAGCGGTCAGGGACTTTGCGGTGGCGATTAGCCCAAATGTCGATGAGCGTGTTACGCTTTTGGAAGATAGAAAATCTGAAATTCAGAGAGAGATTGATGCTCTAAGGGCTGGCGTTGTAACCGAACTGACCGAGGTTGAGCAGCGGGAAAGAATTCGTGAAATCTACCAGTTGGCTTCTGTTTTAACGGGTGATTTTCGCCGTGTTGAAGATGAAATTCGTCGGTTGGATCAGGAAATTCGTATTCAAATTATTGAGGGAGATTCCACCAGAGGAGATGTTCTTCTCTCTGTTTTGGAAAAAGAAGCGCTATTGGCTAAAACGGATGCCGGTAGTGCGTTTGAAAGCTTTTTTGATTTGTTATGTGATCAAAATAGAACTATGGAGTTGCGGGATCAGCTTCGAAGCATTTTAAATCGCCCGGTCGCAGAACACTTAAGTACCCCGCAACGGCAATTCTTAAGTCAGCTCATGCGAGAATTGAGCCGTGAGAGTGACCGAGTTTTTCAAATCAGACGAAGAACAGAAGAGAGCTTGCGTGCTTACATAGAGAGTGGCACTGCTCAAGAAAATCGTGCTGTTGATAGATTGCTTGGTCAATTGGAACGACTTGCTGTTGAATTGAGGAATGCTGATTGCGACTTGCAAACAACAACAGCTCTTTCATTGCCCGTTGGGGCGGCAAGTATTAGTTCTCCCGAAAGCATGCTCCTTAAATCACCCGATGAAAAGCTGGATACCTCTGGTGTTGAAGAGCGGTTTAACTCTCGAGAACCGAGTATACAGATGCTGGATTGCCTTGATACTGTTCAAATCCGATTGATCGCTGAGAGGGCATTAGAAACGTTAAAAGAGTTTGGTCCAATGACGATTGCATCTATTGCACATTATCACCCGCTTAATTCAGGGTTGGAGGAGTTAGTTGCCTATTTACGGGTTGCGAAATCTGTCGGGGCGGCATTATTGGAAGAGAAGGAATCAATTGAAATTAGTGACAAACAGGGAGTTCGCTTGCGGGCGTCTATCCCCACTTTTCTTCTGAGTGCCGACCTGTTTCCAGACAGTTTGGATGAATTGGTCCTGTAATGGTGAATAGAAAGTGGCTGTAGATATCATTGTGTGAGGGTTGGAATGCATAAAGACAAAAAGTTGAATAAAGATAATGGTACCCCCGCAACCCTCGAGAAGTCTGATTCAGATCCTCAGAAAGAACAGCAAACAGGGTTCTTCGATCAGTTGATAAAACATCATACTCAATCAGGGTATAACCCGCTTACAGGCACATCCGCTGTTGAATCTGATGTCGCTGCCAATAAAAGCTCATCCGTTGAAGTTGATGATGTGTTAGCCAGTGATCACTCTGAAAGTTCAAGTAGTAGCATGCCACCTGATGCGCGCCGGGTGCTGGTTAGCTTGCTGCGTCAGGGCGTTATATTGTCTTCGCAGAAAGCCAAGTTGTTTGAATCGCTTTGTCGATACCAATGTGCTGTACGCAAACATCTGTCAGAAGTCTATTTGAAGCTGGTTTTAGATGAGAAAGCGGGTGTCGCCTTTATAGCCGGTTTTCAAAATGAGGAAGATACCGAGTCATTGGGTATAGATGATGAAGAGGTTGTCTCTCTGATTAGCCGAAGGACGCTCTCTTTATACGATACGTTGTTGCTGTTAGTGCTGCGCAAACACTACCAGGATCGGGAAACGTCAGGTGAGCAAAGGATTATCATTGATATCGAGCGTATAGAATCCCATTTGACACCGTTTTTACCGCTGACAAACAGTACTAAATCTGACCGGAGAAAACTCAAGGGTGCTCTTGAGAAAATGGTGACGAAAAAAATATTGAGTTCAGTGCGGGGAAGTGAGGATCGCTTCGAAATTACACCGGTGATCCGCTACGTAGTCAGTGCTGAATTTCTCGAAAGTATGCTGAATGAATACCTGAAAATGGCGGATGAGAAGGGTATTGAGCTAAATAAAAATGGCAGCAACGCTGTTGATTATCAAAATGGAGAGGAGGAAACAGGAGATGAAAATGACTGATCAAACTCTTTCGGCTGATTCATTATTTCATGTTGGTCAAATCAGATTAGCCGAACTCTCAGTTTATAACTGGGGGTCATTTAACGGCTTGCATACCGCGTTGATCGATCCTATGGGAACCCTGGTCACTGGGGATAACGGCGCGGGAAAATCGACTTTTATTGATGGCCTTATGGCTTTGCTCCTTCCTGCCGGAAAGGCAACCTTTAATGTGGCTGCGGCGCAGGGTGATCGTTCTGACCGGACTTTACTTTCTTATATGCGGGGAAGTTTTGGATCTGCCCATGATGGCGCGGGTACGAGAGTCAGAAGTAAGCGTGAATCTGGAGTGGTGACTGGGCTTAGAGCTTTATATCAGGGTGATGATGGCTCAAAAATCACGCTTGCGGCGCTTTTCTGGATCACTAAGTCGACGAATGTATTGGCGGATGTGACTCGAGTTTATGTTGTCGCTAAAAGAGATCTGACACTTAAGGAAATGCTTGATGCCTTTGGGGAAGGCAATGCTCGGGCATTCAAGCAATGGCTTCGTGATGACCCGGCAATTACATGCTGTGATGATAATTTTTCTGATTATCAGGAGCTGTACCGAAAGCTTCTGTATATGGATAATAAAAATGCGCCTGCACTGTTGTCGCGGGCGTTGGGCCTGAAAAAAATTGATGATTTAACCGGGTTGATTCGTGAATTGGTACTTGAACCGAGTACAGTCAAAGATGATGCCAAAAAGGTAGTGGAAGAGTTTGCTGATCTGGTGGCGATTCATAGTCAATTAGTGGATGCAAGAGCACAACAGGTGCATTTATCTAAATTACCTGAGCTCAGCTCAATTATCGAAAAAACGACGAAAGAATTTGAGGAGCTGACGGTCGAAAGAAGTAGTCTCCCGGTCTACTTTGGGGAAATCTTCGCGCAATTGTGGAATGAGAAAATTGCCGATATTGAGGCTGAACTTGAAGCACTATCCCTAAAAATTAAGCAAGCTGAAGGGCAGAAAGTTGATGCCGATAAGCTGGTTGAACGAAGACATGAGGAATATCTTCAGTTTGGCGGGGATAAAATAGAATCGCTTCGAAAAGAAATGGGTCATACCCAAGATCAATTGAATCGTGTGGTTCGAAATTCATCGCAATATCAAACTCATGCTAATGAACTGGCTCTTCCTTCTGTATTAGAGGAGGCTGTATTTCTCAAAAATCAATCCGAAGCATCAGCCAGGCTTGCCAGTATTCAGCGTGACGAAGAAGAGTATCAGGACAGGTTTGCCACCATCAGTGCCAAATTCAGTGAGTTGCAAGCAAATATCCATGATATCTCTCAGGAAATTCGGGAAATCGAGGCAAGGCCGGATTCTAATATTGATGTGAAATATCAGCAACTGCGGGATGAACTGGTTAATTCCTTAGAATTAAGTAAAGACCAATGTGTATTTATCGGTGAGCTTATCGACGTCGAAGATCATGAAAAGAGATGGCAAGGCGCGATAGAGAGGGCGTTAGGCGGATTACGAACAACACTTGCTGTGCCACATCATTGTTATTCGATGGTAACTCGCTGGTTAAATACCCGGCATACGGGTTTGCATGTACGCGTTCAAGTTGTGAATGATGCTGTGACTAACCAGGGTCAATCGGCGGAGTTTAAGCCTGATGGTTATTTAAGGAAACTGGTATGGCGCATTCACCCTTATCGGGAGTGGCTCAAGCATCACTTGCAGAGATTTGACCTGCAATGTGTTTCGAATACGGAAGAATTGGATCAAACACCGTTTTCGATGACACAGCAGGGACTAATGCACATGGATAAAGGTCGCTTTGAGAAAAAAGATCAGCACCGGATAGATGATAGAAGACGCTGGTGTCTGGGCTTTTCAAACAAATCACGTTTAGCCATTCTTAATAACGATAAAAAAGATTTAGACTTGAAACTGGAAGAAACCGGAAAAAAGGTGAGCCAGGCCCGTCAGGATTTGAATTCTGTTTCTGATCGTAAAATACTTTGGGAGAAGATCCAAAGTTACCGTTGGGATGATATTAATGCTCCTTATTGGCATGAAAAGCTTTCTGATTTGCAAGCTGACCTTAAGGTGTTGGAACAATCAGGCGGTGATCTTGATAAGGCCAGAGAGCGTTGGGAATCAGCTAAAGAGCAATTGGCTCAAATTCAATCGGTATTAAATCAACTCAACTCTGATTCTGGTGGCGTTAAAAATACGCTGAGAAATGCACAAGAAGAATGGAATAAAGCGCGGGAAAAAGCGGCGAAGGGATTACCTGATTTAGCCAGGCAGTTACTTGCGATTCGGGTTGGCGTGCTTAATACAAACGATTTAAGCCGGATGGCTGAATTGGTGTCGAAAGTTGAAGAAGAGTTGGATCGTCTATTAGATTCTAGGCGGAACAATAAAGACAGAGCAGAAAGATCAGCCATTAGTATTATGGTTTCGTTCAGGTCTAATGATAAATGGCAAGTCTTCACAGTTGACTGGCAAAGTGATATTGGCAGCTTACCTGATTATCTTAATCATTTACGGCAACTGGAAGAAGAGGGGCTTCCCAACCTGGTAGAGCAGTTTATTGAACGTTTGAATAAGCATGCAACGCAGTCGCTGGCACGAATTAAAACTAAGCTTGAATCTGAACGAGAAGATATTATCGAGCGGATTGACATCATTAACCGGGTCCTCAAGCGTACAGAGTTTCGATCAGAGACACATTTAAAGCTGGGTTCAAAAAGAGAGAAATTCCCGCATGTTAATGAGTTTGAACAGCATCTGCGTAAGGTGCTTAGTCAGGTAACCAGTGATGACCATGAAGCACGGTTCCGTCAGTTGGCTAAGGTAGTTGAGATCCTTGGGAAAGCGAGTGCATCAGGTTCCTCAAATACACTGGAAAGTTTAAGGCTGCTTGATTCTCGTTATCAGATGTCATTTTATGCCGAAGAATTGGATATCAATACAGGTGAGATTCGTGATGTATTGGAGTCATCCAGTGGAAAGTCAGGTGGGGAGAAAGAGTCGTTTGCGGCAACTATTGTCGCGGCAAGTTTGGCCTATGTTTTAACGCCGAATGGCTATGATCGACCTGTTTACTGTACTGTTTTCCTGGACGAAGCGTTCTCGAATACGGCCGAAACAGTAAGCCGGCGTGTGCTCCGGGTATTTAGGGAACTGCATATTCACGTTAATTTGATTACGCCTTATAAAAACCTGAACTTGGCGAGAGAATCGGCCCGCTCGTTGCTCATTGCTGAAAGAGACCAGGAAAACCACGACAGCCATTTATGTGAAGTCACTTGGGAAGAAATTGACCGGAGAATGGGTGAAGAGAAGGAGAAAAAGTTAGCTGCTGAGGCTTTTGGTTTAGGTATCGAACTTGAGAAACTGATATGAAAAGAGAGCAGAATGGGGTGCGCTGGGGGTTATTACCGGCGCAGGTTAAGAACCTCATTAGGCAACGTGAGTGGGATAATCTTTCCTCACTAAAAGCCCGATTACTGGGCAGCAAAGCATTCCCTGTTCGCGTTGGTTTAAAACCACCCAGAGGCAGGTCTGCCATATCAGATATGGTTCATTTTCAGCGGTTTGTTGATGAGTGGAAATCATTTCCCTATCAAGATCTTGTGGAGTGGTCTTCTAAAAATTTCCGGGAGTTGTCTGAACAACGTATCCCAACTTTTGTTGCCATTGAATCGGTGCAACATTTGATTCAATTTTTAGGGAATGATGCCCTTTCCCGAAGTAAGGTATGGGAAAGAAATATGAAGCCATTTTTGCGGGTTGAGAAAGAGCTCTATCCTGCATTGGTTAAGTGTATAGACATTGTGGAAAAACTCTCTCTGAGAGATGCAGAATTATTGGCAAAGCTGCTTCCACAATTAAAGCAAGGCTTGGGGGAAGGACAATATTTAAGAGCATTACCCCTCATTGGTATTGATACTAAGTTTCTTGAGAACCACCAAATCCTGATCGAAGAGTTGACCGATGTGATTCACAAAGGTGCCGTTTCAGCATTTGGCGGTCTTACAGCTTGGTTGGGTTGTTTAACAAATCCCAAGGGTTGGTTAACCATCAGACCGCTTTGCCATACTGCGATGGCCGCGCTTGGTGGAATTCCGATACTTCAAATACCTGGTGAATTACTTAAACAGCACGAACTTCCAGCACCGAATATATTAGTAGTCGAAAACTTACAGTCTGGTTTGGCGTTACCCGACATGCCTGGCACAGTAGCGGTGATAGGAGGAGGGAAAAACGTTGCCTGGATGGATGCGGCATGGTTGAAAGGCAAGCGTGTAGGGTATTGGGGAGATATTGATACTTGGGGCTTGTCTATTCTCAGTGACGCCAGAGACAAGTTTATGGATATTGAATCGCTGATGATGGATGTTGAAACTGTTAAAATTCATGAAGATAGAATGGTTTCTGAACCAAATCCAGTTGAATCCAATCCTTTGTCGCTAAATGAAGATGAAGCACAGTTGTTTAATGATCTCATCTCTGGCCGGTTCCAATCTTCACGTTTAGAGCAGGAGCGTCTTTCATCTGATTACATTAGAAACAAACTTATGGATTGGTTGCCCTAACTCGGAAGCCACCAAAGGAATTATTACTTTCTTAGCGTACGTCGAAACGGTGCGTGATCAGATTGGCAAACGCCTGACTTGCAGCGCTTCGATATGCGCTGCTGCGCCACAACAGCACAGCATTGCGCTGCGGCAGCGGAGGTTGAATGAAGATGGAATATAGCCCGGCTTGTTCGTGGGCTATGACATCAGGTAACAAAGTCGCGAGCCGTCCCCGGCGGACAATCTCTACAATTGCGCTGATTGAGTTAGCCTCAATGGCAATGCGCGGTGTGATCTCCTGTTTTTGGAAGTACAAATCGATATGATTTCGCGTTGCAAAGTCTTTGCTTAATAGCGCTAATCCTTCATATTCCAGCGTCTTCGCTGTCAATGATGTTTGTTGACCGATGAATCGATGTGATTGACCAACGATCAGGCTGAGTGTTTCGATGAACAATGGCTCGCTATCAATATCGGGGGATCGCACCTCTGAAAACGCGATGCCGAGATCGAGCTGGTTCTCTACTAAAGCTACCTCGATCTGATCTTGCGTCATTTCCTTGATATTCAATGTAATTCCCGGATAGAGGGTGTTGAAACGCTCTACCCAATGGCCGATGAAGCAAGTAGTGAAGGTGGGTGTCATTGCGAGTCTGAGCAATCCACGGCTTAAATCCTGTACATCGTGAATCGCACGCTGCCCAGCATCCAGATCCTGCAATGCACGACGGGCGTAACTTGTGTATACCTCGCCAGCGTCGGTGAGCCGCACACTCCTTCCCGATCGGTCGAATAACTGCACATGCAGTGATTCCTCAAGCTGTCTGATTTGTTGCGATAGGGTCGGCTGCGAGACATGAAGTTCCTCTGCGGCGCGAGTGAAGCTCTGATGTTCGGCAATCGCCAGAAGATAACGAATGTGTCGCAGTAGCATGTCAATTAACTATTTGAAAGTAATATGGAAATAATGACAGCCCGATCTTTGAAACTATAGAAAAATTTGCTCATTCTTCACCTGTCTTATCGGCCACGATGGAGTGAAGACTATAATGGGCCTCCCGAGCATGTCAACGTCGGTTTGTCGTTAGTGCTAATAGTTGGTGGTATAACTCCGTAGCTTATCCCTGAGCAGATCACGAAACTTAGCAAGGTAGTAAGTAGATGAGTTAGAGCGCTTGCTATATAGATTTAGCGAAAACCGCCATAAACCCCGGCTAATGTGTAGTGCCGATTCAGTTGATCGGTTGACAGATCCTTAAAAGGTTTCAAAATCCGGTATCAAACTTTGATACCGGATTTAGACTGTTGAAATAATTAGGGCAGAGAGTGCGGATTTTCATCAGGGCTCATTGAAGCCGAATATATGTTTGCGACTACGTTGTCAGAAAAATTTACTCACCCACTTGAATTGAGTCGGTGTCCATATAGTCATTTACGTGCCTCATGTATTGTTGGTTGTTTTGTTGGTTGTTTAGTAAAGCAGGTTTGCGCCCAGCGAGCTTTTGGATCTCCATAGTAATATAACGGGAATGTCTCGTAATTCTCCAAAGATCTCGTATTGTCCCACGGGTTACACACTTCCCAAACTGGATGTAACGGTGGTTGTGACTCCTTCATATTGAATCCGGCCGATATTACCACTGCGTGACCCCCAGTATCACCCAAGGCGGGAATTTTCTTTGAGAAAAAAACGGCAACGACAAATGGCCGACTATTAAACAGTTCTTCTGTACAAAGACTTGCATCAGCTTTTCCTTCTATTGCTTTCTCAAGAGCTCCTATTGCTCCTAAGGACTTGTCTGGCATTCCCTCCTTATTGCAATTATCACCACCTGGAAAATGGTTGTAGGGAGCTACACAAGATCCAGGGTTAAGCTGTCGGACTTCAGAATAAATCGGCTCTTGTAGGTAATGATACGGTCTCCGCACATAATAACTGCCTACACTCGCAGCCACAGCGATCCAGCACCAAAACGTTTGCTCCTGCCTCTGCACGTACCCTTTACGCCAGAAATCCGTGACATAGGGTTGTTTGTCGGCTTCTATGCTACGTTTGGAGGCAGAAAGCGCCACTCTCTTTAAAGAGAGGCATCTCGGTAAATTGCCATTTTGAATATCAGTCATGTTGTCCTCACTTGTTGAAAATGCGACTCCAGTTTTAGAATTTCAGATCACCAATCACATTGGATTTTAAGCTCGTAAATTATAAAAAACATATATAAAAAAACAGCCACAATTAACATATTATGCCGTCATCATACACTGAACCTTAAGCATTAAGTCTCTCGAAAATACCCTCCAACCCATTATTTTTATTGGATTTTCCTTGGGGCAACTTCAACGCATTTTTGGCGAGATATTTCAGGGCCCAATCCAGAGGGTGTTCTATTTCCGACCCGGCATGATGAATAATCGCGCCCAAGTTACCAGTGTCTTCATAAAATCGGCGAAGGCGCTTTTACGCAACTGATTATGGAAGGGTTTATAGGCGACAGTGTGTTTTTCACTCAGACACATGCCGTTAAATTGCCGGTGCAGGTCAGCGATGGAGGTGCAGTTTCCTTTGCTCAGTGCGGCAATCAGACTGAGAACCAGAAACAGCGGCCCAATATTTCTGAGCCGTTCCATAAAGCCACCTCGGCGGGCGGTTTTTTCAAGAAAAACGTCACTGAAGAATGGCATTAACTGAAGTTTTGTGGGGATAATTGTCATCGGCTTTATTCTCTGATCTCGGTATTTTGTTTGGCGACAATTATCAGATCATAAATAAAGCCTTTTTTCTATCTAAAATAACCGGTTGGCGCTAAAGATCCTGTTTATGATGCCGTCATAGTTAATTTGAACATCAGATTAATAGCTATTTTTTGTATAAATATGTCTCTTCACAACCCCATGTTTATACAAAACAAATAACAACTAATCCGAGAGCCAAATTAACTACGCTACCACAATATGTTAATATAACGTCTTTTTTTATATGTGATCTTTATAATTTACGAACATAAAATCCAATGTGATTGGTGATCTGAAATTCTAAAACTGGAGTCGCATTTTCAACAAGTGAGGACAACATGACTGATATTCAAAATGGCAATTTACCAAGATGCCTCTCTTTAAAGAGAGTGGCGCTTTCTGCCTCCAAACGTAGCATAGAAGCTGACAAACAACCCTATGTCACGGATTTCTGGCGTAAAGGGTACGCGCAGAGGCAGGAGCAAACGTTTTGGTGCTGGATCGCTGTGGCTGCGAGTGTAGGCAGTTATTATGCGCGGAGACCGTATCGTTACCTACAAGAGCCGATTTATTCTGGTGCCCGACAGCTTAACCCTGGATCTTGTGTAGCTCCCTACAACCATTTTCCAGGTGGTGATAATTGCAATAAGGAGGGAATGCCAAACACGTCCTTGGAGGTGATAGGGGCGCTTAAGGAAGAAATAAAAGGAAAAGCTGATTTTAACCGTTGTGCACAAGAACTGGCTAATAATAGTCCATTTGTCGTTGCCGTTATTTTCTCAAAGAAAATTCCCGCCTTGGGTGATACTGGGGGTCACGCAGTAGTGATATCAGGCGGATTCGATCTGGTGCCACAATCATCGACAAATCCATATCCAGTTTGGGAGGTTTGCAATCCGTGGGACAATACGAAAACGCTCGAGAATGCCCATATATTCCCGTTATATTACTATGGAGATTCAGAAGCTGACTGGAGGCAAACCTGCTTTACTAAACAACCAACAAAACAACCAACAATACATGAGGCACGTAAATGACTATTTCCTTTGTGAACGATCCAAGCGGAGCGGACAGTGTTATCGTTTCTTTTTTGCAAGGTATTATAGACGGAGGCTCGCTTAGCGAAGCTGACAAAAACAATAAAATAAATACCAACGATGTCTCATCGTCGAACCCGATTAAAATGTACTATGTCGATCGCAATGAATTTGAAAAAACGAAATCTTTGACCAAAGCTGCCCATGCTACAGGTTGGAGGTATCTATTGTTGTCAGGCAGCTCTGCCGTGTCCGACCTCCATTTGAACATGCACGATGCAAATCTCATCGTCTCTTCGATGACTCTTGATGGCCCGATACCCGTCTCGACAGTGGAGGCGCTCCTTGCAGCGGAAATGGATAGTAGGGTTCAACAGCAAAGCTATGAAGTGCGGCAACTTAATTTACCTTGGTGTCATTTCGTGGCTCTATGGTTGCACAATCCAATTCACGACATTATCATTCCGCTTAAGCCAACATTAATCCGGGATATCGCGATCCACAAATTGTATGAGGTGGAAGAGATCTCAAACAAAATTATAGCGCAAATAAGTTGACTCTAAGATGCTAAACTAATATGCCCAGTTAAAAAAATGGGCATCTTTTAGTTTTTGGGCGGCGGGAAATAGGGGCAACCTTGATGTTGAACTCATTGGCTAATGGTTTCTGCATAAAATCACCCAAATAATGTACTTCATGAGCTTGAAGTAGCTCACTTTGCAAAAAACGTGATTTGACATCAATACAGTAGTAATTCTGCCAAGTGTACAGAGCCTTAATTCTGCGCGTAGACAGCTCCATAAAAGACTCCTTTCTTTACATTTTTACATGGCATTCAACCTTATAAAATTAGCCAAGATATTTTTGACACTAGCATAAAAGCAAAACCCCCACAGGGAGCTGTCTCTTGCATCACATTTACAGGTCAAAAGACTGAGCTAGCAGGTAACCCTCCTAGATGGTTTGTAACATGAACCATCCTTCCCATAACCTTATCCCTGCCCACTCGGCCTCTCCGTTTGGAATCATACCAGCCTGCCAGCTTACCTAAGCTAATATAGGCCTAATAAAGGCTGGGGGTTTTAGAGGGTTGACTCTTCTCTTGCCTAGACTACAGAAGTTTCCAGGCCAGAGGACTTCGAACCTCTTCACGACTTTGCTTTTCTGCGGCTTCTCTGTTAAGTCCGAGGTAACGAAGTTGGTGTAGACGTACCGCGATGAAAGCCAATATCACTCTTATCCGCTCCAGATTCTCTTTACTTTGCATCCGTAAGTCTTTAACCGTTGTTCAATAAGCCCAACCACCTGCTGTTCATTGGGGGCAAACAGCAAGACAGAGTGGGCATGCAGTCCACGGGAATATTTGCTGGATGTGGTATGTCCCAACTCATCAACCATAGAAGCATGGGAAAAAAGCAGCGAAGTGGTGTCTTTCAAAGATTACACGAGAGATTGTCCTGTGTGGTTAGCCAGCGAACAGGCAATCTGAACCAGACGTTTCGAACGGCGCGTATCGCCTAATTCAGCATGTTGAAAGAGCTCTTTTGCCCATTGCTCGGTGTTGGCTGAAAACATCCTAAGTTACCTCAATCACTGTTTTTTGTTGAGATCAGCAAGACAAGCAAAAGTTCAAAAAAATCCCTCGAATAGACCAAGAGATTTGTGTAGGAAAGACCGGGTATTACCCCGCAGCTTATTCCTGTTTACCAAGTAGTGATAGGCCGCTTGCTTGGCAACCCGGTGGTAAGGTTTGAACAGAATGAAGACGATAAAAAAGCCGCATCATTTATTAACGAAATTTATATAGGCAATCATTCGTAAGTTTTGCCCGCCTATGTCTATCACCCACCACTTATTTCTGTACTTGAAATTATCAAGACTAGGGAACTGGTTTCGTAATTCCGCAGGGTTGTCAAAATCTTTTTCTTTTAACTGCTTATACGTTGCAATAATCGCATCCGCATCATTTGGGAAATTGCGTGCAACTTTCTCAAATGGTTCCAAAACCGACTAATAATAGTAGGTAGCAAAGTTTATATGCCAGTTCCTGAAATAAAAAGATGTGACTACTGGATTATTAACAAATGTGTCGCCGCAGAACGACAATCAACTATTGGGAAATACTATAGAGATGATAGTAATCCGATCTTTGACGCTATAGATAAATTCGTTCATTCTTCATCCATCAGCTTTCTTATCCATCACGATGGAGTGAAGACATGCAAGATATTATCGAAGGCTTTTTGCAATTCCAGCGCGAGATATTTCCGAAGCGTTGCAAGCTTTTCAAGCGACTTGCTACCAGCCAAAATCCGCGTATTTTGTTTGTCGCGTGCTCCGACAGCCATGTGGTTCCAGAGCTTCTAACCCAACGTGAGCCTGCTCGAATTGACTCGATGGCGCGCGAAAACGTCATCGCTCAAATTGCCAATATCAAAACCCATCCGTCCGTGGCGTTCGCGCTGGAACAAGGACACCTGAATCTACACGGCTGGATTTACGACATAGAGGCTGGTTCGATCGATGCACTAGACGGCTTGCTTGGCCAATTTGTTTCGCTTGCTGATTATCCGCATGTTTCTGCAACACAATCCATGTTTCACCACGGCATTTGAATAGCCCATTAATCCAAAGGAAATCGTTATGACACAATCTCAATATTCCCAAACTCCCCGCCAGATCCTTACCGATGCTATCATCGACGCCAAAACACGCAAGAATTTGACGTTTGAAGATATTGCACAAGGAACTGGCTTGAGTCTTGCATTCGTTACCGCTGCACTGCTCGGCCAGCATCCATTGCCTGCCGATGCTGCGAAGATTGTGGTTGACCGGCTTGAACTTGATGAGAATGCTTTCATTTTGCTGCAAACTATCCCTGTGCGCGGCAGCATCCCTGGAGGTGTACCGACTGATCCGACTATTTATCGATTCTACGAAATGGTGCAAGTTTACGGTTCAACGTTAAAGGCGCTGGTCCATGAGAAGTTTGGTGATGGCATTATCAGTGCGATTGACTTCAAGCTTGATATCAAGAAGGTTGATGACCCTAATGGCGGTTCCCGTGCCGTGATTACGCTTGACGGGAAGTATTTGCCGACTAAACCATTCTAAAGTGATTGTTGGTATCGGCAAGGGGGACAAGCTCTTTCCCTTGCCGTCTCAAAGAATGAATATCCAATCGCTGCTGAGAGCTTATGGGTTAGTGATTTCGGTCGTCGTATGAGACATATAAGGAGCAGGATCAAATTTGCTATTGTGTTGCCTGAATGTGTGAGCAAAATCAGGCCATATCAGTGTTAAACGCTTGTTTCGGGAATCACGGTACCAGCTTGTACAATTATCTCCAACCCATACTGTGCCATTAATTTGCTCTTGTAATTCGGTTACATAACGATGTTGAGCTTCGGGAGAAACTTCAAGTACGTAGTTGTTATTTTTCCTGCTGTATTCAATAGCACCGAGAATGTATTCTATTTGAGACTCAATCATATAAATTATTGAGTTATGAGTAAGCGTTGCATTCGGTCCGTTGATAATAAATAGGTTTGGAAAACCTGTCACTGTGGTTGATGCAAATGCTTCCATACCTTGGGCCCAGTGATCAGCAAGGCTGAGGCCATCACGGCCATGAACCAGGCGGGAATAAGGTGGTTGGGTGGTTTGAAAGCCAGTACAGAAGATTAGCACATCAAGTGGATAACTGTTGCCGGCCACTGAAATTGCATTTTGCCCATTTATACGCTGCAAGGCTGATGTTTCGAGTTTAACGTTATCTCGTAGAAACGTAGGATAATAATTGCTTGCAATCACAAACCTTTTACAACCCGCTTCATAGTTGGGAGTGAGTTTTGCACGTAATTCTGGATCGGGGATTTGCCGTTTAAGATGATCTGAGGCTATGCGTTTGAATTCTGCCAGATATTGAGGAATGGAACGACGGGCTGGGTACAGAGATTCAAAATGCCAGAATATATCTGAACGAACAGCGGGAATAGACTCTGGATCGCGTCGGAAACGCTGTTTTTCACTATCTGAATAACTTCGGTCAGGACGTGGAATAATGTAGGATGGGCTTCGCTGGAAAACAACAAGTTCAGAGACACTTTGAGCTACTTCAGGCACTATCTGAGTTGCTGAAGCACCCGATCCGATGATACCGACTCGCTTACCTTGAAGAGAGACATCATTTTTCCAGCGGGCTGAATGAAAAACTTCCCCAGTAAAGCTGCTCAAACCTTCGATCTGTGGAAGATTTGCATCTGTTAAATGCCCGGTGCCTGTTATCAAGAACCGCCCACTGAAAACACCTGCGGCGGTGATAATTATCCAGCGCTCTTTTTGGTTATCCCAATAGGCTTTTTCAACGTTGGCGCCAAAGTGGATGTGAGGCAATAGCCCTTCATCCCGAGCGGTATCCTGAAGATAGGTGAATATTTCATTCCCTGGTGAAAAAACATGAGACCAGTCAGGATTGGGGCGAAATGAGTAAGAATAAAGGTGTGAGGGGACGTCACAGGCTATACCGGGATAAGTGTTATCGCGCCAGGTGCCTCCTACATCATCGGCACGTTCAAGGATGAGAAAATTGTGCTGAGATCGGCGCTTAAGCTGGGCTCCCATACCAAGGCCGGCAAAACCTGCGCCGATGATGATAATTTCCGCATCTGTGACCTGTGATATATCTGCTTCTGGATTATGGTCTGGTGTACTTTTATTCATAATAGTTCTCCAAAGCGTAAAAGGGATTATAGCTGGTCTGCGGGAATAATGGTCCCGGCAGGGTAAAGTGAAGGTGCCGTGCAGAACTGGTCAATAACCAGCATTAACTGGGCAGGGCGTTCATAAATGACAGCATGTCCGGCTTCTATCTCTGTATAGCGTGCATCCAGGATTGCGCCGAAAAGTGCTTTGCTATGGTAGGTAGGTATTATTTTATCGTGTGTACAGCCAATAATCAGCGTTGTAGCTTTTATTGCTGGTGCAATCTGAGTGATATCAACCCGGGCATCAAGGTCTAGTTGCAATATATCGAATTCCCCCGGATTGATATTTTCAAATCCGGTTGCAGGCGGGTCTGGAACCATATTCACATGACCGGGGACACCAGAAGCACAATACATGACGAATTCGGTAAGAACAGGTGAGTTGGTTTCACATAAATGACGCCAGACAGCAACAAGCCTTTCTATCTGTAAATCTGTTTTCATCCATCCTGCGAGCATAACTAAATTACGAACCAGATCCGGACGTTTAGCGGCAACAGAAGCAGCAACGACTGCGCCCAGAGAATAACCTATCAGAGTGACAGATTCCCCTGGTGCAGCTGTTTCAATAACGGCTTCGACCTGTTTTTCAAGATGTTCAAGAGTAAGGGGCTCACCCGCTTTCACTGGTTGAGAAAAATCCAGTGATATAACGGCGTGTTTTGTGGCAAGTAGTGGAAATAGATGGCAGAAATGCAGCGTTGTATTTCCGCTGGTACCATGCACCAACACCACGGTATTACTCTTGGCATTATCCTTAGTTAGGCCCGGAGGTTTAGCTGTGAAGAACCTGACATCCTTTCCATCTACCTTTACAGTACTTTCATTAACATTAAATTCTTGATCGGATTTATTCATGGCAGTTATATCTCTCCCTATAGATATGGGGCAGTAGAATCTAAATATTGAGCTTTATTGATTATCATGATTGTCATTATTCTGTCTTGATAGCAATAAGTTCATTAAATAATTATCTTGTTGTTTCTTAAATAAAGTCATAACTAAGTATCAGGTTATTGTCAAATCCATAAAGTTGAAACTGTGCCTATACTTGAATATTTTTATTATAAAATTAAACGCTCGGAATTATTTATTATACTTTAGTGATAAAAAATCAAATCGCAAGTTATTAACTATGATGAAATAATTATGACGCTAAGAGTATTCGGGAGTTGAGAACGCAGAAATGAACGCTGTTATTTCTTGTGGAAATAAATGGGATCACATTTTTTATCATTTGAAAACCAGTTCTTTGAATGTGGCAGTTAAATTGACAAGATAGAATATGCGTGCCGTTGTTTGCCAACTCAAGTTCAGTGTTTATTCCTGCTGTTTATCTCTGTAGATCAATATGATAATAACGCAAGGGCTCTGTCAGGTTGGCCGGATAAAGTATCAAAATATTAAGCCTATATATTGGACTGTTTTCTTAATTTCTTCTTTTACATTGACAGGTTTTCATCCTCATACCATAGTAATTACATCATATATAGTTTGTTTTCTTTGACCTGTTGATTTCTTGTATTCTCAAATAATTTATTTGATCTATTATTCGGACTTTATTCAGTAATAGTTCATATAATTAAGCAAAACCAGTGATTGAAATAAATTAGAGGTAAATTATGAAGGAAATGCAATTTCCTCTGTTTTGGAGAAAGACAATTTGGATTCAGCTTTAAAAAGCTCTATCAGACCATTTTCCGCGGTATTTTGTGATGCTTAACGGACGTTAAGGAGATGAAAAATGTCTAATCAAACTGTGAATGAACAACATCGGCAATATGCGGTGGCAGAAGGTGAAAAACGTGCTATACGCACGATTAAACTGTTTATTTCTCTGGGTTTTATCGCAGAGGCTGGATTTCTTTTAATGAGTTTTATTTTATTTCCCGACAATGGTCCGCTGGTATGGCGTCTGGTATGGGCTCTTGGTTTATGCGGTATCGGCATGGGGGCCGCCGTTGGGGGATTGACCTATCTGCTCTCAGCTCGTTTTATGCCTGGAAGTGCCGGAGCTTATATCATGACCGCAGTAAGTAGCGCTCTGTTTTTCAGTGTTTGCCAGACACTTTGCTGGGGGCTGGATCACAACGTGGGGCTGAATTATTGGGGCTCAATAGAAATGCCGTTGTTGTTCCTTATTAAAGGATACACTGCTGCACTCATTGCTGGCATTTTGGGTAGTTTTCTTCTTAATTCGATAAAAGGTGCAAGATTCCTTGACTGTCTAAAGGTGTTTTAGTGAATAAAGAATCGAGTTTACCCAACAGTTTCGCTATTTCCGTATTTCTGGCTGTGCTGGCTGCATGTCTGAATTTGATATTGTGGCGTGCCGATATTCTGGAAATGGCGCACAACACTGCGCTGAAGGGGTTAATTATTGTTTGGTATATATTGGGCTGGGGTTTTGCTCCAGGTTGCCTGACTGCTCTCACCATCAATTCAATCAGAACAAGATTATCTCAGATGGTGGGGGCGGTGGTCGCCATGCTGATAAGTTTTCTGCTGGTCACGGGGATTTGCGGTCTGGTTTATGCTTACCTGACAAACCCCGCTTTCATGCAGATTGCTATGGGTGGTGAGGTTCAATCATCATTCCCCGGTAAGCCAGGGAACTATTCTTGGTTTTATTGCGCAGCTACTACCCAGTTTATGTGCGATCGTTATCTCGATAGTAAATGTTTTTTCGGTGAAAATGGTTCAAGTTATGAGCCAGCTTCCAAGGCGTAGCTAGTTGACGGTTCTTCTCCCATCTTGTCATGGTGCTCAGATCCCCGACATAAAGCGAAAGGCACTAGGCTCCGGTTTTGTGAATACAAGATTGGGGCTTCTTTTTTTATACGTGTTGATATGTAATGCATTTATTAATTCTGGATGTAAATAAATGTGGGCAATGAGATTAATGCGGGAAAAATTATTCAATATTTCATGTGGTATATGTATGTATTTAAATGGTTTTTCAAATACAAGAATAAGGAATATTGGAAAGTTAGAAAAATATGAGTTGGCTCACAATAATAAAATTTTTATTTTAACAGCTAATTTACATGGAGGAATATGTTTGCTTATATTTAGTTTCCCTATCGGGAAATGATTTAATGTTAACCTAAATTTTGAAAGGAGTAATTATTGATTACCAACCTCTGGCTAGCTAATATGTTTTTTTTACAAACTAAGGATAGGTGTAAATATATGTTTATGCCTATCCTAATCTGGGTGATAACCGATGAAAAAGTACATTAGTATAGGTGTAAATGAACTTGATACTTATCTTGATTACGCTATTTTAATCATCATAGCGATATATAGTCTGCATTCTACGCCATCTGAAATGGGAATATTAGGTGCTTGCTTTGCTATTCCATTTTTGGTGGCAAGTGGATTATTCGGCAAGCTGTTTGACAACGGAAATATATTAAAATGGAGGATGCTATTGTTCTTTATTAACGGCATTGTCATGCTTTTTTATCTGTAGCTGATCCAATTATATTTCTTTATGTTATTACATTAATCAAGACAACCTGTCGGTGTGGTCTTGGAATATCAAATACAAAATTGAATGTAGATGATAATGAATCCCAAAGATTTTATGAAATTTATGGATATATTATTAACTTTAGCAGGATAGTCATTCCCTTATTTGTTGTTTATTTAAATACGTACTATGGATTATGATTTGTCTTGTCATTATCAATAATATTTAACTTGGTCGGCATGCTGACATCATACTTTGATAATACTTTTCGGCCTGATGCAAATAGAGGTATATACCTGTGCTCATTGAAACTGCTTGATTTTCGCCCAAATGAGGTTCAGGGTATCCGTCATGAAAATATTCATTACCGATGAACAAAAAGCCGAACTTGAACACCTCCATCACACCTGCCGTGATA
>NZ_PUJV01000011.1:0-147914 GCF_011189495.1 Photorhabdus stackebrandtii
ACCCAAAATCGCGGTTTATTTATCATGCGGAGAAAGACCTTTATATCTGCCCGGCCAATGACAGGTTGCTGCCTGTCAGTACAGTAAAACCTTCCGAAAAGAGCCGTGGGCATCGAGTTTATACGGGAGCAAACTGTGCCGATTGCCCGAAAAAAGAAAAATGTACGCAGGCGAAAAAGGGCAGAAAAATTAAACGTTACCCGGAAGATAAAGCGCGGGATAAACGGCGTTCACGTATGACCAAACTGGAGTCAAAACGGATATTGAGTCAGAGAAAAGTCATGGTAGAACCGGTATTTTCCGCTTTACGTGGGATCCAGGGACTGGAACGCTTTCGGCGTAGAGGTTTATCGGCAGTCAGAGTGGAATTTACCTTGCATGCCATAGCGTATAACTTATCAAGGGCAGTTGCCCTGATATTATGGGCTATTTTTAGCCTGTCATGGGTTGCCAGTCCCAATAACAGGCAATAAATTTCTGTGGGGTTATTTTCAATGCCGACCTTTTGCGACACCCTCTTTACGGCGGGGAGCAGTCACCCTGCAATGCCCGTGTGACCGTATCGTGGCGATTGAAGATACGATGGAATTGCAGCTTAACAATGCTAACCGTGCACTGTTACGAACCAGTAAAGATGTGGATATGCGCCGCTTACTGCGAACGACGATGCGTTTGCGTCCGGACCGTATCATGGTAGGAGAGATTCGCGGTGGTGAAGCTTATACTTTGCTCAAAAGTTGGAATTCTGGGCACCCTGGTGGGGTAACGACGATGCATGCCAATTCATCTGAGGAGGGGTTGCAAAAACTGGCGCATTATATTTATGAAGATGAGGTCGCGCAGGGTTTTACTCCCGGGACGATCGGCTGGATGATCGCCAGAAGCGTGAATCTGGTGATCGTGATAGAAAAGATTGTGACGGAACCGGGGCGAATGGTGACGGAAATCTGCGAAGTTACTGGGTTTATGAATGATCGTTACAATATGAATGTCTTGTGCTTGCAGGGTAATGGTCATTGTGAATTCAGGCCACGTATTTGAGGTTGGTTTAATGTTACAAGTAGTCCTGGAGATTATTATGTGAAGCACTCACTTGATTGTTTAAAGCACAGTTTTAAATAAAAAGTTTTAATTTTTTAAAAAGAGATTTGTTTTACATTTGGGATATTTGTTTTACGCTTTAATGGTTTAATGGTTTAATGGTTTAATGGTTTAATGGTTTAATGGTTTAATGGTTTAATGGTTTAATGGTTTAATGGTTTAATGGTTTAATGGTTTAATGGTTTAATGGTTTAATGGTTTAATGGTTTTTGTCTTGTCTTTATTAAAATGGCTATTTTAGCGTAATAAATGGCATGTGCATTTAGTTAATGTCATTTTTAAAAGATTGGAGTTGTTAAAGTAAAGGTTTTAATTTTATAAAATAGACCCGCTATATATGATTTTAGATTTTAGCTTAACCCCATTCACCCATATCTATTTAAATGATGTTTAAATGGATTGGTGAACTCATTTAATAACACTTTATTGTATCAATAGTAATGAAAAGTCTGGCGAATTAATTAGCCTGAAAGATTATAATGATTAAATGGGTATTTAAACGTTAATAAATCACGAAAATAGCTTGGAAAAATAACGATATGAATTGATTTTATCTTTAAATTACATTTTAAATATTATTTAAATAAAACCATAAAAATGCCATTGGATGGGATAAAATATTGTAAAATAAGTTTAAGTCAGCATATTTAATGTATTTTATGAAAATTTTTATCTCCAATTGAAAACGTCATTAAAGTTAGTTCCTTTTGGAAAATAGATTTTCTTATTAATCTATTCATATTTTTATTTATCCTTTTTTACGGGGTATATAAAGCATTAATAAAGCCGATTGTTTTTCTCGTTTTTACTGATCGATTTATGATAATCAGGTTTTAAACTGTTATTAAAAGCCATTTTTTTAACCTCTCGGTTTAATCAGTATAATAAGCTTTTAACCGTTGCTTTACTGATTTTAACGCTTTCTTTTTATTAAATTTAATCATCAGCTATATTGATGTTTTATATTTAATCAACATTAATTATATTCATTTTTTATCTTTACTGACACTGTTTTACTGGCAATTTTGAGCAGTTTTTATAAGTTACTATCATTTATTTTTTCTTTAATTCATGTAAATATTGTTTTTTTAAGGTGGTTATGAGCTATTTTTTTAAATGCTTAAATGTCGATAGGTTGGAGGGAATATAATTAGAATAACAACAATTCACATTGGTTATTTGAAGACAAGATAATAGTGAAAATGGATTTACATTTAGTTTATATTTTTATTTAATTAATAGAAATGTGGTTGTTTCAAGGTAACTATAATCTTTTTTAGATAACTAAATATTAACTGTTTTGAGTAATTAATAATTATAAAGATCATTGCTTTCATTATAATTAGATAAAGTCATACGTGTATCTTAAGGCTCTTAATTTTATAAAAATATTTTAGTTGCCAATATAATATAGGGTTCAGATTCTATAAATTTGTAAAAAAACTACTTAATAATCTAAAAATAGATTATTTGTTATATTTTTCAGATAAAGATCTTCCGGTCGATACGATAGAAAGTAATCGCTTCTTCCTTATTAATTCTTTGTTTTTTTAAAAAGAAGATCTCACTTATTTACTACAAACAGATTCTATTCTTGATCTATTACAATAAATTTTTTGCTAATCATTTATTCAAGTTATTTGAAAGTAAAGTGAAAGCATCTTTATTGTGTACCATTAGACGAGTTTGTCGTACCTAATTTTGTTTTTCTCTGGTGTCGGGCATTGGTTGCTAATGGGAATAGCCGTCGTTTTACTGGCGGTAAAGCTTGGGCAACCCGAAGTATTGTTCGGAACAGTATTCGTTTGAATATAGAATCAATAACCGCATTTTGGGCGCTACGTAACGAAATCCCAACAGCTTCATTAGCATATATGCGCATTTGCTGTTCATAATCTGAAATCGCCCTGACTACGCTTTCATGTTCAGCTGCTACGCGAGTAAGAACCTGAGTGAGCAGAAGTGCATCTCGAAGTGCTGTATTCGCTCCCATCCCAACCATTGGCGTCATGTTATGAATAGCATCCCCAAGTAGTGTGACAGCGCTGGATTTCCAAGGCAGAAGATGAGGCATACTGTGTAAAGGTACTAGAGATATGTTTTCCATATCACTCTGTTTAATCAAGGTATGCAGGTTTGGATCCCATGAAGCAATACGGGACTGGATTAAAGTACAGAGCTTTTCAGCAGAAAAATCAGTAATGTCACTCGGATAGCTGTTTGTTGCCGCTACATAGGCCCACATGGCAAAATCATCAATTTCTGCTGAAATGGCCTTTATTTGGGTATTAACCGGAGCACGCCACCTGGAGACAAATAGTCCATCTGGGCTTTTAGGCACGATATTGTTGGGTGACCCATCCAGCAGGTATGGGGGCAATGAGGTCGCAAGTGTCGGGGTAATACGTGCACGACCAATGATGAGAATGACGCCAATATTAATTCTTTCGATAGCAGGAAGGTACTGCTTGCGGACTTTCGAATTGCTACCGTCCGCACCGATAAGAATATCAACGTCTTCATGGCTTCCATCAGTAAAGAAAATCCTGACGTCACCGTTTTTAATCTGTTCATAACGAGCGAATGTTTTGTTCCACTGAATTGTATCTGCAAGCCCCTCGTTGAGTACTTCTATGAGTTCAGCTCTGCTGATCGACAATCGATTTTCGGAAATGAGTTGTCCATCTTTCTGATGAGTATCGCCTTGGGCCGTGAGGAGAAGACGCAGATGTTCATCATAAAATCTTGATTCTCCACCAACAGATTTTGAAATCTTTTTAAAGGTCCTCCAATTGGTCTCCGGAAGGCATTCCTGCATTGCCCATTGGCCGAATGTATTGACATAAATTCCATAACCGGGAAGTACCGATGCTTTAGCAGAACCGCGTTCATAGACCGTTACTTTTATTTTATTTTTGCGCAAGCCATGTGCCAGGCATGCGCCACCAATTCCTGCACCAATTATTCCAACGTTCATTTATTTTTTCTCCGCAAGTAGTACGATGTGATTCTGACAGAATCGTGGTGACTGATGGCTAGGATTATTTGAGTGCTGCTATCAGTCATGCTACTGATATAATTTTAATATAGTAAACCGTGCCGTTCGGTATCAATAAAATTTAGGTTTTTTTCACATGACAAATATGCCTAAGATCCAAACAGGTTGGTTTTCTTGCAGTTGCTGATGATATTCCCTTTGTAGACAAATAAATTACAATGTAATTAATTTATTTTTTCCTTTGATTAAATGCTGGATCTGCCATAGTTAGAATTAATTTATGAGAATGTTCTGATGGTGGGTAGGTTGATATGGTAAAAAAAGCGATAAAGCCGCTGTGCATTTCGGTTATTTGCAGTACATTAATGGTGGCTGGTTATGCTTTAGCCAATCAACAGAGTGGGCTGATGGAAAGTGATATTCAGAATCTGCCAAAAATGCAGACTGAAAAGGTATCTGAGACAGTAATACTTAAACAAGGACAAATTCAAACTCCTGCGGTTGCAAAAGAAGAGGGCCGCAGAGTGCTTCAAAGCTGGTTACCGGAGCAAGTTAAGCCCATTTTCTTTGATCGATTGGTCAATCTGTATTCATCTAACCAGATGCAACCTTTATGGCAGGACAAAACCGCTGTTCAGCGTTTTGAACAACAACTTTTAGAACTGGCATTAGCTGGATTTCAGCCGCAATTTGGTCAATGGCTGATTGAACTTAATGATCCTCAATTGAGCGATATGGGACGTGATCTCATTTTATCTGATGCTATGCTAGGTTATTTGCAATTTGTCTCCGATGTCAGTTATCAGGGCGAAAACTGGCTCTATCGCACGACACCATACAAAATTGTTTTACCTTCATCTGCGATCATAGACCGGTGGCAGCAAGCGATTACAGATCACAATGTGGCCGCTTATGTTGCGGCATGGATGCCGCAGCATCCTCAATATGAAAATATGCATAAGGAGATGATGAAACTATTGGCTGATAGTCAACCGTGGCCACAGGTTTCTGACAAAAGTGCATTAAAGCCAGGGCAGAGTTGCCCGGATATCACGGCCTTAAGAGAAATACTTATCCGTACCGGCATGCTGAATGATGTGACAACTAAATCAGGTAATATCTATGACCCTGAATTGGTTGCTGCGGTAAAAAATTTCCAGCAATGGCAGGGGTTGGCACCCGATGGCGTGATTGGTAAACGCACCAGAGATTGGCTGAATACGTCACCTCAAACCAGAGCTGGATTAATGGCGCTTAATATTCAGCGTTTGCGGATTGTCCCAGGGCATGTTTCCACCGGCATTATGGTCAATATTCCTGATTATTCGTTGCATTATTATCTTAATGATCAGGAGGTGTTGAACTCGAAGGTGATCGTTGGTCGTCCGAGCCGTAAAACGCCAATGATGAGTAATGTGCTGAATAATGTTGTGATTAATCCCCCCTGGAGTGTGCCAACTAGTCTGGCGAGAAAAGATATTGCGCCGCGGGCGGTTAATGATCCCGGATATTTCCAGCGTCGGGGGTATGTTATTTTTTCAAACTGGCGTGCTGATGCCAGTGTGATTGATCCTTACACTATTGATTGGAATGTGATTACGCCGGCGAATTTTCCTTATCGGGTATGGCAGGCTCCAGGGCCGGCTAATTCATTGGGCCGCTATAAATTCAATATGCCAAATTCTGATGCCATCTATTTGCACGATACGCCGAACCATAGTCTGTTTAACAAAGATATCAGGGCGATCAGTTCTGGTTGTGTCAGGGTTAACAAAGCGTCAGAATTGGCAAGTATGTTATTGGGAGATGCTGGTTGGTCACAAAGCAAGGTGGATAATACGCTGAAACAGGGCAATACGGTTTATGTTAATATCCCACAGCGTGTTCCTGTTTATTTGTATTATTTGACTGCCTGGGTAGATGAGCAGGGTGTACCTCAGTATCGCACTGATATTTATGACTATGATAATAGTGCGAGACAAGGTTCCCAGTTTTTGTCAAAGTTGTTGTCTTTACAAAGCTAGATGCAACTAATTTTCATTATTAGCTGTCATAGTGACCAGCGACTTATTTTTTCATAATCTGGGTAGATGTTTCTTCATGGATATAATCGATCATAATCGCCGCAAGTGGCTTGGTGTGGGGGCTGCCGCTTTGGGTTTGAGTTTATTGCCGGGGCACGTTTTTGCGACTCTGGCCACTCCCCGCCCACGAATTTTACGTTTTGACAACTTACATACGGGCGAAACTATCAAAGCCGAATTCTTCGATGGTCATCGTTATAACAAAGATGAACTGGCTCGTCTGAATCATCTGTTTCGGGATTATCGTCAAAATAAAGTTAAAACGATCGATCCTCAATTATTTGATCAGATCTATTTGCTGCAAATGATGATGAGCATTAATAAGCCTGTACAACTCATTTCTGGTTACCGCTCACTGGTGACCAACAATCAGTTGCGCAAGAAAAGTAAAGGCGTGGCTAAACAGAGTTACCATATTCGCGGGCGAGCGATGGATTTCCATATTGAAGGTATTGATCTTAGATATATCTGTAAAGCCGCTCTGAAAATGAAAGCGGGCGGTGTGGGGTACTATCCACACAGTAATTTCGTTCATATTGATACAGGTCCCGTCAGGACGTGGTAATCTGGTGAGTAACTATTTTGTTTTGACTATGGAGTAAATGAAATAATGAAATACCAAATTATTCCTGTGACTGCTTTTATGCAAAATTGTACCCTTATTTGGAATGAAGAGAGTAAGGAAGCGGCAATTGTTGATCCAGGCGGTGAAGCGGCAAAGCTAATTGCTGAGATTGAGGGCCGTGGCCTGAAATTGACCCAGATTTTATTGACTCATGGTCATTTTGACCATGTTGGTGCAACAGCAGAAGTCGCTGAACATTTTAATGTGCCGGTTTACGGGCCGCAGCAGGAAGATGCTTTTTGGATCGAAGGCTTGCAGGCTCAGAGCCGGATGTTTGGCATTGAGGAATGCGCATCATTTGAACCTGACCGCTGGCTGAATGAAGGTGACGAGTTGCATGTTGGCGGGGTCGATTTGTCTGTATTGCACTGTCCGGGCCATACACCAGGGCATGTGGTATTTGTGAATCATGCAGATAAACTGATTTATATGGGGGATGTACTGTTTAAAGGGGGAGTTGGGCGTAGCGACTTTCCGCGTGGTAATCACCAGCAGTTAATTAATTCAATTAAAGATAAACTTCTGCCACTTGGTGATGATTATAAATTTATTCCAGGGCACGGGCCAATGTCTACGCTGGGCGATGAACGGCAGACTAATCCATTTTTACAGGATGAAGTACCAAGTTGGTGATGCTGAATATCGTTTTTATGTCAGACGATAAAAGCCGCTGAAATGGAGCGGCTTTTCAAAGTAAGGTGAATGTTAACTCAGAGTACCGCAACAATGGCTTCACACAGTGGGGCCATATTTTCCAGTGTCAGGCCAGCGACGTTAATACGACCGGAACTGACAGCGTATATACCAAATTCTGTACGCAAGCGCTCAACTTGTTCTTTTGTCAGGCCACTGAATGAAAACATACCATTCTGGTTGATAATGAAGCTGAAATCTTGTTTTGCACCTTTTTCTTGTAAGGTGTTCACAAACAGCTGACGCATACGCTGAATACGTTCGCGCATGGTGGTCAGCTCTTGTTCCCAGGCGGCTTTTAGTTCTTCATTTGATAAAATAGTGGCGACAACAGATGCACCATGAGAAGGTGGGTTGGAATAGTTAGCACGGATAATGGCTTTAGCCTGGCTGAATGCTTTTTCTGCTGTATTGCTGTCACCGGCAACGATAGTACAGGCACCCACACGTTCATTGTACAAGCCAAAGTTTTTGGAATAAGAGCTGGCAACGATCAGTTCATTATGATTTTTTGCAAAAATACGCAGGCCTTCCGCGTCTTCGTTCAGGCCTTTGGCAAATCCTTGGTAAGCGAAATCAAAAATGGGCAGCCAGCCTTTTTCCGCAGACATTTCTGCCAGTTTAGCCCACTGAGCTGGGGTTGGATCGATACCTGTCGGGTTGTGGCAACAGCCATGGAACAGAACAACATCACCTGCCTGAACGTCAGACAGGCTTGCCAGCATGTCTTCGAAATTCAGGGCGTGTTTTTCAGCGTCATAGTATTTATATTCGCGAACTTCCAAGCCAGCGGCAGAAAAAACGTTTTTATGATTTGGCCAGGTTGGATTACTAATCCAGACTTGTTTAGCGTTAGTTTGTTTGGCAATAAAATCCGCAGCAATACGTAAAGCACCTGTACCACCTGGGCTTTGCGCTGTACGGGCGCGTTTGTCTGTTACCACTGGGTGATCTTTACCAAACAGCAATTCTTGCGTCACAATGCCGAATTCAACTAGGCCGCTAATCGGCAGGTAATTCTTTGTTGCTTCGTTTTCCAGCAGATATTGTTCCGCTTTTTTGACACTGGTCAGAACGGGGGTTTTTCCTGTTTCATCTTTATAGACACCGATGCCAAGGTTGATTTTATTTGTACGAGGATCAGAACGGAAAGTATCGGCTAAGCCAAGAATAGGGTCGGCAGGTGCTGCTGTGATTTTCTCAAACATGTTTGTGATTCCAAAGCTCAGGGTTAAGCCTAAAAGGGTAGTCAGGTTAACGCCGCAGAAACAGTTTGCCAACTATTTGTAGTAAAAAGAATATAATCTTGTGAAGCAGTTTGCGGAGTGGGAAAAAGTTTAGCTAACAGCAAGAAAAGATAGAATAAAAAAGCAGCGCCTGAGCGCTGCTTTTGTTTAAATATGATTAACATATTCAGTTAAGCATATTTATTAATGGTAATTAGAACTGGTAAACCATACCTACGCCAACAACGTTGTCAGTGCTGATACCAAATGCTTTGGTGAATTCGTTGTCATCCAGCAGGTTGATTTTGTAATCAATAAAGGTAGTCATGTTTTTGTTGAAGCTGTAGAAAGTACCAACAGAGATATATTTAACTAGATCGTGGCTGCCAGATTCTTTCTCTTCCCCTTTAATGTCACCGAGCAGGCTTTTACCTTTAGACTGTACGTATGCCAGAGATGGACGCAGGCCGAAATCGAACTGATACTGAGCCGTTAATTCGATGTTTTGGGTTTTGTTGGCGATATTTTGCCAGTTTACACCATCAACTTTTCCACCGAAGCGAGTCATGTTACGGGTTTCACCGTACATTGCTGCCAGGTAGATGTTGTTGGCATCGTATTTAGCACCGATGTTCCAAGCTTCAGCGCGGTCACCTAAGGCAGTAGAACCTGTAGGTTTATCCCCTGAATCGTTAAAAGCTGCTTTCTGTGCAGAAGTACGAGCAGAATTAGAGTATGCGCCACCGACACTGATACCATAACCTGCATCATAGGTTGTAGCGAAACCGTAACCATCACCGTTGTCTTTACGGTCTTTTCGGCCATTAGAGGTGTTATTACTGTTCTCACCCTGATATTGCAGGGCGAAGTTCAGACCATCAACCAGGCCGAAGAAATCGCTATTACGGTAAGTTAACAGACCAGTAGAACGGCCAGTCATGAAGTTGTCAGTTTGAGCCATGGAGTCACCACCAAATACTGGCAACACGTCGGTCCAAGAGTTGACATCATAAACAACACCGTAGTTACGACCATAGTTCAGTGAACCGTAGTCGGAAAGTTTCAGGCCAGCGAAAGCCAGACGAGTTTTGGTTTCTTCGTCAACGGCTTCTGCTCGGTTACCTTTGATATTGTATTCCCAACGACCAAAACCGGTCAGTTGGTCATTGACTTGAGTTTCACCTTTGAAACCCAGACGGGCGAAAGTGTCATCACCGTCTTCGCCGCTGTTGTTGTTAGCGAATTGGTGACGTACTTCAACTTTACCGTATAGGTCCAGTTTGTTACCGTCTTTATTATAAATTTCAGCTGCATTTGCTGCGCCAGCAGCCAACAGAGCTGGGATTACCACTGCAAGAATATTGTACTTCGTCATTATTATTACCCTCATTGGTGTTATATTCGGACACCTGCCACTGCCAAAAATAATTCTTTAAAAATCTATGGAACTATTTGTGAGAGTTTAGTGTCGTCTGTTTCTCTGTCAAGTGTTTCATTGGTTGTTATTTTTATCCACTCACAAAATGCTATAAAAAAGAAAATTTAGTAAGAATTTGCAACAAAGTGTTTCAAAGTGTAAATGAGAGATTAATTTTTGAACTCTGGTCAGCCCAGTTGGTCAGGAAAGTGGAAATGAATCGCCGTCAGTGAAGAAGAAAATTATCTGTTGAGCTTAGTAAAAAAGTAAAAAGAGTAAAATACGGTGTTCATTTTGTCATCAGATTTTTTATAGGTAACTTGTTGATGTTCTTGTCTGTATGCCATGTACTATTTTTCAACAGATGACGGATTATTCTTCTTCTTGAAAAAAGAATAGCGCCTACTTTAAGTGAGCGCTATCACATATTTATTAAGTTTTTTGTATTTATTTCAGTTGAGGTTAGAACTGATATACCAGACCTACACCAACCGCGTTATTGGTGTTAACGTCGAAATATCGGGTAAATATGTTGTCCTTTACCAAATTGATTTTGTAATCAACATAGGCAGACAAATTTTTATTGAAGTTATAATAAGAACCAATGGAGATATATTTTACCCAGTCCTGTTTGGTGAAAAAGGTTGTCCCTTTGGATTGAACATATGCCAGAGATGGGCGCAGGCCAGAATCGAACTGATATTGAGCAGTTAATTCGAGATTTCGGGTTTTTGCCGAGACAACATCCTGGTAACCGAAGGACGTCATATTGTGGGTTTCACCGTACATCGCTGCCAGATATACGTTGTTTGCATCGTATTTAGCACCAATATTCCATGCTTCAGCTCTTTCACCGCGAGCGACAGAGGTAACGAGTCTTTCATGAATAATAGGACGGTCAGCGTTGGAGTAGGCACCCCCCACGCTGATACCGTACCCAATATCATAAGTAGCAGAGATGCCGAAACCATCACCATTACTGCCACCATTAGGTTTAATGATGTCGCCTCGCTGACGAAGTGAATTACGACCATTTTTGTTGTCGTCGTCGTTCTTACCTTGGTATTGCAGGGCAAAGTTCAGGCCATCAACCAGGCCGAAGAAATCAGTGTTACGGTAAGTCAGGACTCCCGTGGCACGACCTGTCATGTAGGTGTCAGCCTGAGACATGGAATCAGCACCGAATACTGGTAATACGTCGGTCCAGGCGTTAATGTCATAGAGAACACCGTAGTTACGGCCGTAGTCCAAAGAACCGTACTGAGAAAATTTCAGGCCAGCGAAACCCAGGCGGGTTTTATTGCCTTTAGCGCCGTCTGATTCAGCGTTGTTAGCCTGAATATCGTACTCCCAGCGCCCATAACCCGTCAGTTGGCTATTGATTTGGGTTTCACCTCTGAAACCCAGACGAACGTAGCTTGCATCACCATCTTCACTATAGATAGGGTCTGTATCTGATTGTTGGGTAATCTTTGCGAATTGATGACGTGCATCAACCTTGCCATACAGATCGAGTTTGTTACTGTCTTTGTTATAAATTTCAGCGGCGTTTGTTGCCCCAGCGGCTAATAATGCTGGGATGACCACTGCAAAAATACTACCTTTCATTAATTGTTACCTTACATTGCTTCATTAATTACCATCATTGGTGTTATCCGGACTTTTGTTACTTACAGAAATAATTCCTTTAAGAAAATCTTTGAAACTATTTATGAGAACATCGTGTTGTCCGTGTTGGCGCACAGTTTTTCATTAGGTAGTGAGTTTGATCCACCATTAAATTGATACAAAGTGGCGAATTTTGTAAAAAAGTGAAAATAATATGTGTAAAAATGTAAATACAAGCAGATTTTTGATCCTCAATTGGATTGAGGAAATAAAAAAGCCAGCTTTCGCTGGCTTTATATACATAATGATTTTTTAATATTTACTTTATGGAATTATCAGAAATTGGCGCTTCTTGGAGTGCGAGGGAATGGGATAACATCACGCACATTTGCGACACCGGTCACATAAGCGACCAAACGCTCAAAGCCTAATCCGAATCCGGAGTGAGGAACAGTGCCATAGCGACGCAGATCACGGTACCACCAGTAATCTTCTTTATTAAGCCCCATCTCTTCCAGACGCTTATCCAGCCTATCCAGACGCTCTTCACGTTGTGAACCGCCGATAATTTCACCGATGCCCGGAGCGAGAACATCCATTGCCGCAACGGTTTTACCGTCGTCGTTCATTCGCATATAGAAGGCTTTAATATCTTTTGGATAGTTTTTCACTACCACTGGCGCCTGAAAGTGTTTTTCTGCCAGATAACGCTCATGTTCTGATGAGAGGTCAACACCCCAGAATACCGGGTTTTCAAATTCCTGGCCGCAATTTTGCAGGATTTCAACGGCATCGGTGTAATCAATTTGAGCAAAATCAGAATGGATAAATTTCTCCAGACGGGTGATAACATCTTTATCTACACGTTCAGCAAAGAATTGCAGATCATCAGCGCGCTCTTCCAATGCGGCTTTGAAAACATATTTCAGCATATTTTCAGCCAGTGAGGCGGCATCGTCGAGGTTAGCGAAGGCAATTTCCGGCTCAAGCATCCAGAATTCTGCCAGATGGCGGCTGGTGTTAGAGTTTTCAGCACGGAAAGTCGGGCCGAATGTGTAAACTTTGCTTAATGCACAGGCATAGGCTTCGCCATTTAACTGGCCGGATACGGTCAGGAAAGCTTCACGGCCGAAGAAATCCTGGTTGAAATCCACTTCACCTTTATCGGTTAAAGGCAGATTTTGCAGATCCAGTGTGGAGACACGGAACATTTCACCGGCACCTTCTGTATCAGCCGCAGTGATAAGCGGGGTTGAAACCCAGAAGTAGCCGTTTTCATGGAAGAAACGGTGCAGCGCTTGCGCAAGGGTATGACGCATACGGGCAACCGCGCCAATCAGGTTGGTGCGTGGCCGCAGATGAGCCACTTCGCGCAGGTATTCAATGCTGTGGCGTTTGGCGGCCATCGGATAGGTGTCAGGATCTTCAACCAGACCGATCACCACCACTTTCGTCGCTTGCAGTTCAAAACTCTGTCCCTGGCCTGGTGAAGCAACAACTGTTCCTGTGACTTCGACAGAACAGCCGGTGGTTAAAGACAGAATTTCATTCTGATAATTGGGCAAATTATTATTAACGACGGCCTGTAATGGATTAAAGCAGGAACCGTCATAGACGGCGAGGAAAGAGATACCAGCTTTAGAATCTCTCCTTGTACGGATCCAGCCGCGAACGGTGATTTCACTATCAACCGCAACCCGGCCTTGCAGTACGTCGACTACAGGCGCTACGCTCATAAATTTCTCTCTTTTGTTATCAATTTAAGTTAGTGAAAATGAATACCCCTATGCAAGGGGCTGCTTGTTCTATGTTACTTGCCATATTCCAGGAAACAAGAGGAAATCACTAATTTGAATGGTGAATAAGAGGGAAACCGGTTTTTTCAGATATGCCACTGCTTTATTTACCAGCGGCACAGTTGTGTTTTATAAAAATGGTGTCAACAAGCTTGTTTGACGGATATATCAAAAGCGGCGCGTAGCTTGTTAACAAACTCATTATCTTCACAAATGGTTTTGCCGGGGCTGTCTGACAGTTTTGCTACCGGTTTGCCATTACATTCGACAAGTTTGATAACGATGTTCAGTGGCTTAACGCCTGGAATGTTGCAGGTCAGCCGTGTGCCGATGCCGAAAATCAGGTTTATTCTGTTGTGGAAATGGCGATAAAGCGCTAACGCTTTCTGGAAATCCAGGCTGTCAGAAAACACCAAAGTTTTCGTCATGGGATCGATGCCCAGTTTTTGATAATGGGCGATCGCTTTTTCACCCCATTCAACTGGATCGCCAGAATCATGGCGTAAACCTTGGTATCTGTTGGCAAACTGGGCATCAAAGTCCCGCAGAAAAGCATCCATTGTGATGCAGTCAGTCAGAGCGATACCTAATTGGTTGGGATATTCATTTAACCAACTTTGTAATGCTTCCCGCTGACTGCTTGCCAGTTCCGGGCTGATTTGCTGGTGAGCCTGAAACCACTCATGCGCCTGTGTACCAACAGGGGAGATCCCAAGCTGTTGTGCAAGTTGATAGTTGCTGGTGCCAATCAGGTAAGGAAAATTCTGTTGCAGTTCGCTGACAATGGCATGTTGAACACCGTGTGAGAAACGGCGGCGTGTGCCGAAATCCATCAGTTTGAAACCGGAGAGATCAATTCCTTCATCTTCTGCATCTTGATAGAACAGTTTAATTAATTTGCGAAGCTGCTTGACGGCATTTTCAGCTGCGTTATCCGGCGAGTGGTGATGGTGAACCAACTCACTGAGCAGCGCCAATAATGGCACTTCCCACATAATCACTTCATGCCATAATCCTGAAATACGGATAGCTAACTGACCACTACCGGTTACAGAAATATTGACTTGCTGTGGATTAAAACGAAAGGTTTTGAACCAATCCAGATAATCAGCCTTGAAAAAAGGCAGGCTGGAAAGATAATTAAACTCAGCATCAGTTAATGCCAGATCAGCCATCATATTAACCTGATGGCGTAATTTTTTGGCATATTCACCCAGCAGTTCATCACCGCGGCAGCGAAACTCTGCAACGACAGGCATGTGGCTGTAGTGGTGGTACACTGCTTGTTGCATATGAAGTTTATAAGCGTCAGTATCAAGCAGTGATTTAATAATCGGGGTAGCGTCTAGGGTCATAGCGCGTTATGCATCCTCACGGAGCCTATTCGTGTCAGCTAAATCGATAAAGTTGGAAGAGTATACCGGGATTATTTTGTTATTGAAGTCACATAACATCATATCGTTCACCAGATGATCGAAACTAAAAAGGTCTTTGGTTGAATGTTATCATGTTATTTGATCATTAAGTGATAACAAGCACCAAAGAGCAAACATATTCTTTACATAACATCATACTCGTTCTTAATGCATGTTTAATGCCAGAAGGTGCGTTATTTCACTCTTGAACTTTAACCTCTTTCTGTGGCAGCGTAAGATTTGGTATTGAATTAATTCCATAAGTATGAAACGACAAAAAGGTTTCTTATGACACAACAGCGACAAGCTAAATACCGCCGGGATTATCGCGCTCCGGGCTATACGATTTCTGATATTGAACTTGATTTTAATCTTGATGCTGATAGCACAGAAGTCACCGCAATTAGCCAGATAAAACGTCTGAGTCATGAAATAACGCCATTGGTGCTGAATGGTGAAGACTTGACGCTGAAAAGCCTTCATGTAGATGGTCAACCGTGGGAGCATTACCGTGAACAGGGTGATACTCTGGTCATTGAGCAGTTGCCGGCTCAGTTCACTTTGAAAATTGTTAATGATATCCACCCAGCGAAAAATACCGCTCTTGAAGGCTTGTATGTTTCTGGCGATGCACTTTGTACCCAGTGTGAAGCAGAAGGTTTCCGCCACATTACCTACTATCTTGATCGTCCTGATGTACTGGCTCGTTTTACCACCCGCATGACAGCCGATAAAGCCAAATATCCGTATCTGCTGTCAAATGGTAACCGGGTTGAACAAGGTGAAACCGATGATGGGCGTCATTGGGTGAAATGGCAGGATCCATTCCCAAAACCAAGTTATTTGTTCGCTCTGGTTGCGGGTGATTTTGATGTTTTGCGCGACTCTTTTACCACCCGTAGTGGCCGTAAAGTTGCACTGGAGCTGTTTGTCGACCGTGGCAATCTCGACCGGGCTGATTGGGCAATGGCTTCCCTGAAAAATGCGATGAAGTGGGATGAAACCCGTTTTGGCCTTGAGTATGACCTTGATATCTATATGATTGTCGCGGTGGATTTCTTCAATATGGGCGCAATGGAGAATAAAGGTCTGAACGTCTTTAACTCCAAATATGTGCTGGCAAAATCTGAAACGGCGACGGATAAAGATTACCTTGGTATAGAAGCCGTGATCGGCCATGAATATTTCCATAATTGGACCGGTAACCGTATCACTTGCCGCGATTGGTTTCAGCTTAGTCTGAAAGAGGGATTGACGGTATTCCGCGATCAGGAGTTTAGCTCTGATCTTGGTTCTCGTTCTGTTAATCGTATCAATAACGTGCGTGTTATGCGTGCGGCACAGTTTGCTGAAGATGCCAGCCCAATGGCGCATTCAATTCGTCCTGATAAAGTGATTGAGATGAATAACTTCTATACAGTAACTGTGTATGAGAAGGGCGCGGAAGTTATCCGCATGATTCACACCCTGCTGGGCGAAGAGCAATTCCAGGCAGGGATGCAGCTTTATGTTCATCGTCATGATGGCAGTGCTGCAACATGTGATGATTTTGTTCAGGCAATGGAAGATGCATCAAATGTCGATCTGTCTCTTTTCCGTCGTTGGTATAGCCAGTCTGGTACACCGGTGCTGGCCGTTCGTGATGAATATAATGCGGAAAAGCGGCAGTATAAGTTGCATGTCAGCCAGATGACACCTTCTACCGCCGATCAAAAAGAGAAACAACCTCTGCATATTCCACTGGATATTGAGCTCTATGACAGCAAAGGCCATGTGATCCCATTGCGTTATGATGGTCAGCCGGTTCACCATGTGCTGAATGTAACCAATGCAGAGCAGACGTTTATATTTGATGATGTGCCGTCATTGCCGGTACCTTCTTTACTACGGGAATTCTCGGCGCCTGTGAAACTGGATTACCCATTCAGCGATCAGCAATTGGCATTTTTGATCAAGCATGCCCGTAATGCGTTTTCCCGCTGGGATGCGGCTCAGTCGCTGATGGCAAACCATATCAAACTGAATGTTATCCGTTACCAGCAGAAGCAGCCAATCGAACTGCCAATGCATGTGGTCGATGCTTTCCGTGCGGTGTTGTTGGATAGTGACATTGATCCGGCTCTGGCTGCTCATATTCTGGCTTTGCCGTCAGAAGGTGAGATGGCAGAATTATTTACAATTATCGATCCAAAGGCGATTCATGAAGTTTTGCATACAATCACCCGTACTTTGGCACAGGAAATGGCGGATGAGTTTGCTGTGGTTTATCACTCTATCAATATAGGTGCATACCGCGTCGATCATCAGGATATCGCCAAACGTTCTCTGCGTAATATCTGTTTGTATTATCTGGCCTTTGGCTCTCAAGAGCAGGCCGATAAACTGATATCGAATCAATATCATCAGTCTGACAATATGACTGATGCATTGGCGGCGTTATCTGGCGCGGTGATAGCGGAGCTGCCTTGCTGTGATCAACTGATGACAGAATTTGATGAGCGGTGGCATCAGGATGGCTTGGTTATGGATAAATGGTTTAGCTTACAGGCAAGTAGCCCGGCGGCAGATGTTCTCGCTAATGTGCGTAATCTATTGAGTCATCGTTCATTTAGCATGAGTAACCCAAACAGAGTGCGTGCTCTGGTTGGGGCATTTGTTAACAACCCGGTTGCATTCCATGCTGAAGATGGCAGTGGTTATCAGTTCCTGTTGGAAATTTTGACCGATCTTAACCGCCGTAACCCACAGGTTGCTTCCCGTTTGATTGAACCGTTGATTCGCCTGAAGCGTTATGACGAAAAACGCCAAAGCATGATGTGTAACGCGCTGGAGCAATTGAAAGGATTGGAAAACCTGTCTGGTGATCTGTTTGAGAAAATCACTAAGGCGTTAGAAAGCTGATAGCTGTTTATCGGGCTAATGGTTATTTAGCCCGATATTTTTTTGACCTATTTTCTTAGATAATAAATTTATTCTTGCAATCGTTTACTTTCGGATCAGATCTTATTAAGATGCCCGGCGCTTAATTTACGGCAGTCACTCCCTGTTATCTTGATCTCAGGAGATCGCATGTATTACTCTCTCATCAGGAAGGCGTTGTTCCAGCTTGATCCGGAACGGGCGCACGAGTTAACCTTCCGCCAGCTCAAGCGTATTACCGGTAGTCCTTTCGAATTTCTTATCCGTCAGTCAGTTGCTACAAAACCCGTTACTTGTATGGGATTATCATTTAGAAATCCTCTTGGCTTGGCCGCTGGTCTTGATAAAGATGGCGATTGCATTGATGCATTTAGTGCAATGGGATTTGGGTTTATTGAAATTGGCACTGTAACCCCACGAGCTCAGGCAGGAAATGATAAACCCAGATTATTCCGTATTGTTGAAGCTGAAGGGCTAATTAACCGTATGGGCTTCAATAATCTTGGTGTTGATAACCTGGTGGAAAATGTCAAAAAGGCAAAATATGGCGGAGTTATTGGGATCAATATTGGTAAAAATAAAGATACGCCTGTAGAGCATGGGAAAGATGATTATTTAATCTGCATGGATAAGGTTTATCCTCATGCCAGCTATATTGCGATTAATATCTCTTCACCAAACACGCCAGGCTTAAGAACACTGCAATATGGCGAAGCGCTGGATGATTTATTATCTGCGATTAAAGATAAACAGGGTGAACTTCAGCAAAAATATCAAAAATATGTTCCTGTTGCGGTAAAAATCGCACCAGATCTTTCTGAGGAAGAGTTGATCCAAATTGCAGATAGTTTAATTCGTCATAATATCGATGGTGTTATTGCAACGAATACAACATTAGACAGGAAATTAGTTGAGGGCCTTAACTATTGCCAACAAGCGGGTGGATTAAGTGGCCGACCGGTTCAGTTACGTAGTACAGACGTTATTCGCCGGCTCTCTCAAGAATTAAGAGGTGAAATTCCTATTATCGGTGTTGGAGGAATAGATTCACTGACTGCGGCCAGAGAAAAAATAGCCGCAGGGGCCGCTTTAATACAGATTTTCTCCGGATTTATCTATCATGGTCCAAAATTAGTCAAAGATATCGTCAATCATATCTAAATCTTCTTGTTAATTTATCATTGGGGGTTTATTTTTGCCCCCAACTCGTCTATATTCGCTCTGATCGTCTAAATTTTTGTCAGTCCCTCATATATCTAATATATGGCAGGGCTTATTTCACTGAATAGCGGACAAGTTATTTACAATCTGTTTAGTGCATCTATTTAGCGATGTCAGTTTTTTTGCATAATAAGGATAACCCATGAAACTTAAACCTGATGACCAATGGCGCTGGTATTTTGATACTGACCATGACCGCGTAATGCTCGATCTGTCTAAGGGTATGGTTTTCCGTTCCTGTTTTCCTGCGAAGATGCTGACGCCTTATGCAATGGGAGAGACTTCATTTTCTGTCGAAGATGCAGCGCTTTATTATTGTTTTGAAGAACAGACACGTCGGATTAATATTTCAGATGAGTTCAGAGCTGAATTAATTCTTAATGCGTTAGTTGCTTTTCGCTTTATAAAGCCGCAAATGCCAAGAAGCTGGTATTTTTCCCGGTTTGCCATGATAGAAAAACCTGTGCAAGGTGAATTAATTCAGGTACAGCTTCAGGATTGCGGAACAGAGGCTATATTTCTGGTGGCGGAAGCTGGAGATAGTGCGAGTCTTTGTTTGCTGGCTCAACCTAAATTAACGTTATCTGATCGCGTAATGAGCTTTTGCGATCCAATCAAAATTATGAATGATCGATTGATGCCATTTGTGGAACCTGTTCGTATGCCAATTTATGGCACTGCGGTTTGATTTGGGTTTAAGATCTATTTGCTCTGTGATTCCCGGAAGTAAAACCACTTTTTGTAATTCAATTACAAACCAGAATATATTACCGTAGAAACCTACCCATGATATGTAATAGTTACAGATCGCCCATTTCAATATTTTCCCTTGTTTCAGTACAATGATAATAGAGTGGAGTAGGGGATATGGCCGGCTTGGGAAATATTGTCGCGCAAGGAAACTCTGCAACTACTCGTCCTTTATCTGTCAGTTCCGCGACAAATTAACGGATATCAAGTTGTTCCGCTGTTTCCAGCAGATCAGATTCCATCAACTCCAGTTTGATAAATCGCTTCAAACAAGGAGCCTGTACTTTTTTATTTGACATATTGAACACTCCATAAAAAAGTAAACACGCCTGCCGGAGTGGTAGGCGTGTGATGCGGTCAGAGTTGGAGGATTGGAAAGGAGAGACAAAGCATTAATGGCTTTATTGCTCAAGAATTAATTGTTCTACGTGCTTAGAAATCTCTGCCAGTGCATCGTGGCTTGCATAATCTTTTTGGACGATTTGTGCACGTTGTTTAAATAAGTTTGTGCTAAGAATGTTTTCCACTGTTTGTTTAAGCTGAGATTCAGTCGGTTGTGCTGTATCCAGATTAATACCACATCCAGCCCATACGACGCGAAACGCTGTTTCCTGCTTGCCTTCTCCTGTATCGGCAATGAGCACCGGTGTACCGTGGTTGAGGGCGTAATTAATGGTTCCGTAACCCCCGTTAGATATTAGCAATGAAGCTTTTGCTAGCCAGTGCTCAAATGAGATAAATTCTTCGATACGTGCGTTTTCAGGTATGTTCTCTTGCCGTATTTCTACCGATCTGCCCCCGGTGGTTGCCAATACACGTACTGGTAATGTAGCCAGTGCACGCAATGTGGGGAAAATTAACTGGTTTAGATCGGTATTAGACATGGTACCTTGAGTGACTATAACCAATGGCCGTGGATCATCTTCTTCCCATAATCGAGGTGGTACTGTTGTCGGTGCGGGGTTGGGGAGTGGGCCAATAAAATGGACTGTATCAGGCAATCCTTCTCGTGGGTATTCAAATGCCAGGGTTGAAAGTTGCAAAAAGCGATCAGAACCCAAAATGACTTCATCGTTGAAAAATCGGGTTAACGTAGCGCACCCTGACTGAGCTAATGCGTCATTGAAGCTATCCTGTACTTCGGTTATTAGTTGTCGGGTTTCCTCATCCACGAGTTGTTCATGTGTCAATTCTGATGGTAATAATGCGGGTGGGATACGTGGCCCCCAGAAAATTGAATCTTTTGAAGAGTAAGCCAGAGGCGTTATGCCAATTATGATCACTGGAAGGCGATGAGCTTTTTCTTTTTGCAGCAGTGGCAATATGCCATAGAAGCAGTTCTCGGCTATAAGTAATTCTGCTTGCTGTTCATGGATGATTTGTTGTAGTTGGCGGTCGAGGAATGGGATTGGACTACAGAAGAAATCTTTAAACGCGAGTGCCATTTGCAGATTTCCTGGAGGAAGGTGCGCTCGGTCAGGAAAACGTTGCTTTAAGTGGCGGTAATCAAAGTCTATATGATCATCAAAAGGGATAAATTTTGCGTTTAAATCTTCTACCTGTTGGCGAAATAACGCGCCAGTGAATACAGCTACCTGATGTCCTTGTGTTATCAGTGATTGAGCTACCTTTAACATCGGATAGACATGCCCGGGTGTTGCAACCGCTGCAATGACAATACGTGCCATACTTGCTCCTTCATACTGTGTTGATTTAATTACGCTAACTAACTCCTGACTCAGGGTGTGATCATTTTATGACTACTGTCATAAATTGATTTTAGTAACAATAATTAGTTATGACAATAATCACTGTTGTTTATTTTTTCATAAGGTTATGAAACATGCCGATCTCCTCCCCCTTTTAGTCTGTGTTAGCACCAAAATGGAGAGGGAAGATGAAGGTATCTAAGGCTTAGTTAATGCGGCTTTGTTCAAGAATTAATTGGTCTACGTGACGGGATATTGCTGCTAATGCATCATGTTTTGCGTAATCTTTTTGGACAATTTGCGCACGTTGTTTAAACAAGTCTGTACTCAGCATATTCTCCACTGTTTGCTTAAGTTGAGATTCAGTGGGGTGCGCTGTATCCAGATTAGTACCGCATCCAGCCCATACAACACGAAAAGCAGCTTCTTGTTTGCCTTCTCCTGCATCGGCAATGAGCAACGGCGTACCGTGGCTGAGGGCGTAGTTAATTGTTCCGTAACCCCCGTTGGATATTAGCAGTGAGGCTTTCGGCAGCCAGTGCTCAAATGAGATAAATTCTTCGATGCGGGCGTTTTCAGGTATGTTTTCACGCAATGTTTCTACCGATCTGCCCCCGGTGGTTGCCAATACACGTACAGGTAATTTAGCCAGCGCATGCAAGGTGGGGAAAATCAACTGATTTAGATCTGTATTGGAAATGGTGCCCTGAGTGACTATAACCAATGGACGTGGATCATCTTCTTCCCATAATTGAGGTGATTCTATTGTCTGTGCAGGGTTGGGGAGAGGACCAATAAAGTGGACTGTATCAGGTAATCCTTCGCGCGCGTATTCAAAAGCCGGGGTTGAAAGTTGCAAAAAGCGATCAGAGCCGAAAATGATTTCATCGTTGAAAGATCGAGTTAACGCGGGGCAGCCGGACTGAACTAATGCGGCATTGAAGCTATCCTGCACTTCGGTTATCAGTTGTCGGTTTTCTTCATCCACTAATTGTTCATGTGTCAATTCTGGAGGTAATACTGCGGGTGGGATACGTGGTCCCCAGAAAATTGAATCTTTCGAAGAGTAAGCCAAAGGCGTTATGCCAATGGTGATGACTGGAATACGATGGGCTTTTTCTTCTTGCAGCAGTGGCAATATGCCATAAAAGCAGTTCTCGGCTATAAGCAGATCCGCCTGTTGTTCACGGATAATCTGGCGTAATTGACGGTCGAGAAGTGGGATTGGAGCGGAGAAGAAATTCTTAAATGCCAGCGCCATTTGTACATTTCCCGGCGGAAGCTGTGCCCGGTCGGGGAAATGTTGTTCTAAATGACGGTAGTCAAAGTCTATCTGTTCATCAAAAGGGACCAATTGTGCGCTTAAAACTTCTACCTGTTGGCGAAATAATGCACCAGTGAGTACGGTTACCTGATGTCCTTGTGCTATCAGTGATTGAGCGATCTTTAACATCGGATAGACATGTCCGGGTGTTGCGACCGCTGCAATGACAATACGTGCCATGGCTTGCTCCTTCATGCTGTTTTGATTGAGTTGCGTTAGCTCCTGTTAGAGTGTAATCATTTTATGACAGTAGTTATAAATTCATTATGGTAATAATTAATTCAATATAGTAATAATCATCATGCTCGATTTTTTCATGGAATTATGTATGTCGTTCAGGACGTTTTATAGAGCCAGCTCGCGTGTCGGCTTATGACACGGCGGTCTGATTTGGGATTAAGATCTATTTTCCGCCACTGCTTTCAAGAATGAGATCATTCTTTGGAATACAACAGCAAGCCAGGATGTAGCCATCATTTTTAATTGCTGTGGCTTTTAGTGGGGAAACATCTCCTTCTATTAAAGAAATTTTACAGCATCCACACAGGCCCGCCCGGCATGAATAGGGGACTCTTATTCCTTGTTGTTCCAGTTGCTCTAAAATGATTTGTTGATTGTTACCTGTAAAAGTTTGTCCGTTATATTCAATAGTGACAGATTGTTCATTTGTCTTTGGCGCATCAATGTCTTCAGATTTTTCTCCGCTGCCATATTTACGGGGATCTTTTTTAGCTAATATTGTGACACTATCCCCAATCCGAATAATACCGCTGGAACGGGCAATTAAATTCTGACCAAAATCGACATCACCATTTTCTGCTGTACGGAATGATTGTAATGTCACTAATGGTTCTCCGTTTGGATTTTTAATTCCTTTGTCAATGCTGACGGTTGTCAGAATACAGCGGCTGCATGGTTTGGGTAAATCAAAGATAACATCCCCAATTTGGATTGATTGCCAACTGTCTTCGGCAAATGCTTCTACACCCGTAATAACGATATTTGGGCGAAATTGTTCTAATCTAATACTGGCTGGGCAACGTTGTTGTAATAAATGAAATGAATCTTCATTAATAAGTAAAAATGGATAACCATCCGCAAATGATAATGGAATATCAGGATGTTTTTTTACCCTTCGGGTTAATTCATGGCTTAACCAACGCAGTTGTACCGGAATGTCAAAAAAACCGCTTAACCACTGATTAACTGTTTCTGGCGCAATTAGAGCGGTGAAATGATTACCCCATACTTCAGTGGGTTGCTGTTCAGGCAGGAAATCACTGTAAAGTACAGAAGCGTTCTCTCCGTTAGGCGCACGCAGATAAATGCCATTATTTAACATAGCAGGAGTGAACAACAGCATTTGAGGATACTTACGTGCGGTAATAAAAGTCCCGTCTGTCATGGTGATCATAAAATTGCGGTCAAATATAAGGCCGCTTTCACTGACTAATGCATGGGAAAGTTGCAAACCACGCATAGACTTTACCGGGTGAGTGTACAGGCGAGACAGAGTTATCATCCATTAATCTCCATGAAACATTTTTTACACGCGCAACTTTATGACATGTCACCCGGATTAGCTATAATGCGTAACAATTTTCTTTTTTGGTGATATGCAATATGAATTCTCTGTTTGCCAGCACGGCGCGCGGATTAGAAGAACTTTTAAAGAACGAATTGGAAATGCTGGGTGCGCAATCGTGCAAAATTGTGCAGGGCGGAGTTCATTTTCAAGGTGATGACAGAGTGATGTATAAAAGTCTGATGTGGAGCAGGCTAGCGTCACGTATTTTATTACCGCTAAACGAATTTAATGTTTACAGCGACTTAGATCTTTATCTTGGGGTTCAGTCTATTGATTGGAGCCAGGTTTTCTCTGTAGACAGCACTTTCTCTGTGCATTTCAGTGGCACAAATGAAGAGATACGGAATACCCAATATGGCGCGCTCAGAGTTAAAGACGCCATTGTTGATAGCTTTATCCGTAAGCTGGATCAGCGCCCAAATGTGGCAAAGCAGCAGCCGGATATCCGCATTAATGTTTTCCTGAGTAAAGAAAAAGCCAGTGTTGCGCTGGATTTGAGTGGTGAAGGTTTGCATATCCGCGGTTACCGCGATCTTGCTGGTCAGGCCCCACTGAAAGAAAATCTGGCAGCCGCGATTATTCTGCGTTCAGGTTGGCAGGTTGGTACTCCGATGGTCGATCCCATGTGTGGTTCAGGCACATTATTGATTGAAGCGGCAATGATGGCGACTGATCGGGCGCCGGGGTTGCATCGTGATCATTGGGGTTTTACCGCTTGGTTGAAACATGATGAAGAAATTTGGCGTGAAGTCACTGCGGAAGCACAGATCCGTTTCCGTAAAGGTCTTCAGGAGACAAATGCCCGTTTTGTTGGTTCTGATATTGATCGCAGAGTGCTGGATATGGCGCGGTCAAATGCCCGCAGAGCAGGTGTTGCACAGTTGATAACTTTCCAGCAAGGTGATACAAGCCGCTTGGAAAACCCGTTACCGGAAGGACCGGTGGGAACAGTGTTAAGTAATCCACCCTATGGTGAGCGCCTGGAAAGTGAGCCAGCATTGGTTGCATTGCACAGTTTATTTGGCCGGGTGATGAAAAGCCGCTTTCCTGGTTGGCGCCTCTCTCTATTCAGTGCGTCGCCTGAATTGTTGAGCTGCCTGCAATTGCGGGCTGAACGTGAATTTAAAGCCAAAAATGGCCCACTGGATTGCGTACAGAAAAACTATCAGCTATCAGATAAACCTCACTCATTAGAGATGGATATGGCGGAAGATTATGCCAACCGTCTTCGCAAAAATGAAAAGAAATTCACTAAATGGGCGAAACAGCAAGGCATTGATTGTTATCGTCTGTATGATGCCGATTTACCGGAATATAACGTTGCTGTCGACCGTTACGCGGATAAAGTGGTGATCCAGGAGTATGCTCCCCCGAAAAGTGTTGATGCCAATAAAGCACGTCAACGTTTATTCGATGTTATCAGTGCAACAATGCAGGTTCTTGGGCTTTCATCAAATCAGTTAGTGCTTAAAACCCGTCAGCGCCAGAAGGGCAAAAGCCAGTACGAGAAAATAGCAGAGAAACAAGAATTCTTTCTGGTAAATGAATATGGCGCAAAATTTTGGGTCAATCTGGCTGATTATCTGGACACGGGCCTGTTCCTTGATCATCGCATTGCCCGGAAAATGCTGGGTGAAATGAGTGAAGGAAAAGATTTTCTGAATCTGTTTGCCTATACCGGATCAGCGACGGTACATACAGGGCTGGGAGGTGCTCGTTCAACGACGACAGTAGATATGTCCCGTACTTATCTTGAGTGGGCTGAACGGAACTTACAGGCTAATGGGTTGACCGGACGCCAACATCGTTTGATTCAGGCTGACTGTCTTGCTTGGTTGGCACAGACCCGTGAACAATTTGATTTGATTTTTATCGATCCGCCAACTTTCTCCAATTCTAAACGGATGGAAGACACATTTGATGTACAACGCGACCATATCATGTTGATGAAACAGCTTAAGCACCTGTTGCGTCGTGGTGGAACTCTGATGTTCTCCAATAATAAACGCGGTTTTAAAATGGATTTTTCTGAGCTGGAAAAAATTGGCCTGATGGCGGAAGAGATCACCAGTAAAACCCAGTCGCAGGATTTTGCCCGTAACCGTCAGATTCATAACTGCTGGCTATTACGTCATGCTGGTGAGGAAGAATAATTACTATGTCATTAATCAATTTATCCGGTGCATGGTTGTCATTCAGTGATGCGCCGTTACTTGATAATGCAGAATTGCATATAGAAGAGAATGAAAGGGTTTGTCTGGTTGGCCGTAACGGCGCCGGAAAATCTACTTTGCTGCGGGTATTAGCAAAAGAACAGCCGTTGGATGATGGTCAGGTTATTTATGAACAGGATCTGATCGTTTCCCGGTTGCAACAGGACCCTCCCCGTGATGTAGAAGGGACTGTTTTTGATTTTGTTGCCGAAGGTGTTCAGGAACAGGCGGAATATATTAAATCTTTCCATCAGGTTGCCCGTTTGGTGGAGTACGATCCAAGCGAGAAGAATCTCAACCGTTTGGCGGAATTACAGGAAGTGCTGGATATCCGTGGATTATGGTCACTGGACAGCCGTATTAATGATGTATTGAAACAGCTCTCTTTACCTGGTGAAGAGAAACTCTCTGCTCTTTCTGGTGGTTGGTTGCGTAAGGCTGCATTGGGAAGGGCACTGGTCAGTTCACCAAAAGTCTTGTTTCTTGATGAGCCAACCAACCACCTGGATATTGATACCATTGAATGGCTGGAAAATTTCCTGAAAGATTTTCAAGGCAGTATTGTTTTTATCTCCCATGACCGTTCGTTTATTCGCAATATGGCAACCCGTATTGTCGATTTGGATCGCGGTAAATTGGTTTCATGGCCGGGTAATTACGACAAGTTTCTTGAAGGCAAAGAAGAAGCGTTGCGTGTGGAAGAAATGCAGAACGCCGAATTTGATCGCAGATTAGCGCAGGAAGAAGTGTGGATTCGCCAGGGGATTAAAGCACGCCGTACCCGCAATGAAGGGCGTGTCAGGGCGTTGAAAGCGTTACGTGTTGAGCGCTCCCAACGTCGTGAGGTGATGGGAACAGCCAAAGTACAGATGGAAGAAGCAAGTCGTTCCGGTAAGATTGTATTTGAACTGGAAAATGTGAATTATCAGATTGGTGACAGGAAACTGGTCAGTAATTTCAGTGCTCAGATTCAGCGTGGGGATAAAATTGCACTGGTGGGGCCAAATGGCTGTGGTAAAACAACTTTACTGAAATTAATGCAAGGCGATTTACAACCGGATAGCGGCCGTGTTCATTGTGGTACTAAGCTGGAGATTGCTTATTTTGATCAGCATCGTGCAGCGCTTGATCCTGAAAAAACGGTGATGGACAACCTGGCTGAAGGTAAGCAGGAAGTGATGGTTAATGGCCGTTCTCGCCATGTTCTGGGGTATTTGCAGGATTTTCTGTTTCACCCTAAACGGGCGATGACGCCGGTTAAAGCGCTTTCCGGTGGTGAGAGGAACCGCTTGTTACTGGCGCGTCTGTTTCTGAAACCCAGTAATCTGCTGGTACTTGATGAACCAACCAACGATTTGGATGTGGAAACACTGGAATTGCTGGAAGAGCTGGTAGACAGTTATAAAGGTACGGTATTGCTGGTCAGCCATGATCGTCAGTTTGTTGATAACTCAGTCACTGAATGCTGGATTTTTGAAGGCAATGGTGTGATCAAAAACTATGTTGGTGGTTATTACGATGCTCAACAACAGCGTGAGCAGACTGTATCACTGCGCCAGCAAAGTGAGAAAAAACTTCAAGCTGAAGTTAAAGCGGAGAAGGTTAAAGAGTCGTCAAAACGTCTTGGTAACAAAATGAGTTACCATTTGTTGCGTGAATTAGATCAATTACCGTCATTGCTGGAGAAACTGGAAGAAGAGATTAATCAATTACAATCTCAAGTGAGTGATACTGAGTTTTTTAATCAACCACATGCAGTGACCGGCAAAATATTGACAAAACTGTCTGAAAGAGAGCAAGCATTAGAAGTTGCTTTTGATCGCTGGCAGGAATTGGAAACATTGAAAAACGGCTAATAATCATCATACTTAGCAGAATCATGCTGTAGGATCACTCTGAGTATGGTTCTGTGGATATCCCCGATTTCCTTACAGGAGAAAGACCTTGTGTTCCAATAGCCATCATCATGACATGGTACTGTGCCCTCAATGTGATTTGCTGGTGGCATTACCAGAATGGGTTCAGGGAACGAAGGCAGTTTGTCCCCGTTGTAAAACAACGTTAGTCACATGGTGGAAGGAACCTAAACATCAACCAACGGGTTATGCAATCAGTGCATTATTTATGCTGTTGATTGCTTGCTTATTTCCGTTTGTTCGTATGAATGTGGCGGGAATTGACAGTGAAATTACCTTATCTCAAATCCCACAGGTACTGTTCAATGAAGATTACGCCAGTATAGGAACATTTTTTCTGCTCTGTGTTCAATTGGTGCCTGCGTTCTGTATGGTAGCGGTTATCCTGTTGTGCCAGGGTGTTGTTATTTCTCAGAAGATAAGAGTTTGGCTGGCCCGGGTGCTATTTCAGATGAAGAACTGGTGCATGGTTGAAATCTTTCTGGCGGGGGTATTAGTCAGCTTCGTCAAATTAATGGCTTATGGTGATATTGGGTTAGGTTTAAGTTTTCTGCCATATTGTCTGTTTTGTCTTCTCCAGGTGAGAGCATTTCAGTGTCTGGATCGCCACTGGCTATGGAACCAGATTGTGCCCGCGCCTAAAGTAGATATACCGTTACAGGCTGGGAAATCGGGTTTGGTGCAGGGCGTCCGGTTATGTCAGTGTTGTACGGCTATTTTACCGTCGGACCAGTTGGTATGCTCACGCTGTCATACCCGGGGACATGCCCGTCGCCGTAACAGTCTGCAATGGACAATGGCGCTGCTGGTTACGGCTTTAATGCTTTATATTCCTGCTAATGTCATGCCAATGATGGTGACAGAATCGCTCGGCAGTCAGAGTGATTCCACGATTATGGCTGGGGTGATATTACTGTGGAGTGTAGGTTCATACCCGGTAGCTTTAATCATTTTTATCGCCAGTATTATGGTGCCATCACTGAAAATGCTGGCAATTGGCTGGTTGTGTTGGGATGCAAAAGGCCACGGTAAACGGGATTCCGCACAGATGCATTTTATTTATGAAATTGTGGAATTTGTTGGCCGTTGGTCAATGATTGATGTATTTGTTATTGCAATATTGTCATCACTGGTGCGTATGGGGAAATTGATGAGTGTCTATCCTGCTATGGGGGCGGTTATTTTTGCTTTAGTTGTTATCTTGACTATGTTTGCGGCAATTACATTTGATCCTCGTTTAATTTGGGATAGAGCCAACGTTAAACATTCGTTATAAGGCAATGAAGGAGTGTCAAAGTGACGGATAAAGTTGAAGACCAGAATCAGGCCAGAATCGATAAAATTAAAAGTTGGTCGCCAGTCTGGATTGTGCCGATTGTGACGGTGCTGATTGGTGCCTGGATATTATTTTACCATTTCAGCCATCAAGGGCCGGAAGTGACGTTGATTACTTCTAATGCAGAAGGAATTGAAGCGGGTAAAACTAAAATTAAGAGCCGCAGTGTGGATGTCGGCGTGGTTGAGAGGGTCATGCTGAGTGATAATCTTAGCCAGGTTATTGTCAAGGCCCGGCTGCATGATGGTATGGAAAGCCTATTACACAGTGATAGTGCCTTTTGGGTGGTGAAACCGCAGATCGGCCGTGATGGCATCTCTGGTCTTGGTACTCTTTTGTCCGGGGCTTTTATCGAACTTCAACCGGGAACACTTGGTGATGAAAAAGATGAATTTAATTTGTTGGATTCACCTCCATTGGCTTCACCTGACGCAAAAGGTATCCGTGTAATACTGACCAGTGATAAAGCGGGTCAGCTCAATCCGGGCGATCCAGTGCTGTTTCGGGGCTATCGGGTTGGCTCTGTTGAAATCAGCGAGTTTGAACCAAAATCCCATCTGATGCGATACCAGTTGTTTATTAATGCACCTTATGACGGTTTACTGACAACCAATGTCCGTTTTTGGAAAGAAAGTGGTATCACGGTTGATCTGTCTTCTCAGGGGGTACGCGTTGACATGGCTTCGCTATCAACTCTGTTTGGTGGGGGTGTCAGCTTTGATGTACCTAAAGGTTGGGAACTGGGTGGGCCGGTTAAAGAAAAAGCCACTTACAAACTTTTCGATAATAAAAAAAGCATTCAGGATTCTTTATATACCGAACATAAAGATTATCTGTTGCTCTTCTCTGATTCAGTCCGTGGGTTGCAGCCGGGCGCGCCAGTGGAATTTCGTGGGATTCGTCTGGGGACGGTGGCAAAGGTACCGTTCTATTCGGAAGGGATGATACAGCGTATGGATAACGATTTTCGTATTCCGGTACTTATCTCTATTGAGCCAGGGCGCTTTGAGAAAGAGTTGGGAGAAGGGTTTGATGTTGAGAAAGAGCTGAATAGCATAACTAAACGTGGTCTGCGGGCTTCTCTCAAATCGGGTAACTTGCTGACCGGAGCGCTGTTTATTGATTTGGATTTCTATCCAAATGAAAAAGGGTGGCCCGGACCGCATGAGATTGCAGGTTATCCGTTATTGCCGACAATCAGCGGTGGTCTTGCTCAGATTCAGCATAAAATTATTTCAGCGCTGGACAAAATTAATAATATGCCCATTGAACCGATGTTTAATCAGGCTATCCGTACTCTGGAAGAGAGTCAGAAGGCTATCAGAAAAGCGCAACGGACCCTTGATGAATTGAATAAAGTGCTGGCAAATCCTGAAACGAAAGATCTGCCGAAAGATATACAGAAGACATTGCAGGAGTTTAACCGCAGTATGCAAGGTTTCCAGCCTGGTTCACCGGCTTATAACAAGATGCTGGATAATATGCAGAGACTGGATCAAGTATTGAGTGAATTACAACCTGTCTTGAGGACATTGAATAATAAGAGCAATGCCTTAGTTTTTGAAGCTAAGCCAATTGAAGATCCAGAACCGAAGAAGGCTAAAAAATGATGAGAAGGTTGGCGTTAACTTTGATAATTTTTATTTCCGCTTGTAGTAGTCAGCCGGAAAAAACCTATTATCAATTGCCGATAGTAGAAATAACATCACAAAATAGCGCTGTTGTGCAGCATGATCGCCAGTTATGGGTACAACGGGTTATGTTATCCGATTATCTGTCATCCCCAGGTGTGGTGTATCAAAGTAGTGATGTCAGTTATGTCAGTGCGGCGAATCATCTGTGGGCAAGTCCATTGGAACAGCAGTTACAGCAAGTTCTGGTAGCTGAATTAACCATGGCGTTGCCTCGGTGTTTGGTTTCTGCCCAACCGCTGATTAATAAACCTGATACTTTGGATGTGACAGTGACCCGCTTTCATGGTCGCTATGATGGCAAGGTGATTCTGCAAGGTTACTGGACGTTAGTCCGTCAGGGGAGTGTGATTAAACAGCCTTTTAATCTGGAACTGGAACAGGAAGAAGATGGTTATGATGATTTAGTCCGCACATTGGCAAAAGGATGGAGCCAATTGGCGCAAGCTATTGCCAGTCAACTGATTTCCCAATCGTAACCTCTGCCATTCTCCGGGCGTAAAGTTTTTTATTCCCGGAGAAAATAAATATTCTTCGCAACGTAAAAATTCCTCTTTATTATTAGCCTGTTATCGATTTCTCTGTACTAAATATAACAAATATTACATTAATATGAATTTCTTGACTTGATTTTCAAAACTTATGGGGGTATTTCTAAATTGTGGTTGGATAAATGACGACCACTGTTTTCTTTCTACTGATATAGCTTATGAGGTAAATAAGGCATGAAGAGACAGAAACGAGATCGTTTAGCACGTGCGTTGTCGAAAGGGTATCAGGCTGGTATTTTAGGACGTCCAAGGGAGCATTGCCCCTATTGTTCATTAGATGCCCGTTCTCATTGGTTAGGAGGGTGGCGTCAGGCTATGGAAGACAGGGCAACGATGGCTTAGTCTGGCAAACTAAGGCCACGCATTAAAGTAATAATTAAGTGAGCAAAATCTCTACTTTTTATCAATGTATATTAACCTAAATTTGATCTGACAGTGACTGATTAATACAGATATCTGTCAGATTAAGCCTTGTTGATATTTTTTCTGTTTAGATTTCCCTTTGCGGTGATTAAAGTAAAAATGACCATATCGCATAAAAATAAATTTATTCCGGCACTAATGGCTTACCAATATTTATTTTAACGCATTGTGTGATAAAGGTCTTGGTGCACAGTGTGCAATAAATCGGTAAGTATTAGTAATGTCAGGATTCCAATTTTTTCATGTTGTTGTGCACCTTTGAGATTTTATTTGCGAATTCAATAAAATGTGAATCAATGGCCGCCAGGTGACACATCCTATTTAACCTGTTCAACATGGCTCATGCTGCGGCCATTAAATAATCTACTTACTAATACGCGGGATGGCGTAATTCAATAATTGCAGTAAGCTGCATTTGATAAACATTTATGATGTAATTCAACCCAAAAGAGAGGGCTATATTCCTCAATCCCATTGATTGAGATGGTTACAATTTCATGACTTGTATAGGCTGTTTGAAGCAATGATAATAGCGTCGCTCCGCCATTAATAGTACATACCCACCTAAATCCTTGGGCGTGAGTAGGGGTCATTATTTTTCCATAGCAATCTCCATTCGTGTTAGGTGCTTTTAGCATTTCGACGGTACCGTCAACCCTATCTAGTTTTTTTGCTATGGTAGTTGGTGTAAGAGTCAATGCTACGATGATGAGCATTATTTTTCTGATGTTCATATAAATCACCCTTGGTTGTGTTTGTTAATAATAATTATAAATTTTATGAATATTTTTCACCTGCTATCAGTATGCTTTTGTGAGCTTATTGATATATCAGGTCACTTTGAGCATAGCACAATTTGCCAATTGCATACTAATCAGTCAAAGAGAATAAGTGCCCATGATGCAGATTGAGCAGGTATGGTTTTACGTAGAAATATGTGCAGGCAGGTCTAAAATTCAGAACTTAATTTGATTTTTACGTTCTATTGCTATTGCTGGGTATCAAACCCCAGATTTTGAGGTGTCGCCGGAATGGCCTTTGCAGGAAGAATATGTTATTCCAGATATATACACTGTGTTACTTGATGTTTCGCTTTTAGTAAAAAGGTGAAAAGCAATTAGCCAGTCACCTTTCTTTTTGATATTTCACTGGTTATTTGTCAGAAAGTGCTGGTATCTTTAAACAAGCCCACTTTCAGATCTGTTGCAGTATAGATAATTTTGCCATCTACCAGGACTTCACCATCAGCCAGACCCATAATCAATTTACGGTTAATAACACGTTTGAAATTAATACGGTAAGTGATTTTTTTAGCTGTTGGCAATACCTGACCAGTAAATTTAACTTCGCCAACACCGAGCGCGCGCCCTTTGCCTTCGCCACCTAACCAGCCAAGGAAGAATCCCACTAATTGCCACATCGCATCAAGGCCAAGACAGCCCGGCATTACCGGATCGTTAGTAAAATGGCAGTCAAAAAACCACAAATCAGGATTAATGTCCAATTCAGCTTCTACATAGCCTTTACCGTGGGTACCACCGTTTTCTGTCATCTCAATGATGCGGTCCATCATCAGCATATTGCCTGATGGTAATGGTGGCCCATTTTCTCCGAACAATTCACCTCGCCCAGATGCCATAAGATCTTCTTTTGTGTAGGATTTGCGTTTATCAACCATATTCTAAAATAGCCTTATATTTAATGTAGGGTAAATAATAGTGTACACTTGTACGCTGAACAACTCCGATCAGACATTCTGAATTAACCTAACCAGCGAAGAAACCATGGAAATTTAGGTCGTTCCTGATTATTCATCTGGGTTATACGTTCCTGTATCATAGCTAACAAGTGTGCTTCTTGTTCATCATAATAAGGGACACCTGTCAATAAAGGTAGTGCTTCAGAAACATGTTTTACTGACCATAAATGAAATTTTTGTTCTTTTACCGCGTCTACAACAGCTTGATTAAGACATAAATGACGGATATTTGCTGTTGGCAGGATAACGCCTTGCTGGCCGGTTAGCCCTCTGCGATGGCATACTTCAAAAAAGCTTTCTATTTTTTCGTTAATACCACCAATGGGTTGAACATAGCCAAATTGATCCACCGCACCTGTGACAGCCAGCTGTTGATCGATGGGTTGCTGGGAAAGAGCGCTTATCAGTGCGCATAATTCGGCAAGTGAAGCGCTGTCACCATCAACTTCACCATAGGATTGTTCAAATACAATAGATGCAGAGAAAGGTTGCGGTTGATCTAGCTTTAGCTCGGAAATCAGAAAGGCTTGCATAATCATCATGCCCTTAGCATGGATATTGCCACCTAACTCGACTTTGCGTTCGACATCAATAAATTCCCCATCTCCCACATGAGCCACACAAGTGATACGGGATGGCTCGCCTACTGGGTCAGGATGACCGGGATACTCCAGCACAGATAATCCGTTAATCTGACCAATAACCATACCTTGGGTATGGATAAGAATCTGACCTTGATGAATCTCATCTAAGCCACGTTCGGGCAGATAGTTGTGGCGCCAGCGACGATTCTCTTCTGCTTGTATAATTGATAGAGCGGTAATCTGATTTTCTTGCTGATAGAGTGCCGCAGCGGTCAGTTGCCGGTGTAGCCAGAGAATATCCAAAGGCAAGCTGTATTGATCTTCTACATAGCGGGTTGCTTGTTGGATAAATTCAGGCCAGGCATTATCGCTCAATGGCGGCAATTGCCACTGCTGAATAAGCCCATTGATATAACTACACCACAGACTTAAATTTTGCTCATTATGCAGTGGCATATCCAGCTCAAATTCACCATATAGCGCGTTTTTTACTAATTCAGGCTCGGTAACCTGAAACTCTTCAAGGCTCAGACGATCCCCAACCAGAATCAGACGCAGATTTAATGGCATGAAGGGAATCGGTAATGGCAAAGGTTTATTATTATCCTGAGATAACCATTCAAAGCGTTGCTGAATAATCATCTGTTTCAGGCGAACCCACATTAACGGCTGAGATAACAGGGTACGTAATGGCAGGATGAGTACGCCGCCATTTACCTGATGGACCAGGCCGGGTTGCAGGTGAATTTCTCCGTGGTGAGAATGGACGCAACCAAATAATTGCTCTGCTTCTATCCATTCACGATAGGCTACTCGCAACTCAGGTGTGAAATGGCCTTCTGTTGAGGGGTGCCAGCTGATTTTTTGTTGCTCTATCTGATAGTCACCACCAATTTGAGGAGCTTCTTTGGGGAGTAATGGATGGATGGATTCAGCCAATGTTGACAAATAAGTATCACATTCTTCGGCTTTCAACAGCATAAAAGGCTGGCGGGAATCCATCCGGCAGAAAAGCTGCAAACCACTATGTAGCCGTGATTGAACGGCTTCCATACTGGCAGGCGTCTGTTGGGAAGCAGAATGAAAAAGCGCTTCATAGGGTGCGCAATTCGGCAGTAATGCCTGCCAGTCTAGTTTGTTATTGGTCAAAGTGATCGCTATATATGTGAAGTAGGAAAGCGTCGATTATACAAGATTAAGATATAAACCAACATGCTTGAATGTTTGCTATTTCGGACGCTTTATGTAAGGCATTATTTTGAGCAAAAAATAGGTATTAATCAGTTTGGTTATAAGCAATTTGTTAAAATAGTTGCTATGCTTATTTTTAAGTTACGCTGTCACCGGGAAAATAAGATGAAATATCAACAACTGGAAAATCTGGAATGTGGCTGGAAATGGGCTTATCTGATTAGAAAACATCAGGAAGGTGAGCCAATTACTAAATATATAGAAAACAGCGCAGCTCATGCAGCGGTTGATAAGCTGATCAAACTTGAGAGTGAGCCGGTAAGGGTACTTAAATGGATTGAGCAGCATATGAATCCTGATTTATTCAACCGAATGAAGCAAACTATCCGAGCCCGGCGTAAACGGCATTTTAATGCAGAACATCAGCATACCCGCAAGAAATCTATCGATTTAGATTTTCTTGTATGGCATCGTTTATCTGTACTTTCTCAGAGACGGGGTAATACGCTGTCCGAAACTATCATACAATTAATTGAAGATGCTGAACGTAAAGAAAAATACGCCACCCAAATGTCCAGTTTGAAGCATGACTTGGAAGCTATTCTGGGTAAGAACGAGTAGCCTCAGTTGTTGTGGGTTGGTATTGCAACGAGATTCTTAATAAAACTGTGGAATTTTCCCGCCTAAATTCTCATGGAGAGCGAAACGAACTTTTAGGATTAGGGGGAGACAGCTAAAAGAAAACCCCATCTGAAAATGGGGCTTTCTGCGCTTTTAATGACTAATGTAATCAATAAAGGCGATTAATGAGCAGCTTTTTGCGCTTGAGTAACAACTTCTTTAATCCCCTGGATTTCGATCTCTACACGACGATCTGGAGCCAGACAGTTGATTAAATTCGGTTTTTTGATTTTGTCGCAAGTAGAACCGGTTACTGGATTTGCTTTACCACGGCCTTCTGCGCTGATGCTACCGGTAGGAACGCCTTTAGCTACCAGATAGTCAACTACGCTTTGAGCGCGTTTTTGAGACAATGGCTGGTTGTGTTCGTTTTTACCGATACGGTCAGTGTAACCCAGAACCAGCACTTTACCCTGAGTTGGGTCAATGTTTGCCAATTCAGTATACAGTTTATCCAGAGTATGCTTGCCTTCTGCTTTCAGCTCAGCGCTGGCGAATGCGAACAGAACATCAGAACGCAGAGTAAAACGTTTGTTCTCAACAACTGGCGCTGGCGTTGGAGCGATAACTGGAGCTGGAGCAACAACTGGAGCGGCTGCTTCATCTTGGCCGAAGCGATAAGAAACACCTACGCTCAGCAAGCCGTTATCAGGACGCGCACCGACTGAACCTGCATCACCGATATTGTTAACCCATTGGTAGTCCAGACGAGTCGCCCAGTCTTTGGTCACCGCATACTCGACACCAATAGCTGCCAGTGGCGAAACGCCTGTATCATGATTTCTCAGATGAGTATTGGTGGCACCGTAATTCGCTTTGGAATCTGCACGCCAAACCATACCACCCAGACGAGTATAGACGTCCAGATCATCCATAATTGGATAACTCAATTTAGTCGCCAGTTGGAAACCATGAGCTTTGAAGGCGCCATTGTTTACGTTACCTTTGTAAGGCATACGGCCTAACCAGTCATAACCTATTTCAAAACCAAGATATGGGTTAGCTTGGTAGCCTAAGAAAGCACCAGCACCCAGTTGGCTTTTGTGAGTAGGGCCATTACCGATTTCATTGGTATAACCGTTACCGTAGAAGTTTACGTCATGGTATTGGGACCAACCCAATTTACCACCGGTATACCACGTGTTGTCTTTTGGAGCTGCTTGCGTTGCAGTTGTGAAAGCGGCCACTGCCACTGCTACCGCGATAGCTGTCTTTTTCATTTTAACGCCTCGTTATTATCATCACCCAATAGGCAATTGGCTTCGGGAGCCTTTTTACTTACTGCCTATCCCATTAGGTTATTTCCTTTGCCATTCTTTAGTAATAACAGTGAACACTGAGCAGGGCTCAAATTCTTCATGTACCGTTACTGCATGTACGTTTTAAATTTTGTACGCTATCGGTGTTCACTATTTGTCCATAAGAATAGCCTGCACTAAATTATATCTACTGAGATAGGCTATTAGCCATATTGATTAAAAAACTCAGTTAGGAATACTGCACTTCTATCAAATCAATGGACCAAACAGTACATAAGGAACCAAGGGCAGTAACCTTTAATGGTGTAAAGTCTACAACGAAGTTAAAAAGTTACAAGTGGCCCTTGATTAATAGAGCAAAAAATTTAAAAGAGAATGTATGATTTTAAAAAAAACTTTACTATTCTTTACAACTAATCCTATCTTAATTAATTGATTTTAGTTGTGATTAGTGATTCTAAGCCTGAATTGGCTATTTTGTGTCATGAATATTGAAATAATTCCTAATTTTGGTCAATGATAGTAAATAGAATGAATTTTTAGTAAATTTGATTGCGATTCGGTGCCATTGGCTCCTTTATTTACATCTTGTGGGCGCATAATAAAGGCCAATGCATTACCTTTTTGTGCCGCAGACTGTAATCTTACTGTATCTCTTGCTAATAACGTTGGCAACCAGCCAAGCACCACGCTGTAATTACCACTTGCTAACGCTCTTTCCATTGCGTCTACTGTTGTAATGGAGTTGATGCGATTTAATTGCACAATTTTATCTAAGGGTAATCCAGAGCGAATTAGCCATTGGCGGCTCAGTTTTTGATGTGGACTAACCCATAGCAACCAGCGGGCTTCATTTCCTGACTGGCGTAACAAAGGTAGCAATATATGATTAATGACAGCTTGGTTATCACTATAAATCAATTCACTCACGATACCACCACGTCCGGCTGAATTATCTTGCGCAGGTGAAGAGAGTGATAGTCGCTTTTCTGTTAGCTGATGTTTAGGAAGGTAAACCCAGGATGATTGAATGCCCATAATGAACCCCGCCACAAGTAACTGTATTAATATACAGTATCTTCATGTCAGGCTAAGATCAAGTCTATTTTTTCAAAGAGCTTCGCAAATATTTACGATAAATGGCTTGAAACTCATTTAACCATTGGCAGGGAAAATTGAATTGCGTATGTTTTCAATTGCTTGTTCCTGTTATTTATTTCTCTAATAGTTGGGACAAATCTATGGATAAAAGATTTATTTGCACAAAACTCATGGAGTGATCAGTATGTTGTTGTCTGAGGTGCGTTTTACTCAACTCAAAAATGGTTTTTCTTCATTTGGAAGATTGACAAGGAAGCCACAGTTCGGCGGTTACAGCCTGCTGGCTGACGGGATTATGTTTGCTATTATTGCTGATGGAGAATTATATTTACGGGGAAATGGCCATGCTGAAGTGTTATTTAAAGCCAGAGGGATGAAAAACTATATTTACTCGAAAAAGGGAGTGCCGGTAACTTTGCGTTATTACCAGGTTGTTGAATCACTTTGGCAAGATCAAGAATTATTATCTCAATATGCGTATTTGGCTTATCACTACTCGTTAATTGAAATGACGGGTAAAAAGAAGATGCCAACACGCTTGAAAGATTTGCCTAATCTTGGAATGTCTCTTGAGCGTCAGTTATGGAAGGTAGGAATATGTAAAGTTGAAGATTTACGGCTGTTAGGTGCGAAAGCCAGTTATTTAAAACTGCATCAATATAAAAGAAAATCTAATGTTAGTTTATTACTTGCTTTGGCTGGTGCAATTGAAGGATGCCATTCAGCCGTTTTACCGGTACAGATTCGTAATGACTTATTACGCTGGCATAAGGAACTGGCCTGTTAGATCTTTATCGTGAATAACTAAATAAAAGGGGCAGTCAACTGCCCCAGTATATCAATCTGGCTATAATTGATTAATTTGCTTAATAAGAATGACAATTTCAGGCAACAATCCTATTAATAAGCCTGTTTGTTGCAATACCAATTGTTCTTTACTGTCTCTTTCTGCTGGGGTTTGCTCAATTCTTTTCGCTATGTTAACAAATATTTGCTCAATTCTATCATCATCTATTAATGCTGGTTTTAATGCTGTATCGACATAACAAATAGCATCGTGAAGAATATCCAGAATAACGTTGTTATCCAATTTATCACGGTGTGCTCCCAACGCAGAGATATAACTCAGCATAGTGTGATTCAGGCACAGTAGCCGGAAGGCTTCTTCTTGGGAAGTCTGGTAACTTTTCGGTTCGGCAGACATGTTTGAAATAACTGATGCCAGTTCCGCGTCACTATTGTGAGCATCACGGCGGGCAATTCGGTAGTTCAAGCCATTGTCTTTTCCCTGACGATATTGAACCAAAATGGCATCAAGGTAGCGGCAATTGGTGTCCATCGTCCGGCTTATCACTTGTGGCAGTTGGTGAAATTTCCAGTCTGGCCAAATGAAATTTACGGCTAACCAGGCGATCCCACAGCCAATTAATGTGTCAACAATCCTTGGTAATGCAACTTCAAAGCCTTCGCCCAGCAAATTGAAGCATAGTAATACCAGTAGTGTGATAAACAGGGTTGCGTGTGCATACTGAATATTACGGAAAGCGAAGAACAGTACACCAGAGATAACAATCAGTACCAATTGCCCTTCAATAGATGGCACAAAATAGAGGATTGGCAAGCCGATAAATATTCCGGCAATAGTGCCTATTATTCTCAGTGTTAAACGGCGGCGGGTAGCACTGTAGTTGGGTTGGCAAACGAACAGGCTGGTGAGTAAAATCCAGTACCCGCGTTGTAGATCCAACAATTGGATCATGGCGTAGCCACTGCATAGCAGAACAGACATACGGATCGCATGGCGGAATAAAGCTGATTGTGGCGTCAGATGACGGCTGATCCTTAGACGGATATCGCGCCAGCCAGTTAAACGTTCATCAGATAGTTGGGTCTCATCTTTTCTTTCTTTGGAAAGATTGTATTGTCCAGAACTGATACCTGATAGTTGCGCATCAATCGCCCGCAGGTTTTTCAGCAGGTTATATAATGCAGTAATGTCGAAATTATGTTTCTGTTGTTCATTGAGTTGTTGCAGGGAACTTTCCAAATAGTTAAATGCACGTTCAACGCGCGGATCGTGCTGATATTGCTTGTGCCAAAGTATAGACTGAGCAACTTGTTCACAAGCACGGGCTTGCATGGCGAGAAGACGTTGAAACCGGAACAGAACATCGCTATAGCGGAAAATATTCCGCAGGCTTTGGTATTGCACATGAGATGAACTTGCCTGTTCATGAATATCTTGTGCAATAAAGTAATAATGCAGAGTTTGGCGCGTTCCATGTTGGCTGCGATCGCCTTTCAGACGGGTTAGCAAGGAGGCTTTGGCTTGATTTAATGTGTTCACTAAATCACCGTTTGCCATTGCTACATTAACGACAGATTGCTGATATTCTTCTATATCAGGATCAAACAGGTTAGCTTTGGCATCAAGATAAGCTGAAAGTTGTTGATAACAACGTGCCAGATTGTCCTGTAACGGCCGGATAGGGAACAGTAAATGGCCGGTGAGGGTTAGCAGGTTATACCAAATTGCCCCTATCAACAGTAATAGCGGTTGCTGATACCATAGTGGGAAAATAGACGTGCCCAGCATGGTATAAATCGCAATCAGCAACGCGCCAAACGCAATAGTTGCATAGCGTTGCCCAAGGGCGCCCAGTAAGATAAAGCTACAGGTGGATAATGCCAGCCCGATGGTGAAAAGCCAGGGATAAGGGAACAGTAGCTCAATAGAGGCTGACGCGACAAAGAAAGAAATCAGCGTGATCACCAGATTGCGTAAACGGCCAATCAGACGATCATCGAGATCAGCCAGTGCTGCGGCAACAACGCCCAAGGTTAATGGTATGGTTATTTTAGGTTCTTTATCCAGAAACCAAGGTACTAATGTTGTACCAGTCAAGGCGATCAGGATACGGATATAATAGAGAAGATGACTGTTATAAAGAAAACGGCGCGGACCGGGGAAAACAGTTAGCACAAAATACCTCTGAGGTAATGATAACGGTCATAAATAACCATTATGATAAAAGGTTTATTAGTGATAAAAAACCCTTATAAGACATAGTTCAACTATTTTTCAGGTATGGCGCTACGATAATGGAACTCAAAGCAACACAAATTGGCCAACGCCTTGCTCAACATCCTTATAACCGGGTGCGCCTGCTGAATGCGGGTATCGAAGTCAGTGGTGAGAAGCATCAATACCTTATCCCATTTAACCAGCTAATTAATATTCAGTGCAAACGGGGCATTGTTTGGGGTGAGTTGGAGTTTAAACTGCCCGGTGGACAAGCTGTTCGCCTTCATGGCACTGAATGGCAGCAAACTCAGCGTTTTTACCATTATCTGCTTGATGAATGGCAGAAATGGAGTCAGGAAATGAGTGATGTCAGTGCTGATGTACTGGCGGCTCAGGTTAATGAAATCAATAAAATTGAGCAGCAGGATCACTGGTTTAAAAAAGCGGATTTGTTCCAGTTACAACAGCGGATTCAGGCAGCATTTCAGGCTTTACCACTGCCATTACAGCGTCTGGTGCAATTTGATAATTGCCGGGACGGGTATCAAATTTGTTTGAGTTGGCTTGAGAATGGCGAAAAGTCTGTTGAGAAGATAAATCTGCAATGGACAGAACGTATGTTGGAACAACACTGTGACTTTTTTCGGCGGGTAGAAACATCTCCTTTAAACCTTTCTCAGAGCCTGGCCGTTGTTAATGGTGAAAATTCAGTACTGGTTCTTGCTGGTGCGGGTAGTGGAAAAACATCCGTACTGGTGGCGAGAGCGGGTTGGCTGTTGCTTCGTCAACAGGCGATTTCTGAACAGATATTACTGCTCGCGTTTGGTAATCAGGCTGCTGATGAGATGAATGAACGGATTCAGATTCGCCTTGGTGTGAAAGATATCAAAGCGAAAACGTTTCATGCGCTGGCGTTGTATATTATTCAACAAGGAAGTAATAGAGCACCTAAAATCAGCACATTAGAAACTGACGGACAAAAAAGAAGGGATTTTCTGATTAAACACTGGCAGCAACAATGCAGTGAGAAAAAAGCACAAGCTAAGGGTTGGCGGGAATGGCTGACTGAGGGGCTGAAATGGCAAGTGCCGGAAGGTGAGTTTTGGCGTGATGAACAGCTTATTAACCGTTTGTCAGGCAGGCTTGAGCGCTGGCTGGGTTTAATGCGTATGCACGGTGGTAGTCAGAAGGCTATGACAGAGTTGGCTCAGGAAGAGTATCTGGATCAGTTTCAAAAGTGTATTCGCTTGATGGGGCCTTTATTAAAAGCGTGGAAATCTGAATTGAAAACAGAAGGTGCTATTGATTACTCAGGGTTGATTCACCAGGCAGTGAATATTCTGGAGAAAGGGCGGTTTATCAGCCCGTGGAAGCATATTCTGGTCGATGAATTTCAGGATATTTCACCATTAAGGGCTAAATTGCTTGCTGCATTGCGGGCGCAAAACAGCCAAAGTTGCTTGTTTGCCGTAGGGGACGACTGGCAGGCAATTTATCGTTTCAGTGGTGCTGAGTTAATGTTGACCACCGCATTTGCTGATTATTTTGGCAAAGGTGCTGAATGTGTACTGGATACCGCTTATCGGTTTAATGATCGGATTAGTGAAGTTGCTAACGCATTTGTGCAACAAAACCCAAATCAACTGAGAAAACCACTAAACAGTTTGATTAAAGGTAACAAAAAGTCCGTTGTCATCTTGCCAGAAGATCAACTTGAACCTTTGTTGAATAAAATGAGTGGCTATGTCACCGAAGAGGAAACGATTTTATTGCTGGCACGTTATCACCACTTAAAACCTGAATTACTAAGAAAAGCAGCGACTCGCTGGCCTAAGCTTAAAATAGAGTTCATGACGATTCATGCTTCGAAGGGGCAACAAGCGGATTATGTGATTATTCTTGGATTGCATCAGGGAAAGGATGGCTTTCCTGCACCGGCAAGGGAATCTGTGATGGAGCTGGTTTTGCTGCCACAACCGGAAGACTTTGCTGATGCGGAAGAGCGTCGTCTTTTGTATGTTGCATTAACCCGGGCGAAGAAGCAGGTCTGGTTGATGCAGGACAAGAAGAATCCATCTGTGTTTGTGCATCAACTAGAGCGGTTAAATGTACCTGTTCAGCGTAAGCCTTAAAAAAGTATCGCTTTGGCTGAATAAACAAAGTGAAAATACAGGATTTTGTTAAGGAGTAATAGAATGAGTGACCAGAAAATTGCGGACATACTGAGACGAGTGAAAACTATCGCGTTGGTAGGTGCCAGTGAGAAAATTGATCGTCCAAGTTATAAGGTTATGGCTTATTTATTGGAACAAGGTTATCAGGTTATTCCTGTCAATTTGAAACTTGCCGGGCAAACATTGCTTGGGCAACGTGTTTATGGGCAATTGGCCGATATTCCTCAGCCTGTTGATATGGTAGATGTATTCCGCAACGCTGAAGCGGCATATGGAATCGCTCAAGAAGCTATAGATATCAAAGCAAAAGTGTTCTGGCTGCAACTTGGTGTTATTAACGAACAAGCAAAAAAGTTGGCGGAGGAAGCAGGTCTAGAAGTTATTATGGATCACTGTCCGAAAATTGAAATCCCAAGATTAGGTGCACTGCCGTACAAGTAGTATCGACTTATTACAGACATCTATTAGCGAAATGCTATTAGTTGGATTCTACTCTAATTCGTTACTATGAAGAGATATCGGAGAAGTATTATATAGTGGCAACATTTGTTGCTAAAGTTGGTAGAGATCATGATTATGATAGGAACATATCTGAACCGACTTCAATGTGCTTGTTGATATAACTTGTTAGACGTCTTTAAAGTCATAGGCAGAAAGAACCACGAATGCCTAAACTGTAGAGGCAATTTAAAAACACAATAATTGCCCTCTTGGGGCATATAAAGATTAATTACGCAGTCGTGGCGCCAGTAATTGATTGCGGATAGATTCTGCTAACTCATCCAGGGAAGGTTGTTCTGGATGGTCATCAGATGCTTCATAGGATAATTGCGCTTCGGCTAAATAAGTATGTACTGGCTGGCCGTCGTCGTCTTCCATTACAACATGGTACCAAGGAGCAGAACGTAGGGCAGCATTGGATGCAATGTCATCTTCCTGGGGTTGTTCCAGAGAGTATTCCACATCAATATCTACGATAACGCCCAAATAACCCAGAAGTTTGTGACGTACTTGTTGGCCGAGACCGAATTTGCTGGCAATAATCATAGCCACCTCCAAAAAAACCTTGCATTGATACGAATATGAGGGCAGTAAGGTGAATTACAAGGGCATACCCGGTAGTTGAAGTCATTTTTTTGCTTTTAATAATTGGAGAGCGACTTCACCTAAGTTCAGGTTAGCTGTAGTAAATATAAAATACAACCGAGAATGGTGTGCTTAACTATATATGTGAGCGATACCGCAAGGTGACTAGGTAGATAGGGGGTCATTATGATGAAATATGGGTTAACCATTTATGTTTATGGCAGAGTCCAAGGAGTTGGATTTCGTTATCAAACTTTTCGTTGGGCGAAATCCAATAAGCTGACAGGTTACGTTTGTAATTTGCGTGATGGTAGTGTCAAAATTGTCGCTTATGGTGAAAGTGAGCAACTGGATAACTTAACCCATTGGTTAGAACAGGGTGGGCCACCGGGGGCACGGGTCGATAGTTTTTCGTCCCAGTCCTGCGTTGTGGAGGATGTGGCAGACTTTAGCGTCCGCCACTGAGCCTCAGATACATTTTACCGGTTTTGGTAGCCCGGCAATTTTAGTTGCCTGCTTTGCTGGCCCTTTGGGAAACAGGCAGTAAAGATAGCGGCTGTTGCCTTTTGCTTCTCCATACTTTTGTGCAATTGCTTTTACCAGCATACGGATAGCCGGGGATGTATTAAACTCTTCATAAAATCCCCGGACAAAACGAATGACTTCCCAATGTTGCTCACTCAAATCAATATTTTCCTGTTCGGCGAGTAATGAAGCCATTGCTTCCTGCCAATCACTGCTGTTTTTCAGATAACCTTGTGCATCGGTTTCGATCTCACGACCTTCGAATACCAACATAATCATTTAACCATCAAAAAAAGATGGTAGTAATTTAGCAAAAATCACTTTTATACCCAAGGACGTATGTCTATATGAGGAGAAAATAAGCCAATAACAGTATAAAAGAGTAAATTTGCGGCAATTGAACAAGAGGGGGCTTTACATCTGTCTTAGTGCTGTTTATAGTGCACGCCATTGCGGAGGGGTGGCCGAGCGGCTTAAGGCAGCGGTCTTGAAAACCGCCGATGGGAAACCATCCGAGAGTTCGAATCTCTCCTCCTCCGCCAATTTCACTTCTATTAGCATCTCTTATGGTCTACTTTTTCCTATAAAATCAACGAAAACTCCCAAGTTAAGCTCTACTACTGTCTACTTACATCTATTGCAATATACCCCCATAGCCGTGAGGGGCGAGGATGCTAGAAATATGAAACTAACAGCCCGGTAAGTTGAAACAGTAAAACCTCAAGAAAAAGACTTTAAGCTGTCCGATGGTGGGGGATTGTACCTATTGGTAAAGGTTAGCGGCTCCAAATATTGGAGATTGAAGTACCGTATTGCAGGAAAAGAAAAGCTACTCTCTATTGGTACTTTTCCGCTTATCTCTTTAGCAGAAGCCAGAAAGAAGCGTGATGAAGCTAAGAAGCTGGTGGCTGAGGGTGTTGATCCTAATCAAGATAAAAAACAGAAGAAGCTTGCATCTCAGGGAGAAATCAATAGCACTTTTGAAAGTATTGCTCGTGAATGGTTTGAGCAACGCAAAGATAGATGGTCAGTAGGTTATCGTACTGACATGATGAGTGCTTTTGAGAATGATGTTTTTCCTTATATTGGTCACCGTCCGATAACAGAGATCAAGCCATTAGAACTAATGGAAGTACTATCAAGAATGGAGAAACGCGGAGCGACGGAGAAATTAAAGAAAGTCCGTCAGCGCTGTGGTGAAGTATGGCGATACGCTATTATTACTGGCAGAGCTGAATATAATCCAGCCCCCGATCTTGCTAGTGCCTTTGTTCCTCATAAAAGAGAACATTATCCCCATCTCAATATCAATGAATTGCCTGAATTTCTGAAATCCATTGATAAGAACATGGGAAGTCAGGTTGTTAGACATGCGTTGAGAAATTTAATTATTACAGGGTTGCGCCCTGGTGAGTTAAGAAATTTGGAATGGAACGAAGTTGATTTAGAAAAGAAAGTTATCCAGATTTCCGCCGAAAGAATGAAAATGCGCAGACCACACTGCGTTCCTTTGTCAGATCAGGCTGCTACGCTATTCCAGCAACTAACGCCGATCAGTGGTGATTATCAATATGTCTTTCCTAGTCGAACTGATTATAAAAATCTATAGTCACCCCCGTTTTTGCAACACAAATTTTGATGTATGGTGGGCTTGCGTAAATCTATTCGGCGTCTGGTGAGCAGTCATGCCCGCGCCACGATGAGTTCCGTGCCTGCCGAACCTTAAAAACCTCTCGGCTTCAGAGCGCCATTTTTATATCAGGTTCATCAGCAGGCCGATATGCCGTTCATGTCATCAATTATCTGTCGTCGCAAAACCAGATGGTAACGGCTTAACTTACTGAGCTAACGCCGTTTTTCGTTGGCTCTTTTATTTAATGAACACCGTCTGATGTGCCGTAACGGCCTAGGCTATTCGGGCCAGTTTGTTCGCCAGCGCGCACGCCACAATGTTCGAGTGATGGCGGGCAAGCTGCCTGTTCACCCATTCTGCCAGACGCCCTGGATAAAGACAGTTGCTCATTAACCGATCGGCGTGCCCCACAAGTTCAACGCGGAACAGCAGCGGGCCTTTATAGAAACCTACGGGAAACTGAAACAGGAAGCCGGAGACCATGAGCCCATCCCGTTCATTGATGGCGTTCATCCCACGCAGGGGACGAAACTCGCTGATGGCTGGATACGCAAAGGCCAGAAAACCGCAGTGAAAACCACGGGAAGCCGTACCCGTCTGAATCTGATGGGGGCCCTGAATCTGGCCAATATCAGCAAAACCGTGGTACGCGAATATGATCGTATCGACAGTTATCACATCGCAGAATTTTTCATTGCCCTGCGTGAAACCTATCCGGTCAGTCAGAAGGTTCATATTATCCTTGACGGAGCCGGTTATCACCGGAGTGAGTTGGTGAAAGACTGGGCTTATGTGATGAATATTGAGCTTCATGACTTACCGCCATATAGCCCGAATCTGAACCCGATAGAAAGGCTGTGGAAAGTGATGAATGAACAAGTCAGAAATAATCGTTACTTCGCCTCGGCGGCCTTGTTCAGGCAGGCGATACATCACTTTTTTACGGAAATATTACCGGAACTTGCCGGGAACCTGTCGTGCCGTATTAATGACAACTTCCAGGTTCTGAATCCTGCATCTTCAAGTTAAGTGGGTATATACAAATAAAGATGGTACCGCAGATGCATATAAAACCATTCAAGAATTGGCTAAAGTGTTTCCTGAATATTCTTCTGATAAACAGAAGACAATAGCTAAACTTCTTGGGCTTGATGATAACACTCTTGCGTTATTACGCGATGCTGTGGGGTTAAAAGAACGATTAAAACAATCTGATAGGTTTGGTTTTACTGTTGATCCTGATCTTAATAATCGGCTTAATGAGCTTAATAGTTCATTAAGGGAATTAAATGCATCTTGGGAGGGTTTCAAACAGAGAGGAGAAAATAATCTTAATAACTTTTTAACTTTCGATGGCTCAGTTAAAGATGGGCTAGAAGGTGTAACAGATATCCTCACTAATGGGCTAGACAGTATTTCTTTAGCTCATGCGCTTGGTGCTACGCGTGGCAAAGAAGCCGATCAGCTTAGGTGGGGCTATAATACGCCAGAGTTTTATCAAAGTTTAAGCTGGAGCGATAAGGTTGCCCTTGATTTTGGTGTAATGTCTGATGGTTTTCGCGAGAAATATAATGAATGGCAAAAAACGCATCCTCAAAATGAAGCCATTCCCCAACTGCAGAAAATCCCAGAGCCACCAAAAGTAGAGCCTCCTAAATATCCCGATCCTTACGCCAAGCCGGTAAAGGATTCGTTTGGTTTGAGAAATAAAAATCCGGGAAATGTACGCGAAGCACCTAACGGAATAGGGTATGTAACAGGAAAAAGTGGAACATTTGTTAAGTTTGGTAATGATCACGACGGCCTCTCAGCATTAGCTCGTCAGTTAATGCTGAACGGTGATAGAGGGAAAAATACCGTTAATAGCACAATCAGCACCTATGCACCGCCAGGCGGCGTAGATAGAAACAATACTCAGGCATACATCAATTTCGTGTCAAAAGAGACGGGCTTTCTTCCCAATCAACAGTTAGATATGCATGACCCCAAAGTGCTAGGTAATCTGATGGAAGCGATGATCAAACAAGAAAATCATGGTCAACAACCCTTTAATCAAAAACAAATCGCGGATGCAATAAACGCCGCTATCTTTGACCCGCGCTGGCAAGGTAAACGTGACATAAACTATTTACAGCTACAACGCCTGCAATATCAACCCGCTCCGCCTGAGTCTGATAAAAGATCCGCTTCCATCTTTGCAAATCAAGCAAATAACAGTGAGCTTGCTCAAGGCGTGATGCCATTCAGACAGCGATTGGTGAAAACAAATTTCAAGTTGAAATTACACTAGTGAACAGCAAGACCGGGGAACGTCAGCAATTTAATTCAAAAGCGGGCGGTAGGGTAACAACCTCTATGCAGTGTCCGTAGTCATATCTTGGTGCTTTTAATGACGTTTTACAGTTTAACCTTGAATTTATGATGAACTTGATTAATGTTTGCTCAGTTCAATTAAATAAAGAGGTTGGTAATGAAAAGGTTTGGTTATTTTCTGTTGATCCTTGGTTTGATATGGCTTCTCGTGGCTTTTAATATGGACACAACTGTACCATCGGACTATGGAAGTGGCAGGGTTAGCAATATTGGTATGATTGCATCGCAGCATAATCATGTCTTTTTCGGCGCGTTTGTCACATTCTGCGGGTTTATGATGCTTTTGTTCGGGAGATCATCAAGTGATGCAATATGTTCTTATTGCGCTGAATTCGTCAATAAAGATGCTATCAAGTGTAAACATTGTGGTAGTGATATTCGAACCACTAATTCGGCCAAAGCGCTTGCGCGTACGTTGGTATTAAATTCAGAATATTTGAAGAAAGCTGAAAACTATCGTCATTACGATTTTGTTGATAAAGATTCTAATATTCTGAAACAACGGGTGGTTGTTCTTTGTGCTTGTCGTATGTTGATGAAGTGGAGTGCAGAGGAGGTGATGGAGATGCCGCGGAGCGCAATAAATAACTTTCCAAAATGGTGCTACACCTTATCTACTAACAACCATATATATAACAATGAGTTAAAGTAAACCGCGTGTAGTGGAATTATGAAACCTTATTTAGATAATTTTGGCTGTAGATGGCAAATTTAAAATATACCCACATGATATATAATGCCGTATATGCGCCATTGACTTATGTCGACAAAGCGTATATTATCACCTAAAATGTACACCAATGACGCACTGAGACATGATATTTATTGAGACCCATATTTTCACTGAAGATTGTAAAGAGTTGTTAAGTGACGATGAATATCGCGAGTTTCAGCAATGTCTCGCAGACAACCCTATTGCTGGTGATGTTATCCAACACACTGGTGGCTTACGTAAAGTCAGGTGGGCATCTAGGGGTAAAGGCAAGCGTGGCGGTGTGCGCATTATCTATTACTATAAAGTAGATGTCTCACATATCAGGCTATTGTTGATTTACAAAAAAGGTATCAAGGACGACTTGAGTGAATCAGAAAATAAAGTCCTGAGAGCGCTAAATGAGGGGTGGTAACAATGGATAGTAAATTATTTTCCAGGCTAACTGAAAGCATGACGCAGATGAACGAAATTATTAATGGCGAACGTGCTGCCTCTCGTGAAACTCACGTTGAAGCAGTAAAAGTAAAGAATATTCGTCAGGCAACCGGTTTAAGTCAGACCGGTTTTGCTAAGTTAATTTCTGTTAATGTTGGAACCCTGCGGAACTGGGAGCAGGGAAGGCGTGAACCAACCGGGCCAGCAAAAGCTTTGTTGAAAGCAATAGAGAAAGACCCGGTTCATGTTTTAAAGGCGTTATCTATGTAAGTAAAACGCATAAAAATTCCTAAGCCTCGTTTCTGCGAGGCTTTTCTTTTACTTAAAACCTTCTTATGCCGCTTAATTGCGGTTTTTTATTGCCTAAAAATCAGGTGGTGATATGCCATTTATCAAAAACGCCATTTCCTCCTTTTTGGGTAAAGATCAAGAGTGGAAATGGTCAGAACATTTACACCCGGCATCATTTCGGGGTGTACCCTTTGCCGTGGTTTCAGGTGAAAGCGTTTTCGGCAGACGCCAGGCTGTGCATGAATATCCTTATCGTGATACGGCATGGATTGAAGACCTTGGGCGCAGCAGTCGAAAAATTACCCTTCGTGGTTTCATTATTCAAGACAGTAAAGTTTATTCCGCGCCGGATGTGATCACTCAACGTAATAATTTGGTGGCAGCATGCGAAGAAGGGGTAAGCGGTACTCTGATTCACCCCACGCTTGGCGAGTTAACTGTCAGCGTCACAGAGTCGGGCTTACGAGTAAATGAAAGTGCGGATAATGGCCGGGTGTTTGAGTTCACTTTGACTGTGATTGAGTCTGGCCTGAAAGTCTTTGCCATTACTAACAGTACTGCGGCAGACAGTAAAGTGAATGCCAATTGGCTCAGAACGGCCACAACGACAGCAGCAAAATTCATTTCAATGGTAAAAGGTGAGATCCGCACAGTCACCCAGGCCGTTAAAACCATCAGGCAGACCATTAATTTTTGGACAAACATGGTGCAGTCGTCAATTGATGAGGTGACAAATCTCAGTGATATGTTGAATTCCACGTTCGGTAGCAAACGTTACGGCCGTTACAGCCGAGGCAAGATCGGCGTTCTGTCTCCGGGGCAACCGGCGTTGTACTGCGAAACAATGACAGTGAAAACTATAAAAATGTGGTTAATGAAAAAATGGCCGGGGCTGTGATGGGGCGAGAGGCAATATCAAAAGCCCTTTCGCAACTCAACAATGCTAATTCGATTGAAGGGCTGGCTGGTGGAGTGCAGTTAGTTATCAATGTGATCATTAGCGCAACGGGCAGTACAGCAGAGAAAGTCCGGGTATTTGAAAATCTTGCCAGCTTTAAAAATACGCAATATCAGCAGAGCAGTGTAGACCGGAACGCAGCAGAAGCTACGACATTATTACTCGTTGTTCTGTCTGCTGGAGCGATGGCAAAAACAGCAAGTGAACTTATTCCGGCCAATCGTGATGAGGCGGCAACCATTCAGCGACGTGTTTGTGAGTCTCTTGATAACGCGATCATTAAAGCGGGTGATTTGGCGGCTGATGATGTTTTCCAATCATTAGTTCAGTTACGTTATGAGTTTGTCGAAAGTTTCTCACTGAAAGATACAAAAGGGCGATTAACCCAGTTTAACTTACCCTCTGTATTGCCTGTACTGAATATTGCTAATCGCATTTATCAAGATGCCGAGCGCAGTGATGAGCTTGTACAAGCGGTATCTCCCATTCACCCGGCATTTATGCCCGTTAAGTTTAAGGCGCTGAAACAGTGAAAAATGATGAGTTGTCATTAGTGATCGAGTGGCCGAACAACGTTATCAGTCAGGCTACTCCGCTACAGATTGCTCAGAAACTGGCCCAATGGTACGACATTCAAGTGACCTCTGATGTTGATGATATGCCAACTGTCCCTCAGTTCACACTGAACTGGGGTGAATCCTCGCAAGAAGTCATTGATCGCGTTACCCGGTTTGCTGCTCTTCTTTACTACGACTTGCCCGATGGGAACTTAATCATGACGCGAGTAGGCACAGAACTGGCAGAGAGTGGGGTGGAGCAAGGGAAGAAAGTCGAAACATCAGATTACAATAGTTCAATGAATGAACGGTTTTCTGAGTATACCGGCCTGTCTTTTGCTATTAGCGGACTCAATGAGACAAGTCATGATAGCGGTTATGATGTCGTCACGTTAGCAACAGCGAGTGATCCCGAAGCGAAAAAGATGCGTTATCGGAACTATGTCACCATCATAGAAAGCACACTCATATCAGCAAAGCGATCGCAAGAGTCAATAGACTGGGAAATGAACCGCCGCTACGGACGCTCAAAAGTACTGAAAGTCACAATTGATAGCTGGCGAGATAGCAGCGGTAAGTTGTGGCAACCCAACACATTAATTCCTATTCGCATGCCAATTTTTGGTCTGGAAAATGAGCAATGGCTGTTATCAGAAGTGACATATACATGTAACGGCGATAACGGTACACAAGCGCAATTAGTCTTAATGCCGCCAGCGGCTTTTGCCGTACAACCATACGAATTTTACGCAATTTTGAGAGAGACTATCAGATGATGAATGATGCAATCAGAAAGTTATCTCGACGGGTTGAGATGATGCTGGGGCTTGGAAAAATCAAGACTTCACATGATAGCGGAAACATTCAAGTTGTTCAGTATCAGACGCCGATTGAAGTCCGGGATAATACGGCAAGGATGGCTGAGTTTGGTTTCTCTTCTGCACTTCCAGCCGGGACAGATGTTGTTATCGGCTATCTCGGCGGGGATCGTTCAAGCGCAGTAGTGATTGCAAGCAACAATAAGAAATATCGGCATAGGAATTTAAATCCCGGCGAAGTGGTGCTTTATAACCAGTGGGGCTTACACATCTTACTGACTGAGTCAGGGATCACAATTGAAGCTAAAGGCCAGCCGGTTACTGTGAATAATGCAACTCAGGTAACTATTAATGCAAGTGAGAGTGTGCTCTGCAATACGCCAATTTTAAAAGTCACAGGCGATATTATTGACAACTGCAACAGTAATGCTTCAACAATGAAACAGTTACGTGAATCGTATAATCGGCATACGCATAAAGTATCCGGCGTGGAATCAGGCAGTTCAACAGTAACGAGTCAGCAAACCGGGGAGCCAGTGAAATGAGTGATATTACTTCGTACTGGGATGTGAATAAAATTCATGCTGACTGGTTATCTGGGAACGGGGATTTGGTCACAGGCAACGACTTGCAAACCGCAATAATAATCAGCTTATTCACAGACAGACAAGCCCGGCCTGACGATGAGATTGACGGGGTTGATAGAAAGGGTTGGTGGGGTGATATCGGCTCGGATTACCAAATTGGTTCTCGATTGTGGTTGATACGCAGACAAAAACTGACTACCGCAGTAGCACTGAAAACCGAAGATTATGCGCGAGAAGCTCTTCAATGGATGCTAGATGATGGTGATGCTTTGGACGGTGAAGGTTGGCCGTTTACCTGGCGAATTAATGCGCCTGAAACTACCATCTTTTACGCTGTGGCCGGTGGGAGTTATTGCGGAGATCCATTGCGCTCTTGGGGTAATAAACGGCTTGAATGTCAATTTAACCGCCTTTGCCCGTCACACACAATTCTGCAATTCGGTTACAGCAACTAATAACCCTTTATTTATTATTTTCAAATCACCTTATGAGTGAGGTTTTGTTATGCAAAAAATCGGTGATATTACAAATACCGCAGATAAAAACGGTGAATTTACAGACGGTAATGTGGCCGCAGGTATTGCACCGACAAAATTAATGGGCGACTGGTTTAATACCGTTCAGCGTGAATTAATTAATGCAGTTCAAGGAGCGGGGATTAAGTTAGACAGTAAAAATGACAGTCAGCTTTTTGCTGCTATCAAAAAATTAATCTCTTGGGGTCTAATTCCCCGCCGCTTGCGGCGTAAGCTAACATAATGAGCGAATACCTTCACAAAAGTCATAATGTCACCATCTTGATGTATCACCTAGTGTTACCAGGTAAGTACCGCAAGGTGGTTTTTGACTTACAGGTTGATGAAGAACTAAAAGATATTTGCCTTGAAATTGAGCAAAGGTATCAGTTGAAATTTTTGGAAATAGGTACAGACAAAGACCATGTGCATTTCTTGATCCAATCGGTGCCAACATATAGTGTGACAAAGATTGTAACGCTGATAAAAAGCCTGACAGCAAGAGAAATATTCAAACGTTGTCCTCAAGTGAAAAAGAAACTATGGGGCGGAGAATTTTGGACAGATGGATATTTTGCCCGCACAGTTGGTAAACATGGAAACGAACAGATGATTGGCAAATATGTTAAAAATCAAGGCAAAGAATATAACAAATTACACTCGGACTATCAGTTCACACTGTTTTAAGATACCCCGCTGCTTGCGGCGGGGTTCTTCATTAAAAAATTTAGAAAAAAGATAAACGGAAATAAATGTGTATATAGCCGACATCTTATTGTTGTATAAGTTATTTTTTCCTCGTTCCAATGATTAAAAAGCTTGCATAGAAATCCACTTTCAATGTCTACCAAGTTTTACCTGGGTTTACATTTTTATTGCTAAGAAGGATGGTGTCTCCTTGGTTCCTTGGTTCCTTGGCTCCTTGGCTTTGACCCTTTTTTATCGGTAAATTATAATTCATTGATTTTAAATAGTGTTTTATCTCTTCTGTAAAAAAGGGTTTTTTGACTTTTTATAACTATACTTTTTAATAGTCAATAGGTTAAAGTTAATCTGTAACAGTGCACTGCCGTACAGGCAGCTTAGAAACCAAAGCATCACCATCATCTAGCATCCATTGAGTGCACTGCCGTACAGGCAGCTTAGAAATGCGGCTATGCTTCAAAAGTATTATTTGTCACGTGCACTGCCGTACAGGCAGCTTAGAAATCTTTGTCACACTATATGTTGGCACCGATTGGGTGCACTGCCGTACAGGCAGCTTAGAAATTTACCAGCAGAAAAATTATTACCGGGCACTTGTGCACTGCCGTACAGGCAGCTTAGAAAATACTGAATAATCCAAATATGAATAATCCTCTGTGCACTGCCGTACAGGCAGCTTAGAAAAAGTTCGTGAGCCAACAGCACCACTTGCAGTTGTGCACTGCCGTACAGGCAGCTTAGAAAAATGACATCAAGCACATCAACATTTGACATGTGTGCACTGCCGTACAGGCAGCTTAGAAAACTCGGTATTATTCCTGATTCATGAAAGACACTATGTAATGTTTTGGTAAGGAATTGTAAATTTTTTTAATTTACATTCCCGATATTTTACTTGTGTAAAATTTATGCATAATATTTTCTATAAGTAAAATTAATTATTTGGGCGATTCTTGACTATGGATAACAACTTTTCTCCGAGTGATCTCAAAACGATTTTGCATTCCAAGCGATCGAATATTTATTACCTGCAATATTGTCGAGTATTAGTGAATGGTGGTCGTGTTGAATATGTCACTGATGAGGGAAAACAATCACTGTATTGGAATATTCCAATTGCCAATACCACCGTTATTATGTTGGGAACGGGGACTTCTATTACTCAAGCTGCAATGCGTGAATTCGCCAGAGCGGGTGTTTTAGTTGGTTTTTGTGGTGGTGGAGGAACGCCGCTGTTCGCAGCTAATGATGTTGAGGTTGATGTGTCCTGGCTTACGCCACAAAGTGAATATCGTCCTACTGAGTATTTGCAAGATTGGGTGAGTTTCTGGTTTGATGATGCGAAACGATTAGCAGCAGCGATTGCTTTTCAGAAAGTTCGCATTGCACAAATCCGTGAACATTGGCTGAGTAGTCGAATGCTTCGGGACAGCTCTTTTATGCTTAATCGTGAACGTTTATTGTCATTACTCACCCGTTATGAGCAGAACCTTGAAAATTGCCGCAATAATCAGGATTTAATGGTGCAAGAAGCTGTGATGACTAAGGCATTATACAAGCTGGCAGCGGAGGCAGTGAGTTATGGCGATTTTATCCGGGCAAAACGAGGTGGTGGTGTAGATTTAGCAAACCGTTTTCTCGATCATGGTAATTATCTGGCTTACGGATTAGCGGCTGTTGCAACTTGGGTGATTGGTTTACCGCATGGTTTGGCTGTGTTGCATGGAAAAACCCGTCGTGGGGGGTTGGTTTTCGATGTTGCTGATCTGATTAAAGATGCGTTGGTATTGCCACAAGCATTTATCGCTGCAATGGCTGGAGAAGATGAACAGGAGTTTCGTCAACGTTGCATTAGTGGATTTCAAAAATCTGATGCATTGGACACCATGATTGATGCACTGCAAACAACTGCTCAACAACTGAGTCAGGTGGCACAATGAATATTCTTTTAGTATCCCAATGCAATAAACGAGCGTTAACTGAAACCCGTCGAATATTGGATCAATTTGCTGAACGAAAAGGTGATCGAACCTGGCAGACGGCCATTACATTGGAAGGTTTAAACACCTTGCGTAAGTTATTGCGTAAAACAGCACGCCGTAATACCGCAGTTGCCTGTCATTGGATAAAGAGCGGAAACCAAACTGAATTGTTATGGATAGTCGGGAATTTACGACGCTTTAGCCCGCGAGGAATTGTACCTACCAATACGACACAACGTGATGTGCTGAAAAGTCAGGATGAAAATCATTGGCACAGTGTTGAGGCCATCAGTTTATTGGCCGCTATCGCCGGATTATTTCATGATTTTGGTAAAGCTAATGCGTTGTTCCAGCAAGGTTTACAGGGCGATGGGCGGTTTCAACCGTATCGGCATGAATGGGTATCTTTGCGGCTGTTTCAGGCATTTGTCGCGGAACAAGATGATAAGGCGTGGCTGACTTCGTTAAGTCAGATTGATTCTGGTGATGAGGATAAAGTTCTTTCCTATTTGGTTAAAGTTAAAGACGGTATTGTTCCCAAATATGTAAACCCTTTTATTAACTTACCGCCATTAGCAACCACTGTCGCCTGGCTGATCCTCTCGCATCATCGTCTTCCCGTTTATCCTCGTTATAATGAGCGATACACCAGTGAACCACAGTTAGAAAGTATTAAGAGTTGGCTGACCAAACAGCTAGAGTCCTCATGGAACTCAGTCAACATGACGGCTAAAAATTGGAGTAATCAGGATAAACGTGATGTCTGGACATTCCTAAATGGTACACCTATCCGTAGTCAGACTTGGCGCCAGAAAGCACAGAAATTTGCGAACAGAGCGCTGCAATCAACATCATTATTGCAATATGGCGATTTGAACCAGCGTTTCACCAGTCATATGTCCCGATTAGTCTTAATGCTGGCCGATCATCATTATTCATCATTACCTGCAACCCTTGGTTGGCAAGATATTAACTATGGCGCATTTGCCAATACCGATAGAACCACCGGAAAGTGTAAACAACGGTTAGATGAACATAATATTGGTGTTGGGCAGAATGCTTTGCTATTGGGGCGAAGCTTGCCACATCTTCGTAAAACGCTACCCGCGATTACCCGTCATAAAGGATTTAAACAACGCAGCAAAGATGAAAAATACCGCTGGCAGGATCAGGCGTTCGATGCCGCATATGCTTTGCGCGAACGTTCAGCAGAACAGGGCTTTTTTGGTGTTAACATGGCTTCCACGGGTTGCGGTAAAACCTTTGCCAATGCACGGATTATGTATGGGCTAGCTGATGAAAAACAGGGATGCCGTTTTTCTGTCGCTTTAGGGCTACGGACGTTAACGCTGCAAACCGGTGATGCGTTACGTAAAAAACTGCATCTGGAAGAAGATGACTTGGCGGTACTTATTGGTTCGCAGGCAGTAAAAGAGTTACATCAGCTTCGTCATAAAGGGCTTGAGCCTGATACCGGCAGTGTATCTGCTGAAGCACTATTTGCTGAACATCAGTATGTCAGTTATGACGGTAGCTTGGATGATGGTCGCCTAAGCCACTGGCTGAGTAAAGACAATAAACTGAATAAACTACTCAGTGCCCCTGTGCTGGTGGCGACCATCGATCATTTAATTCCGGCTACTGAAGGCATTCGTGGCGGGAAGCAAATTGCACCTATGTTGAGATTACTCACTTCTGATCTGGTGTTGGATGAACCGGATGATTTTGATATTAACGATTTACCGGCTTTATGCCGATTGGTGAACTGGGCAGGCTTGTTGGGCTCGCGGGTCTTGCTTTCATCAGCCACATTGCCGCCGGCGTTAATTCAGGCATTGTTCAATGCTTATCGGGCTGGACGTCAGGATTACCAGTTAGCATGTGGTCAGCCAGGTGCCCCAGTTAATATCTGTTGTGCCTGGTTTGATGAATATAATGTGGCGCAACTGGATGTTACCAATGCGCAACAGTTTAAAGATCAGCATGATGCTTTTGTCGTTAAGCGCGTTGGCTGTTTAGAAAAAAAGGTGCCATTACGTAAAGCTGAATTAGTGCCGATAACGGCTGAAAAGCATAAAGACGAGGTTGTGATCCAAGCCATGGCAAAGGTGATGCATCGCTCCATGTTGAGACTACGTAAGGAACACCATCAAATCCACCCATCGGGCAAAACCGTTTCTATCGGTTTGATTCGCATGGCAAACATCGATCCACTCGTTGCCGTAACACAGCGGTTATTGCAGATACCGTCTTCTAAAAATGTACATATCCATTACTGTGTCTATCACAGTCAGCATCCACTGGCGATACGTTCCCATCTTGAACATCGGTTGGATTCCACATTAGCGCGTTACGATGAAAAGGCGTTGTGGCAGGTGGCAGAAATCCGTAAGGCATTGGAGGAGATGCCGGAAAAGCATCATATTTTTGTGGTATTGGCGACTTCTGTAGCAGAGGTTGGTAGAGACCATGATTACGACTGGAGCATTGCTGAACCGAGTTCAATGCGCTCGCTGATACAACTTGCCGGACGTATTCAACGCCATCGGCAAAAAGAGCCAAAGATACCCAATCTGCATATTCTGGCGAAAAACTATAAGGCACTTAAAGCGACTAATTTAGAACATCCAGTTTATTGTCGTCCAGGATTTGAGTCGAAAGATTACCTCCTTGCCAGTCATGATTTAAGCGAGTTATTAGAACATGACCAATATGAGCTAATCAGTGCATTACCAAGAATAAAGAAACGCGATAATGCTGGAGAGTGTTCACCTTTTAAAAATTTGGTTGATCTTGAGCATCGACGTTTGTGGGAAGAGCTTCAAGGTGATCCTAATGATGATTATCGTTATTGTGCTGCTTTCTGGTGGCGTGAACAGGCTTCATGGTGTGCAGAATTACAGTGTCATAAGCCGTTTCGTCAGTCTGAACCCGATGAGTTGCATTATCTATGGCTTGAAGAAGAGGGTGAAAAAGCGAAGTTTATGGCGTTGGACAGCGGCCCGGTAGGAATGAAAGCAAATGGAGCTTTTGATTATGTATCGGAATTATCGTTTACGCCGGGTGTGAGTAGCTGGATTGAACTTGATACTGAGACGATTTATCAGCATTTGGCTGATACTTATCAGGTAGAGTTAAAAGATGTTAGTTTACGTTTTGGTGAGATTCGTCTTAGGAAAAAAGACGATGGAGAAGCATGGTGTTATCATCCATTTTTAGGGGTGTTTAGCGAAATTGGCTGAACAATATGCGGTGTTTTTAAAATCTGGTAAATAAGGATAAGTGTATCATGAAAAAAACAGGTAAAACCTGTGATTAAGGTTTTTTTAAAACGAGTTTTAAATCGATTAACCAGGTGGCGAAGTTAACCCAATAGCAAAAATATGAGATTATATTAAAACATTTAATGGGTTAATCGCATAGTGAAAAAGATAGCGTTTAGCCGTATTAAAAACGATTAAAGCAATGGGCTTTGATTTTAATCCTATGGGTATATCTTTTACCCTCTCTGGTTTTAAGCCTAAAAATCAAATACCGTGAAAAGAGAAAACCTGAATATTATTTTAATGAGAATAGTAAAGTTTAAATACGAGGCAGGAAACCGAAAAACGATTAGATTTAAAAAACTGTTCAATAGAAACCCTTCGTTTTTGGCGATTGTAAGCACCTTTTTATCGGTGATTAACTTAGATATCCGTTAAATAAGAGTAAAGAAATAGATCCCCATGAATACCAGATTTTTTAAAAAAACGACGTGACTGAAAACAGCTTATTTTCTGTCACGTTTAATTCATTTATCGGCGATGTTATCCTTCATTTATTTATACCTTCTTGATCATTTAAAATCGGGAATATAAAGGAATTAACGATTTTATATAAAAGGCGGATTTGACTTAAGAAAGGGATTTTTCAGATAGATAGTCAATTGCGTTTAATCTAATTCCATTAAACATTAAAAGAGAGTTGAAAAAAATCGGCACGAAGAAAATATTATCTAAACAGGTTCATATTAAAATTTTTTCTCGCCGTTGTTTTACGAAACAAGCCATAAAAATAATCTAATAAAAGATAGTAAAACGGTTAATTTGGCAGGATTTGAACCCTGAAAAAACATAAAGGAGTCTCTTTATATCATCAGGCCATTTACTGGCTGATTTATGAAGAGAAAATAGGGGGTGATGATTTGTTAAAACCGCTCATGACTGTCAGTAAAACAGCGTCAGTAAAGATAAAATCGGGTATGATTAACGAGGGTTAAAACGTAAAACACTATGCCCCATGATGATTAAACTTAATAAAAAGTAGGGATTAAAAGTGGTAAAATCAAAGGTTAAAACCTTATACCGATTAAAACCAGAGGTTAAGAAAATGAATTTTAATAATAATTTAAAACTTGCTTATTATAAAACCATCAGCGAAAAAATGAGAAACAAAAATTGGTTTTATTGATGCTCATATTCCCTGGAGAGAAGGATAAATAAAAATATGAGTAGTTTGATCAAACAATCTATTTTCCCAAAGGAATCGGATTTAATAACATTTTCAACTGGCAATAAACTTTTTCGTAAACCAGTTAAATAATCGGTTATAAGAAAGTTTTCAAATGAATGAGTTAACAGAATACAATACTTTAAATACGCCAGATTAAATTTGCTTTTACGCTATTATTAATCAGTCTGGTCTACGAAATGTGGTTTGATATTAAAATCAATTCATATCGTTACTTTTCAAATCGTTTTTGCGATCTATTAACGTTTAAACACCCATTCAACCCTCTTTTTAAATGGATTTATCAGCAACCCGACAATCAAATTGTATACTTTTTGATGGGTAATGGGTGGTGATTGTCGTTCGATTAGACTGTGCTAAATGAATCGAACGATATTAGCGAGTCTACAAACAAGGATATACTTTTTGCCAATGAAGCCAAAACTTAATTTGGTGATATGCTGTTAAGTACGATACAACGTAGTTATCCAGCAACGGAGAAATATCAAATGATCGCTAAAATTGACACTGAAATTCGTAGGGTAACTCCAGCCGGACATAATATATCTTCTGAATTAGGTTTTACTGAACAAGAGGCTCAACAACTTCATGTAACCTCTTTACGAGAAATAGAAAACACACTGCAAATCAAATAACGGTTAATGAATGAAACAAACTAAAGTCGCAACGGTGTTACACATTTCTCGACCAAAAGTATCTGATGTTGTGAATAAAAAGGTAAGTAAATTCACCATTGAGCATTGGTTAATATGTTAAACTGTATAGGGAAACCTGTTCAGATTACGGTGGGTTAAGACCCACACATAAGGTCATTAGAGCAGGGCAAGAGCATGAATGTTCATTTCTTGCCCAATGCCTGAAAACCTGCAATTAAAACTTTATCCAAATACTCACTGCTCATATTGGTCATGTTTGCTTTGCGTCGCATGCTGGCTTTTACACTGGTTTCTGTACGTAGCATATTAAGCGAGAAGTGCCGCATACCCGCTAATATCTCGGCAGCATTGCCGCGACGAATGGCACACGCATCTTCATTCATTGATACGTCAAGCACCCAATGGACGCGATTTTCAATACCCCAATGACCTCGTACCGCCTCCCTAAAACGGTCTGATTCAAGTTCGGCAGAGCTGATATAATAATGATAATCCAGTGATTCTTTTTTTCTCGCTTTATCAAGGCGATATCGTATTGCCACACCCATGCTTTTTAAGCCTTTCCCTTCCGGAAATTGCGAGGCAAGTTCTCCCGCCGGTAATACATGATATTCACGTAATTCAATTCGCTCATACCCTTGTTCTATATACAGACATTTTCTGATTTTCTGACGGCAGTGACTTGCGCTGACAGTGTTTGTTTAACCGCGCGATATAACACTTCCTGACTATTTTTTACGGCCAGCAGATAATCACCGCCCTGGGCGATAATTTTTTTAGCCATTTTAGTCTGGCATCCCATCGCATCAAGGGTGACCAAACAACTTTTGATGTCCAGTAAATCAAGTAACTTCGGGATCGCAGTGATTTCATTAGATTTTTTTTCAGTTTTTAACTGACCCATGACAACGCCATTGGTTGTAGCAAATGCGCTCACCCTATGGATAGCCGATAATCGTTTATGCCAATGCCCGGTTCCCCGTAATGTCTTACCATCAATCGCGATGATTTCCCCCTCGGTACGCTCGCTTACCGCCTGAGTCCAGCGAATAAAGCAGTGTTGAAATTGGACGGGGTCAAGGCGGGAAATGATGCGCGCAATTGTCTCATGTGCAGGTAAGCCGGTTTGAAAAAATCCCTTTTCCTGAAGCCAGTTGATGCGCATATTCCCAAAGTCTTCGATATCTTCCCAACCTTCAGCGCCCGTCAAGACGGCACACATTGTCAGAAAAAGCACATCAAACAGGGGATAACTGATTTTGGCAGACTGGCGAGGATCTTTGATTTCACCGAAATGCTGAGAAAAAGCATCGAGTTCCATTAGGGTACTCCCGAAAAAAGGAGTATAAGATCACAACTGAATTCGTGGGTCAAATGGATTAATATTGATTAAATAACGTTCGTGATCTCACCCTGGGCGTCAATACACAGACTCAGTGGGAAGGCGGGATTGCATTTTTTTAACAATAAGTTGAACTCTTAAAGAAATAAACTATCTTATGAATAACCATTGATGATGGGATGTCTTGATACTTTGCTTCTCACTGGGATGATAGTCAGGGCTGGAGATATTTATTGGTTGATGATGTACCAAATTTTTTTGCGCTAAATTTAGCGGGCACCTGGATAATCATTTTGATAAGGTAGGTAAAATCCTATGAATGAAAATGGATTGAGTCGATTTATTGTCGATTATATTGAAAGTCGTAAGCAGTCAAAGCTGGAGGCTTTTGATAAAGAGGTGGAAAAGAAACTGGCGAAGTTAACCTCAGCAGAGGAGATCTCTGTTGCTCAACAAGAGATTGCCGAACAGCTCAAAGAATTGGAAGAACGTTTTGAGGTAAGAAATTGGCTGGATGATGCCGCAAATCGGGCAAAACAAATTAGCTTGGTAACGCATGCTTTGAAATTTACTCATAGCGATGCAAAAGGTAGTAGTATTTTTGCAACATCAGCAAGCGGAAAAGAAAATATTGAATATCTTTCTATTACCGTTTTGAATAAACCAGCAATAGATGCTGTAGGAAATGCCGCTGCTCTTGATGTTGCAAAATTATTGCAAACAGAATACCAGAAAGATTCATTGGTAGAATGTCTGAATCGGGAGGATTATACGGCACTGGCTGAACTGGCGGAAAGCGAGCAACAACTTGAGCGGTGGATTAACGGATTCCGACAAGCTTTGTCGGATGAAACACTTTCTTCACATAAACTGGCAAAACAACTCTATTTCCCCGTCAGCCCCGGTGAATATCATTTATTAAGCCCGCTTTTTTCTTCATCGTTGGCGAATGCAATACATCAGCATATTATCGAAGCCCGTTTTGGTGAGTCATCTAAAGAAATTAATAAGGCGAAGAAAGAAGAATACTGGCATCCTGAAGCTAGAGTTATCTATCCTAGTACTGCTGTACAGAATATAGGTGGAACTAAGCCGCAAAATATATCTTACCTTAACAGTGTACGAGGTGGGAGCACTTGGCTTTTATCTTGTGCTTCTCCCAATTGGCTAAGTATTACCAAACCTCCTATGGAGCGCAGGTCCATTTTTGATCGGCGTAGTGAGTTTGTCTCATTAGCTCGTGAAACTATCGGAAAGATGCGGCAATATTTATTCGTTGTTCAAGATATCGAGAATAATAGAAAAATCAAAAAACTCCGTCAGGAATTTGTCGATCAAATTATTGATATTTTGTTTAACTATGTTGCTGGTATACAAAATCTGTTTGAGCTTAAAGGCTGGAGTGCCAGTGATGATTGTGAGTTAAAACGTGCTCAACAGCTTTGGCTTGATCCTTATCGTTGCCAACTGGATAAAGAATTCCGATTTGAACGTGAAGGTGGCGACTGGAAAAAAGAAATAGCCGCAGATTTTAGTTACTGGCTGAACCAGAGTTTAAAGCATGAACGATTAGAAATGGAATTACCTGAACGTCGTGAGTGGGCTTCTGAGTTTAAGAAACGGTTACGTGAATTTGAGGATGAATTGCCGGAGGTGATGCCATGAGTTATCTAATTGTTTTGCGCCATATTAAAGTGGAAAACGCGAATGCGATTGCAGGTTTAACCTATGGTTTTCCAGCAATCACCCATTTTCTTGGGTTTACTCATGCACTTTCACGTAAATTACAGCAGCGCCATGATTTAAGACTAGAAAATTGCGGCGTTATCTGCCATAACCACCAATTACATGCTTATCAATCTGATCCTATTAGGGATAAAGTTTTTGCATTAACCCGAAACCCGTTAACTAAAGAAGCAAAAACGGCGGCATTTAATGAAGAAGGCCGTATGCATATGACGGTTTCTTTATTAATTGAATGCATTGGTGAAATTGAAAATGGTGACGAAGGATCTAGGAGTTTAGAAAAACATTTATGGGAGATCTGCCAAACTCAGAGATTAGCAGGTGGTACTATCACTGAAATTGCTAAAGTAGATGTTATTGCTTTTCCGCAGCGAGAACAGGAAACCCGTAAATTAATGCGTCGCCTGTTGCCGGGGTTTGTTTTGTTGGATCGTTCAGAGTTATTAGCCAATCACTACGATGCATTAAAGCAAAGCAACCCACAGGCAGAAATGATTGACGCCTGGCTTGATTTTGCCGCTATTAAAATGAGGGCTATTCCTAAGCAGGAAGATAAGCAACCTGAAGTTGGCGACCCGGCACATTGGGAATATGTTCCCAAACCCGGTTCTGGATATTTAGTCCCTTTGATGACAGGTTATCAAGCTATATCGCCGTTATATCCCGCAGGGAAAGTAGAAAAAACCCGTGATCCTAATACGCCATTTTGTTTTGTTGAAGCAATTTATGGGATAGGCGAGTGGAGAAGTCCGCACCGTATTAATGATATTCGCCTGTTACTTTGGTGTCATCATTACCAAGAGGGCGTTTACCGATGCTGTAATCAGCAGTCTGTTACCCATCAATCTAAACCCAATAAAAAAGTAAGAATCGACTGATTAATTTAAAAAAGGATATTCATATGTCTAAATCAACCATTAAAACGGCTTCTGTACTGGCGTTTGAACGTAAACTTTCTAATTCTGATGCGATAATGTTTGCTGGAAATTGGGAACAGATCAGTGGTGAATGGAAGCCTATTGTTATTCAGGAAAAAGCAGTCCGAGGAACGATTTCCAACCGCTTGAAAAACGCTTTAACCAGCGATCCGGCCAAACTAGATGCAGAAATTCAAAAAGCGAATTTGCAACGTGTTGATGTTGCTGCATTGCCTTTTGATGCTGATACCTTGAAAGTCAGTTTTACATTACGCGTATTAGGTAATCTTGCTATGCCGTCTGTGTGTAATGATCAGGATTATCAGGCTGAACTGGCAAATGTAATCAACGGCTATATTGCCGAGCATGGTTTTAGAACGCTTGCTGCACGATATGCAGAAAATCTGGCTAATGGACGATTTTTGTGGCGTAACCGGGTTGGGGCGGAAGAAGTTAAGGTTCGTGTGAAGGGTAAGAGTGGCGAATGGTGGACTTTTAACAGCGAAGATTTTAGTTTACGTGAATTCGGTAAAGTGGAAGGTAACTTGGCTAAACTTGCTGCCGAAATTGAGGAAGGGTTGGCGGGTAGTGGATCAACATTCTTCAACGTTGAGGCGTTTGTTCGCTTAGGCTGTGGTCAGGAAGTTTTCCCTTCTCAAGAATTAGTTCTCGACAGCAACAGTAAAAAAAGCAAAGTGTTGTATCAGGTCAATGAGATTGCTGCGTTGCATTCACAGAAAGTAGGCAATGCGCTTCGCACCATTGATACTTGGTATCCTGATGCATCTGAATTGGCTCTTGGCCCCATAGCTGTTGAACCCTATGGTTCAGTAACCAGCCGGGGTAAAGCTTATCGTCAGCCTAAAGTAAAAATGGATTTCTATACTCTGCTGGATAACTGGGTTGTCAAAGGAAAAGCACCAGAAGAAGTAGAGCAACAACACTACGTTATGGCGATTCTGATTCGTGGTGGTGTTTTTGGTGAAAAAGGTGAATAAGGGGATACGATGGATTATTACCTCGAAATCTGTGTCCTGCCCGATCTTGAATTCGGTCAGCAATATCTTATGGCGGCGCTGTTTGCTAAGCTGCATCGAGCCTTGGGGCAGGCAGGCAATGGGCGGATTGGTGTCAGCTTCCCCCGCGCGGGAAAAACGTTGGGGAACACGTTGAGGATTCACAGTTCAAGCGAAGCGTTGCAGGATTTACAGGCGTTACCTTGGTTAAAAGGGCTCAGGGACTATACTGAAATGGTTGATATCCAGCCAGTACCTAAAAACACTCGATATCGTTGTGTTAGCCGGGTACAGGTTAAAAGTAACGCAGAGCGGCTTCGTCGTCGTTCGGTTAAAAAGGGCTGGCTAACCGAGGAACAAGCCCGGCAATGCATCCCAATAAGCAAAGAACAACGTACTGATTTACCGTTTCTGAACCTCAAAAGCCTGTCATCAGGACAAAGCTTTCCGTTGTTTGTTGAACAAGGACCAATAGAAGACAGACCAACACCAGGAGTTTTTAGTTCTTATGGATTAAGTGCGTCAGCTACCATCCCCTGGTTTTGACCCTTTTTTAGCGGTTAATTATAACCTTTTGATTTATTTAAGAGATTAGCCGCTGCTTATAAAAAGGGTTTTTCCGCTTTTTTTAACTATGCTCTTTAATAATCAGTAGATTAAAGCTAATATCTAACAGTTCACTGCCGTACAGGCAGCTTAGAAAAATAACGCTTTAGCATCTTCTCCCGTCATAACGTTCACTGCCGTACAGGCAGCTTAGAAAATAAAATGGGCGTCCGTGGGGGTGAGCTATGTGTTCACTGCCGTACAGGCAGCTTAGAAATATTTTAACCCACTCAATTAACTAATAACTTGGTTCACTGCCGTACAGGCAGCTTAGAAAATGAGTGCCCAATACCAAACGGATTAGTTGTAGTTCACTGCCGTACAGGCAGCTTAGAAAGCACGAATGGCCGCTTGCGTGGCGTTTAAATCGTTCACTGCCGTACAGGCAGCTTAGAAAATAAAATCAGAGTCAGCTAATCCGTTTAAATCGTTCACTGCCGTACAGGCAGCTTAGAAATCTCATTTAAGATTTAACGTTTTTAACGTCCAGTTCACTGCCGTACAGGCAGCTTAGAAAGCCGAGCGAACGTTACGCAGAAATAGAAAGAGGTTCACTGCCGTACAGGCAGCTTAGAAATTGCACTTTCTTATTCGAAGTTTTTTCATTTCGTTCACTGCCGCACAGGCAGCTTAGAAATGAAATTAACGTAATCTCTCACATACCTTGCAGTTCACTGCCGCACAGGCAGCTGCGCGCTCAATTGAGCGCGCTAAAAAATAAGCTAATCTTGTTTTCTAATATGAGTTATTTCTTATGGTTTTGAGCATATTCTTCACTGTTAACCCATTGATGGTCTTTCTCCCAGGTAAATAGCCACTTGCGAGTTGGTCCTGCCATGACATTGAGATAGTAGTTGTTATAACCAGCAATGGTTGCCACTGGGTGATAGCCCTTGGGAACAATGACCACATCTTTGTTATAAACCGCCATTGATTCATCCAGTGAACAGTTATCGGTATAGACTCGTTGCATACAAAATCCCTGCGCTGGGTTCAGGCGATGGTAATAGGTTTCCTCCAGATAGGTTTCCTGTGGTTCATTGTCAGTATCGTGTTTGTGGCTGGGATAGGAGCTGGTACAGCCCTCATCGGTAAAAACTTCGACCACTAATAAGCTATCAGCAGGTTTGTTATCCGGCAGGATATTGTGAACATAGCGCTGGTTGCAGCCACTCCCGCGTTTTTCTGCGTCAATATCCTGTGGTGTAATCAGGCGAGTTGGGTAATTTCCTTTACCCGGAGCCTGACACACCGCCAGTTCGAGAGCTGTATCGGCAATAACCTCAACAGATTCACCTGCGGTGATATAGACGGCATAGGGCTTTTTGCGTTCAAATGGCTCCATGCGATCACCAATATGCGCAAATTTCTGATGTGGCGTGATAACCGTGGCTTTCCCTGTCACCAGCACCAGACACGTCTCATTTTCTGATGCGGGTAATGTGATTTTCTCACCTGTGGTTAACTCATAAACATCGAAGTGGACATATTTCCAGTTTGCAGATACCGGTGTGATATGTTGAGTTCGTTTATTCCGATCCGGTGCATGATATTTTGATAGTAATTTGGACATATTATCTACCCTCAGTATTGCTTTTGATTAAAACAATCCGGCATCTCTGGCAAATTTGTGTAAATTGTTATAACCCATCGTTGCGTAGGTGAATGGGTGAGCAACAGCCGGGTCTTGTTCTGCTTCAACCACCAGCCAGCCTTGATAATGGTGTCTTTCCAGTACCTGAAAAATTGCGGGATAATCAACGCAACCGTCTCCCGGTACGGTAAATACGCCACTCAGCACTGCATCAAGAAAACTGGTTTTGCGGTTTTTCACATCTTTGAGTACATCAAGGCGAATATCTTTACAGTGAACATGGTTGATGCGTTTCGCCCAACGTTCCGCGACTGCCAGTGGATCAGCGCCGGCAAATGTCAGATGGCCGGTATCCAGCAACAATCCAACTTCTTCACCGGTATTTTCCATGAGATAATCAACATCTTCCGCAGTTTCGATTACGGTTCCCATATGATGGTGATAAGCAATCTGAACCCCTCGTTCTTGAGTGTAACGGGCGAATTCAGTCAATTTCTCACCATATTCTTGCCAGCGATCAGCGGGAAATTGAGGACGAAGATGAACCGGCTTGCTCTGATCGCCGTGAATACAATTTGTCACTTCAGCAAATACCATCACATTAGCCCCCAGTTCGCGTAACAGCGTCAAGTGAGAGTGTGCCGCTTTAATCTCTTCTGCTACCGAACGGGTAAGTAATTCGCCGGAGTACCAACCGGATACCAGTTTTAGATCGTGTGTGGCAAGAATGGGACCTAATATGCTGACCTGACGAGGGAATTTATTCCCCAGTTCAAAACCGGTAAAGCCTGCCTGACGGCCTTCAGTTAAGCAGGTTTCCAGGGGCGTTTCTGCGCCGAGAGTGGGTAAGTCGTCATTGGTCCAGGTCAGAGGGTTGATACCAAGCTGCACAGTCATGATGAGTCTCCTGTAAGATGAAACAATTTTGTTATGTTCCTATCCGCGCTGACGCCACAAACTAATCAGGTTGTGATAGTTAGTTTTTATCTTTTGAATCAGTTCGTTATCATCAATTTCATTTTTTAGCCACTGTAGCGATGGCTGGCCGAACAGGGTTCTTCCGACAGCAAAACCTTTGACGATAGATTTTCCAGCCGCGGCATTGAAACCCGCTTTTAGCTCTTCCTGTGGAGCATCAAGACCAAGAATAACTACGCCGCGGCAATATGGGTCCCGCTGCTGGATTAAATGGTTAATATTGTCCCAGCTATCAGCGTTGAGAGGAGGAAGTTTCCACCAGTCCGGTTTAATGCCAAGGTTATAAAAGCGTTTGAACGCACGGATATAGTATTCATCTGAATGTTTCATTTCCGCAGGTAAAATCACTTCCAGTAAAAGTTCATGGCCGGATTTACAGCATGCGGCATAAATTTCCTGAATTTTTTTCTCTTGTGCCAGGCGAAGAGGGTGAGCATCTTCTGGATGAAAAAACACCAGACATTTGACGATGTGTTCCAGTGGCCAATCAATAAGCTGGGAGCCGATGCTGCCATGTTCCAGACAGAGCGGGCGGGAGCCAGGTAGTTCAATTGGCCGGCCTATCCACCAACCCTGACCCGTAATTTCATTCAAAACATCTTGACCAAAAGTGCTGTCACATAACAGGCCCACTTTTCCTTGTAATCCAGCTTCTGCGGCAACTTCCCGGCTGGTGCGCAGTAAAAGTTGCTTTAATGATGGGATACGCTTGATATCGGCATTGGCTTGATGGGCCATTTCGATAAATTGGATTCGGTGGTCAAATGCCATCACGCACAGTTCATCCCACTGATTTTTACGGGCGCCAATATGGTGTAGGTGATTCAGTGTTTCATCCAAATCAGGGCGTAGCACCTGATTGGCTCGCGATAGATAGTTATCAAGCTCTTTTTTATTTGGCATGGCGGGAGCACACCCATGACGGGAAACGACTAATGCACCACAGGCATTTGCATAGGTACAGGTTTTTTCCCAGCCTTCGTCATTAAGATAACCCCGTAACAGGCCAGACATAAAAGCATCCCCCGCACCCAGTACATTGAGAACATCAATCTGAACTCCCTGTACGGTAATGCCATCATCCAGATCATCAGGGATTTCAGCGGTAAAAACAGAACATCCCAGTGGCCCACGTTTACAGACCAGTTCAGCCGAAGTCTGCTTACGGATATTGCGTAGTGCTTTGATGGTATCGGTGGAACCACCCGCAATGTGGAACTCTTCTTCTGTTCCAACAATCAGGTCAAACCGCGATAACACTTCCTGTAACTGGGCTGTTACCTGTGCTGATTCGATATAACGGGTTTCACCATCGCCCAGAGAAGTCAGCCCCCAAAGTACAGGGCGATAATCAATATCGATAACCGTTTTCACATCATTACGGCGGGCGTAGTCAAGGGCAGTCAAGACTGCATCGCGGGTATTCGGATGAGAAAGGTGTGTTCCGGTAATTGCCAGACAACGGGCTGATGCAATGTATTCTTCGCTGAAATCATCACGGGTAATTGCCATATCGGCGCAGTTGTCACGATAGAAAATCAGCGGAAAAGTTGTTTTATCTTTGATCCCCAGAAGCACCAGCGCAGTAAGACGCTCTTTGTCAGTGATTAGATGGCTGGTATCACAGCCAACACGTTGTAACTCTTCCCGGAGGAAACGCCCCATATGTTCATCACCGACTCTGGCCAGCATGGAAGATTTAAGTCCCTGACGGGCAGCACCATAGGCAACGTTACCGGAAGAGCCACCAAGATATTTTGCAAAACTTCCCATGTCTTCCAGCCGAGCCCCAATTTGCTGACCATACAGGTCAACGGCAATTCTGCCCATACAGATAACATCAAACTTTTTTGGCTGATCCATTGAACAACTCCTTATTGAGGACAACATCAAGTGTTGCTATGGTGTGCTCCGACAGTGGAACGTTAATAAGAAAAATTAATTGATGTCAGTGACATTCACCCAACGTTGCTCTTTGTAAGAATGGGCAATAGCATCCAGAATGCGCGAGACTTTCCAGCCTTCAGTGAAATCCGGCCACATCTCTTGATTGTTGGCGATGCCGTTAATTAAATCCCTGATTTCCACTGTTTTTTGATCATTGAAGCCGATGCCATGACCTGCGCTATTGCAGAATGGTGCGTAATCAGGGTGTTCCGGGCCGATAAGAATAGTTTTAAAACCTTGTCGGTTTGCCGGTTCATCGTGGCGGTAAAGTTTTAATTCGGCCATTCTTTCCTGCGTGAAACTTAAAGTACCTTTTGTTCCTGTGATGACGTAGTTCAATCCCATTTTTCGGCCACAGGCAACACGGGAAGTTTCAATAATACCCATTGCTCCGCTGTTGAAACGCACCATCGTATGTGCTTGATCTTCGTTTTCTACCGCCACCATGATGTTGGAACCTGTTTCTTTCGGGCGTTTTTTAACGACGATTTCCATATCCCCGCAAACAGTTTGAATATCTCCGACCAGATATTGCGCCATATTGATGATATGAGCAGCAAGATCACTCAATGCACCTAATCCAGCTTGATCTTTGAAACAGTGCCAGTGAATAGGCGTGAGGGGATCAGCCATATAATCTTCGTTATGAGTGCCGTAGAAATGAACGATTTTACCGATTTCACCATTTGAAATGATCTCTTTAGCCAGTTGTGCAGTGGGGTTTTTCATATAGTTAAAACCTACCAGTGTTTTCACGCCGGCTTTTTGGGCTGCTTCGACCATTAATTTTGCATCAGTTGAATTGAGTGCCAGAGGTTTTTCGCAATAAACATGCTTGCCGCGTTTGATCGCTTCGAGCGCCATCTCTTTATGAAGGAAATTGGGTGAGCAGATATCGACAATATCAATATTAGGATCTGCCACCAATTCGTGCCAATTATCGGTAAAGCGCCGGAAACCTAATTCTTTAGATCGTTTTGCTGCAAGCTCAGTAGTCACTTCCGCTACCATTTCACGAACGAGTCTGCCAGCCAGAGGGAAAACCGTCGGAGCTTGTGCATAAGCAATGGCATGTGCGCGCCCGATGTAACCAGTACCGATTAATCCGATACGAATCTCTTTCATACATTGTTTCTCCAAATTAAAGCTGACAAGCCGTTTGTTGCAGTAGGTTCTTGAGTGTTTGTTCGTTAACCCTGGTTGTGGCCGCATACCTGTTATATGGAATATTTATTTCATATTCAACATTATTGGAAATATTAGTTTTATTTTGTGATCTGATTAGGATTTTCTAGGTAACATAACGTTATATATAGTTAAATAATCTCTTCCCTTGGTCACAGGGAAGAGATTTTTCTATTTTTTCCTAAATAGAGTTTTACCCATTTTATAGAACACATAAAGCAGTATTAATGCAGCCATTAGATAATAAATAATCATTATTATTGTGGGAACATGATGAGCGAGAAATACGTACATGGAAATCGATCCCAGAGTAATTAGCCATGCAACAGGTTTCACCATAGACCACGGTGTAATATCTACCTGCTTGGTATAAACATCTTCAAATGGTTGAGCTGGAAAAAAGTAACCAATAACCAGCATAAAAATAATATTGATGGCAAATAAAATACCGACCAAATGAAAGAAATGCAGGTCAATTTTTAAAATGAAGTTACAGATAATATAAGCGGACATACCGAATAACAGGCCAAGTTTAGCGGCGATAGGAGGAACTCGTTTAGTCATCAAACCGACTAAGACCACACTCAGAATGGGGGCGTTAAAAATTCCCTGCAATTGTTGAATAAGATAGAACAGACCATCCGGCGCATTAGCAACTAATGGGGCAACAATCATGGTTGTCAAAGCCAACCCAAGTCCCAGATATTTACTGACAGTCACTGTTTGAGCTTCGGTTGCTTTTTGATTGATTCGTTGTTTGTAGATATTAACAATAAAAAGTGTTACAGATGAATTAAGTCCACCGCTAAATGTAGAGAATACGGCGCCGACAACGACAGCTGCGAAAAAGCCAACCAATATTTCAGGTAAAACCAGATGTACTAATTGTGGATAGGCATTATCCGGGTTGTCTATTTGCCCTTTGAAAATATGGAATGCAATAATGCCTGGCAGAATAATAATGGATGGAATGATGAGCTTAAAGAAGGCGCATAACATGACGCCTTTTTGCCCTTCGGCCAGGTTTTTTGCACCAAGGGCTTTCTGAACGATTGATTGATTGGTACACCAGAAAAACATATTGGAAATAATTAAACCGGTAAATAACGTGGAGAAAGGAACCAGCGAATCCTCACTGCCGATAGAGTTAAATTTATCAGGGTTAGTCTGGTAAACTTCAACTAGCCCTTGCCAGGCATTGCCATTGCCGACATAGAGCAGGGCAAAAATTGTTACCATTAATCCGCCAACGATTAAACCGACTCCGTTAATCGTATCCGCGACTGCAATCGCTTTAATACCACCAAAGATAGCGTAAATGGCGCCTAATCCACCGACACCCCAAACCATAATCCATAATGCTGTGGTTTTATCGACACTGAATACATTTGAAACTTGGAATAGACTTTCCAATGCAATCGCACCGGTATACAGCACAATGGGTAGCAGTGAAATGACATACATAGCCAGGAATAGTATTGAGGTAATAAGCAGGGTATTTTTGTCAAACCGGCGTTCAAGATATTCCGGAATGGTTGAAATGCCGAGTTTCAGATATTTAGGCAGGAAATAAATAGCAAATAAAACAATGGTAATAGCGGCTATCACTTCCCAGGCCATGACGATAAATCCGGTTCGGAATGCTAACCCATTCAAACCGACTAAATGTTCTGTAGAAAGGTTCATCAACAACATAGAGCTACCGATATAAATACCGGTGAGAGAACGGCCGCCAAGAAAATAGCCTTCAGTAGATTCTGTCAGACGGGCATCATGTGTTTTGTAATAAGCAAAGCCAGCGACTAATAGGGTAAATCCGATAAATGAGAGAAAAGCTAACATACTATCCTCCACGCCTGATTTACGGTTTTCAGGCAGCAATGTGCTAACGGGAAAGTGGTTTTTCCCGTTTTTATTGTGAAAACAAATTGTGAATCGGTTATTCCGGTTGGGCCTGTTTTATAATTTGATTTCTTTACCGGAGTACAGGGATTCAAGCGCTTTATCTGCCAGATAGAGTGCTTGTTTGCCATCAAAACCACTGCATTCTGGTGTGGCACGGTCAGCCATGACATCGACGAAATGATCCCATTCAGCAATGTAGGCTTCCCGGTAACGTTGCAGGAAGAAGTGCTCTGGTCTGGCGGCTAAACAGCCGGTGTTTTCCCAGAGTTCAACACTGTTTTCTTTGATGTTGCCGGCACTAAGCAACCCTTTTTCACCATGTAGTTCAATCCGTTGGTCATAGCCGTAACCTGAGCGGCGGCTGTTGGTAATGGCTGCCATTGCACCTGATGGGAATTTCATAACGATAAAGGCGGTGTCGATATCACCAGCTTGCCCAATTGCCGGATCAACCAGATTACTGCCTTGGGCATATATTGAGCATGGTTCTTCTCCGATAATAAAACGTGCCATATCGAAGTCATGTATTGCCATATCCCGGAACATCCCACCAGAGACTTTGATGTATTCAGCAGAGGGAGGAGAGGGATCACGGGATGTAATCAGCAGGGATTCTGCTTTCCCTATCGTACCGGTATCAAATAGTGTTTTTAACCGGCGGAATTGCGGATCATAGCGACGGTTAAAGCCAATAAACAAGGGAACTTGATACTGTTTAACGGTTTCAAGGCAGTGATGAACACGTTCAATATCAAGGTGAACCGGTTTTTCACAGAAGATTTTTTTGTGATGCTTTGCTGCGAGTTCGATGAGATCTGCATGAGTGTCCGTCGCTGAAGCAATAAGGACACCATGAACTTCCGGATCAGATATTGCCTGTTCAATGGCTTGTACTTTTGTTTGGTATTTCCGTGCTAAAGATTCAGCACTCTCTTGGTTCGGATCGACAACAGAATAAAGGCAGGTTTCTTTATGATTCGCGATATTCGCCGCATGTACCTGACCAATACGCCCGGCGCCAAATAATGCAATGTTAAACATAGATGCTCCTTGATACTTGGGTACTGCTTGTGGGGTATTCAGGAATATATCAAATAAAATATTTATTTCAATTTTACTATATTTGGAAATTATATTTTTGTGTGCCGGATAGCATTTTGTAATCATAATATTAAATTTGTGTTAAACAGATCACGTAAAGTAAGATTCATACTGGCCGGAATAAACTATTTTTCCTTTAAAAACAAATAAAAATATCGATTTGATTAAGTCATTGCTACACTTAACAATAAAGATTGAATAAAAGGATAAAGCAATTCATTTTCGAAATAAAAATTTCAAGAATAGTATTGGAAGTCATTGGGAAAAGTGGCCTGCCAGGCAGCAGGCCGTCAACTTTTTTTAATACTGACGTATTTTGGATGCAACCATCTCCTTTATTTTCTTTGATGCAGATTCTATAGCTGGATTCTCGGCTACCTGTGCCGTTCCTATGCGCCACCATGATTCATAGCCATGTGTCATGGTCTTAGGCAGCACTTTGATATCTATCAACACGGGTACGGTTTGTTTTCTGGCTTCCTGTAATGCGTAAAACAGTTGCTGTTCATCGTGAACTCTGTAACTTTTGCAGCCGTAGCTTTCTGCATTTTTGGCAAAATCGACTTTAATCAGTTTTCCATCCATGTAGCCACTCTCTGGGTTCCGGTAACGGTTTTCTGTGCCAAAACTGCCCATCCCTTGGCTCATTTGCAGGTTGTTGATACAGCCGAATCCCGCATTATCAAATAGCAGCACGGTGATCTTGATATTTTCCTGTACTGCGGTTTGCAGCTCCGAATGAAGCATCATATAAGAGCCATCACCCGCTATGGCATAAACGGGTTGGTCGGGGCAGGCGAGTTTGGCGCCAATAGCCGCGGCTATCTCATAGCCCATACAGGAATAGCCATATTCAAGATGATAGGTATCCGGTTGTTTAGGTTGCCATATCCGCTGTAAATCGCCGGGTAAGGAACCGGCGGCACCAACAATAATGGCTTCGGGTTCAAGGTGTTTATCCAGTAATCCCAATACCCTGGTTTGTGTCAGGCGGGTTTGTAATGTCTGGCTGTACTCTTCCAATTTATCATCAAGATGACCGGGGATTTCTGGCGTAAAACCTTCCTGATACTGCACTTCTAATAGACGATTTAACTCTTTTCGCCACACTGCCCGCACCTGAGGAATTTCATCTTGATAACTACTGCGATAACTTGATTGAGTAAGCTTCTCTGCAATAGCATTTAATCCTGCCCGGGCATCTGCTACGACAGGGAGCGCATCCAGTTTACAGGCGTCGAATTCCGCTACGTTGATAGTGAGAAATTCAACATCTGGATTCTGAAACAGAGACTTGGATGCGGTTGTGAAATCAGTAAACCGGGTGCCGACACCAATAATCAAATCGGCTTCTTTGGCTATCAGGTTTGCTGCAAGACAACCTGTAGCTCCTAAACCACTACAATTAAGTGGATGGTCAGCAACCACTGCACTTTTACCTGCCTGTGTTTCAGCAAAAGGGATATTGAAGTTTTCTGCGAATTGACGGAAAGCTTCATGTGCTTCTGAATAGCGTACGCCGCCGCCGCAGATTAATAATGGCTTTTTCTTGCGGCTTATTAGTGTCACCGCATCGTTGATCATGGCGACAGATGCCGGACGGCGTTCAATACGATGAATCCGTTTTTGGAAGAAATAGTCAGGAAAATCCCAAATCTCGCCTTGAACATCTTGTGGCAGACAAATTGTGACCGTGCCTGTATCAGCGGGATCGGTCAGGACCCGCATGGCATTAATCATCGCGCTCATGAGTTGTTCAGGCCTGGAGATACGATCCCAGTAACGGGAAATAGGGCGGAAACAGTCATTTGTGCTGATAGTATAGTCATGGAATTGCTCAACTTGTTGTAAAACCGGATCAGGCTGGCGACAGGCGAACAGATCACCGGGTAATAGCAACAGAGGAATCCGGTTAGCGGTGGCGGTTGCTGCGGCCGTTACCATATTGGCGGAGCCAGGGCCGACAGATGAGGTCACGGCAAAAATTTGTTTGCGCTTTTTCTGTTTAGCAAAACCTGTTGCAATATGAGCCATGCCTTGTTCGTTGCATCCTTGGTAAACTGTCAAGTGACCGGGATCTTGTTCCAGCGCCTGCCCTAATCCGACAACATTACCGTGACCGAAAATGGTAAAAATTCCTCTGATGAATGGGTATTGTTCACCATCTACTTCTACATATTGTTGATTCAGGAATTTCACCAATGCCTGAGCGGTTGTCATTGTTGATTTGTTCATTTCATAGAACTCCGTTTTAGTCCATAGTTGGCATGATAAAACTGCTGGAATGATGTTCTAACCTGATACTTTCCGGCCAACGGCTGGTGACGGTTTTCATGCGGGTGTAAAAACGAACACCATCATTGCCATGAACGTTAAGTGGACCAAAAATCGAACGTTTCCAGCCACCAAAGCTGTGGAATGCCATCGGCACCGGAATAGGGACATTAATGCCGACCATACCGGCCTGTACATCTTCGCTGAACTGGCGGGCAGTTTCTCCATCGCAGGTGAATATGGCGGTACCGTTACCATACTGATGGTGATTAATTAACGTGAGTGCGGTGGCATAATCAGGCACACGAACAATGGCCAGGACCGGGCCGAAAATCTCTTCCTGATATATTTTCATCTCTGGCGTGACGTTATCAAACAGCGTTGGACCAATAAAATAGCCATTTTCATAACCTGGAACGTTGAGTTGACGGCCATCGATCAGTAGGCTGGCTCCTTGTTTTTCACCGCTGGCGATGTAGTCACAGATTTTGGCTTTGTGCTGGGCTGAGATAACCGGACCCATGTCATTTTCTTTACCTTCAATTATACCCGGGCCGACAGATATTTTGCTGATCTGTCGATGTAGTTTTGCAATCAAGGCATCAGCCGTTTCATCTCCAACCGCTAATACAACAGACAGTGCCATGCAACGCTCACCGGCTGCGCCAAAAGCCGCGCCCGTAATTGCGTTACCAGCCATATCAAGGTCAGCATCTGGCATGAGAATACAGTGGTTTTTTGCTCCACCCAGTGCCTGACAGCGTTTCCCATGAGCAGAGGCGGTTGTGTAGATATATTCAGCGATAGGGGTAGAACCAACAAAGCTAACTGCCTGTACTCTCGGATCAGTCAATAGTACATCGACGGCCTCTTTATCGCCGTTGACAACATTAAATACGCCATCGGGTAAACCGGCTTGTTTAAGCAGCAGTGCCAATTCAACAGCAAGAGAAGGATCTTTTTCTGATGGCTTCAATACGAAAGTGTTCCCTGTAGCCAGCGCGATAGGAAACATCCACATAGGAACCATTGCCGGGAAGTTGAAAGGGGTAATACCGGCGCAAACACCTAACGGTTGCATCAATGAGTGGCTATCGACGCCTGTTCCGGTATTAGCGGAATGTTCACCTTTTTGCAAATGAGGAATGCCGCAGGCAAATTCAACAACTTCCAGGCCACGGGTTAACTCACCGATAGCATCTGAGTAGATTTTTCCATGTTCTTCTGAAATCAATCGCGCTAACTTGTCTATATTGGCTTCCAGCAATGTTTTGAACTGGAACATCACACGGGCACGTTTAAGCGGTGAAATTTTAGACCATCTGCTGTAAGCTTGGTAAGCAGCTTCAATTGCCTGTTCAACTTCATCGGCTGTGCTTAATGTTACCTGGCGTATCTGTTTTCCCGTCGCTGGATTGAAAACGGGAGAAAAACGCGTGCTGTGACTAGGAATGAGTTGCCCGCTGACATAATTCTTTATTTGTTCCATTCTGAGCCTCTCTTGCAGATTGTAATGTTTGTATTGAATCAGAAACGTTGGTAATAGATATATGGAATATTTATTTCATTTTCAATGATATTTGGAGCAAAAAATAATTGGTGTGATCAGAGTAATGTTTTTATGAATGATAGATAATTAGGTGACTAATTAGTTTTTAATCAATATGATGATAATAATAAGTCATTACAATTAATGGATTGTATATTTCATTTTGAACTATAAAAATGAAATATGATTCATCTTATGCTGTAAAACTATTACAATTGCCGATGATAAATTTTATGGGGGATTTATGTCTGTAGCATCAAGTCTGAATGAATTTCAAGAACAAGTCCGCTCACGCTATGGTGAATTGAGTAAACGCTTGCAACAAGTAGCCCGATATGTGCTGGATAATACTAATAGTGTGGCTTTTGATACTGTTGCTGTGATAGCCAGAGAAGCTGATGTTCCTCCATCAACATTAATTCGTTTCGCTAATGCGTTTAATTTCAGTGGCTTTAATGAAATGAAACAGCTATTTCGTGTGCATATGGTAGAAGAGACTGCCAGTTATGCAGACAGAGCCAGATTATTCAGGGAACTGGATGGTGAGCAGGAGCCGCTGGAAGATCCACAACATATTTTGCAGGAATTTGCCCGTTCAAATGTGCAGGCTATGCAACAGCTGGCTACCCGAACCGCCCCAGAAGATTTAAAAAATGCGGTAGATTTATTGGCTCAGGCTAAGAATATCTACATTATTGGGCTGCGCCGTTCTTTCAGTGTGGCTGTTTATCTTTCTTATGCATTGAGTCATTTGGAATGCCGTCCACGATTAGTGGATGGTTTGGGGGGAATGTTCAGGGAGCAGGTTAGCTTAATTGGGCAAGAAGATATTGTCGTTTCCATCAGTTTTACCCCTTATGCAGAAGAAACCCTGATGATCAGTGAGAGGGCGGCGAAGGCAGGGGCAAAACAGATAGTGATTACTGATAGTCAGATTAGCCCTCTTGCCAGTTTCAGTGATGTCTGTTTTGTGGTGAAGGAAGCACAGGTGGATGCATTTCGTTCCCAGTCTGCAACGTTGTGTTTGGTGCAATCTTTGGCAGTTGCTCTGGCTTATCGGCAAGGGAACACTATTTAATTTTGAAATGATGCGCTTGTATTTCTGATGAACACTTTAATCATTATTAACCCGTTGTGCTAGCGGGTTAATTTCCACCCGATTTGTGGAAAAATCTCTGTTTAAACAAAATATAAACCTGATATTGATCACTGGTTTTTTATACGTAAATGTTGTTGATTCCTATTGACAATAATTATTTAATAATTGTTTGGAGTTATGGTTTTAAAGAGGGATCACACGATGATTAAAGGATCGCATTACGTTTTTGCCATTTTATCTGCAATTTCTTTTCAGACATTTGCTTTAAATTTCCATTACGAAAGTGATATTCCGGCAGACAATAAACCATCGGCAGAATATATGAAACAGAGAGAAAATCTTGAGTCCAACCATTTGAATGTGGATAAACTCACTGCGGATAATGAACTTGTGAAAAAATGGGAACAGGGAAAACAGGCGGAAGAAACAAAAAGATATGCTGAGCGCTGGCAGAATAATGAACGATTTAATTATGGGATCAATGGTGGATTGAATCATGGTTTCAATGATTCAATCCTGCGGGATATTGAGCGAGCTAATCGAATTGAACAGAATGGGGGAATGACCAGAAGTAACTTTTTTGACAGAAAATGATCACTATTCAAAGCTATTTGGATAGTAAATTCAATTAATTACCGGAAAAAGCAGCTTGTCGATAATTGTTGACAGCCTTTCGAAAGAATTTCCTCTACTGTCATGTGAATATAATGATTTCATACTGAGTGGAGAAAGACATGGAACAGATCGAATGGGCTGATTTTGAAAAAGTCGACATGCGGGTTGGCACAATTATTTCGGCAGGATTGAATGCTAAAGCCAGCAAACCTGCCTATAAATTACAAATTGATCTCGGTGAACTGGGCGTTAGAAACTCAAGCGCTCAGATAACCGCGCATTACACGCCTGAGCAATTAATCGGCCGTCAGGTTCTTTGTGTGTGCAATTTTCCACCAAAGCGGATTGCGGGTGTCAAATCCGAGGTATTGTTAACCGGCAGTGTGGATAAAAATGGTGCGGTGGTGATCGCAGAATTTACTCTTCCTGTCCCGAATGGTCATAAGTTGTTGTAAATCACGCTGTTTTGTTGTCGAATGAACGGAGTGTATTTTAATCAGCGACAATAAATATGTTTCATCAATTACCTTCATTACATTTACGCCGTTATTCAGCTGAAATTATTAGCCATAGCCATCAGGGGTTATGGCAGTTCGTTTTTGGCTATAACGGGCAGTTGGAATTAAATGTAGAAGGCCAGCAAGGTGTTGTTAATTCTGGGAATGTTGCCATGATCCCACCGGATGCTAAGCATAGTTTTTCCGCTAAGGGTGAAAATCAGCAATTAGTGTTGGAATTACCTTCAGCCCTGTTTGGGCAGTTATATAGTGATTCTTTTTGGCAACCATTACCTGCATCTGCTCTTGCTCTTATTAAATGGCTGCACGATTACCCACAGCCACCCGCCAGCCATGCCGATGTGGCCCGTTTATTACTGGCTCAGTTACCACAAATGAGTTCGCCTTCTGCCCTGGTAGCAAAATTGCATCAAGGGCTTGCCGGGCGTTTGCATGAAAAAATGACAGTGGTGGATATGGCCGATATTTGCGCGGTATCTGCCAGCACTTTGCACCGCAAACTTTTTATTGCAACCGGCATGAGCCCAATGGCTTATTTGAAAACATGCCGGATGAAACTTGCCTATAATTTATTGGTTAACAGTTATAAACCTTTGGCGGATATTGCTTTTCTGTCCGGCTATGCTTCCCAGTCAGCTTTTACCTTTGCATTTAGTCAGCATTATGGCTGTACACCAGCCAGGCTGCGTAGGACGAAATGATATTTTCAGAATTTTATGACTTGATGCACAATGATATTGTGCGTAAAGTACAGATAACGAGGATGTTATGGCGGTTGAATTCAGGGATAGATGGTTAGAAAGATTTTATGAACAAGATTTACCACACAAATGTATACCCGTTTCTCTACAGAGCGCTTTATACAGAAAATTGCAAATTCTGGACGCTTCGGTTAAAGAAGCCGACTTAAGAATCCCTCCGGGAAACCATTTTGAATATTTGAATGGTTATTAAGGGGATGGTGCTCAATAAGGGTAAACAGGAAATATAGGCTTATTTTTCAATGGATTGATGGTATTGTAGTTGATACATATCTGGATCCTCATAACTATTAAACTGAGGGAAATAAATAATGAGAAATACAAAACGTCGTCCTGCAACTGTGGGTGAAATATTGGTGAGTGAGTTTCTGGCGCCTCTTAATATTGAAATTAATGTACTGGCTGAAGCTATGGGCGTTCATCGCAATACGTTAAGCAGAGTTGTGCATGATAAAGGCGCGTTGACTGTTCCTATGGCGATTAAATTGGCTGCCGCTTTGGGGAATACTGCTGAGTTTTGGCTTAATATTCAGCATGCAGTTGAACTGTGGGATGTGCGTAATCATGCATATCAGACGGAATCGCTGAATGTAAAACAGATAATTAAGCCATCAATCGTAACGGCAGTACACTGATGGCTTTATGCTGGTTATAAATGTTATTGAGCTTTTACTTCTGATTTATCGGCATTATTAAGCAAGCGGCGAATGGGGACAATTAACACCATCAGCACGGCTGCACAAATCACCAGAGCCAGAGATACGCGGGAGAACAGATCTGGTAGGCTGTCCAGTTGATCTGCGCGAACATGCCCACCAATCAGGCCGGCAGCCAGATTACCCAGAGCACTTGCACAGAACCACAAACCCATTACCTGACCACGCATTCGCGATGGCGCCAGCAGCGTCATAGTGGCAAGGCCAATCGGGCTAAGGCACAGTTCACCGAGTGTCAGAAACAGAGAACTTGATACCAGCCAGAAAGGAGAAACGGTTTCACCTGTTGCCAGCACATTTTGCGCAGCCAGAATCATTACGCCAAAACCACCGGCAGCTAACAAAATACCAATAATGAATTTACTGATACTGCTTGGGTTGATATTGTTTTTTGCCAATCTGGGCCAGAACCAACTGAATACGGGGGCCAGCAGGATAATAAACAGTGCATTAATCGACTGAAACCAGACTGTCGGGATTTCAAACCCATCATCAGACGATCAGTATAATCATTGGCAAACAGGTTGAATGAAGTTGGCGTTTGCTCGTATGCAGACCAGAAGAATGCAGCAGATACCAGCAGGATAAAACAGACCAACAGGCGCGAACGGTCACTACTGCTTAAGCCGGCAAACAGGAATAAATAGGCAAAGTAAAGTGTTACACAGGATGAGATCACATAGACCATTGCGCTGGCTACGGCTACCGGATTGAATGGAATTACACCAAGGATTAGCAGAGCAATAATGGCAATGATAGCGATAACAGTGGCGAAGACCCATTTGCCAACGTTTTTACGCTTCACTGTAGGGCGATCCCAGCTTGAATCCAAACCACCTTCTTTATCATATTGGCGCATCAAAGGGATCGCGTAGAAGCGGAATATCAATAGGGCAACCAGCATTCCCAACCCGCCGATACCGAAACCCCAGTGCCAGCCATAGTCACGAACCAGCAAGCCAGTAGTCAGAGGAGCAATAAAGGAACCGATGTTAATCCCCATATAAAATAGGGAAAAACCACCATCACGACGTGGATCATCTTTTTTATACAGCGTTCCGACCATGACAGTGACACAGGTTTTAAACAGTCCTGTACCTAAGTTTTCCTATAATTCTGCACTCCAGGAGTGTCGTGTGTGCAACAAATTAAGCTTTTAAAAAGCTCTTTCAGCTTTGGTTTAGAGTAAACCGAAAAGCCACGTTTTTTTATTAAATGACGTCCTGTCTTATTAATATATTTCTAACATATTTTTCGGATAATTTTATTAATAAACCGAGTATCTCCTACTTTAATATTCCATTTTTCATAGCAAAGTTCGACAGAAATCCCATTTCTTATCACTGGTTGATTGAAGTGATGATGAGGACTATTGACTTATTTATGTTTTTCATGTTGTTGTAAATAAAAAGATTTCAGAGTAATAAATTAATTAATGGCTATGATATATAAATAATCTTTTCAGAGACCAGATATTGAGAGTGATAATGAAAGGTAAAAAAGTACAGTCGTTTGATTGTCAGCTTCGTGTTTATTTAGCTACTTTTGTTTCTATCTTTTATATAAAAGTCGGCAATAAATCAGATTAAAAGGTATAATGTTAATATTGGAATGAAATAATGGATTATTAGGCTATATGTGAAAGTCATTATGGCTGTTTCTTAGATGAAGAAACAGCCGTTAATGATATTTAATGGACTTTTCCAGCTTGCACGTACAGAGAAGGCTGACCATCAGGCCGGGTTTTAAAACGACGATGTAGCCACATATATTGATCAGGAGCCTGTAAGATCTCCTGCTCTACCACTTTGTTCATAAAGGCAGCTGCTTTCACTTCATCGTCTTTAGGGAATCCATCTACCGCGGGTTGAATAATTAATTCATAACCTTTTCCGTCAGGCAGGCGGAGGGGGGTAAATGGGATCATTGCCGGATCAGAAAGACGTACAAGTATAGAGGTGCCTGTGGTTGTTGCGGCATGTTCTACAGCAAATAATGGCGCGAATACGCTGTTTCGTGGGCCATAATCATGATCGGGTGCGTACCAGACGATTTCGCCATTTTTCAGACAGCGGATCATGCCTTTAACATCTTTCCTATCCAGCATATATTTGTTGGATCGCAGTCGTCCCCATGTTTGTAACCAATCCATAACCGGATTATCATTTGGGCGGTAAACACCAATCCCCGGATTAAGTAAACCGAGAATTCGGGCACCCAGTTCCAGCGTCAGGAAATGAATACCGATAACGATAATTCCTTGTTTGCGAGCCTGAATTTTCTGGATATTTTCTCGCCCGGTAACTTTAAACCAGCGTTCTACTCGCCAATCGGGCCAAAACCAGGCCATACCCGTTTCAAATACCCCCATTCCGACAGATTCGAAGTTTTTTATTAGCAGCTCACTGCGTTTCTCTTGGGGCATATCAGGAAAACATAGCTCAAGATTTCTTTCGGCAATTCTGGCGCGTTTTTTCAGAAAGCGCATGGAGAATCTGCCCAAGCGGGTACCTATCCAATAAATAATGGGGTAGGGGAGCAGAACCAGCAAGTAAAGCAGGCTGATGCCAAACCACGTAAGCCAATAACGGGGATGAAGCAATGAGCGTTGAAAAGAAGGTGCTTGTATCATGGATTCTCAGGTTATTTATAGTGCCAAATAAGATGGACAAAACAATTCGCCTATTGTGACACTTTTTGACGGGATATCGAAGTTTTCAGACATGAAATGTTTAGGATATCGATTGTGAGTTACATTTTGGTTGGTTCTACTGAACTGACTGCTGCTTTCTTTCGTCAGTATGTGGTGTCTTCGTCTGTCATCCAGTTTGGCTGTCCGTAAAGAATGATTACCAGTAAGTTACTGATAAATAACTATTAAAATAGTTTTTTAGAAGCTATTTACAATGCATGTGAATAATATTACTGTTTGTATAAACAGTAATGTTTGTAGAGGGAAAAACGATGCATGTAGAAGTAACTATCGATAAATCTAAGAAGCTGCCAAAAGGTGCTGTCCCTGCTCTTGCTGTCGAACTGGATAACCGCCTTAAACGCCGTTGGCCTGATATTAAAACCAATGTGAAGTTAGCAGGTAATGATGGGCTATCCGTCCGTGGTGGTACTCCCGATGACAGGAAAGTCGTTGAGGAAATTCTGCAAGAGACATGGGAAAGTGCTGATGATTGGTTCCAGCCTTAAATGAGGGGTAAGATAAACGACAGCCAATTAAACCTGCTGGTTGCTGGCAATCTGAGGTGTTTATCCTATAGTCTGTGATGTGAAGGGTTCCATAATCAATTGATGGGAGGGGAAGCCCTCCCATTTTATTATTATTGATTTCCTATTGCCGAGTGACAAATAACTACTCGTTGAAAATCATTTTCGTTATCATACCCGCTTGATGGCGGAGGCCATCATTTATACACCTAATCTTATGACTTGAAATTCAGGAAAGTACACCATGCCAGTGTTACATAACCGCATTTCTAATAAAGAGTTGAAAACACGTATGTTGGCGGAGAACCAGCCCCGTACTACCATCTCTTTTTATAAATATTTTAATATCTTGGATCTTCAGGCTTTCCGTGACAGCTTGTATCAACAATTTACTGAGTTTTCAGTATTTGGCCGGGTTTATATTGCCAAAGAAGGGATCAATGCACAGATAAGTGTACCAACTCATCATCTGGAAGCATTCAAAGCTTTATTATATGGCGTTGATCCTGCGTTGGATAATCTGAGGTTGAATATTGCACTTGATGATGATGGAAAATCTTTCTGGGTTTTGCGTATGAAGGTGCGTGATCGCGTAGTAGCTGACGGTATTGAAGATGAAACTTTTGATTCATCAAAAACCGGTGAATATCTTAAAGCAGAGCAGGTCAACCAGATGTTGGATGATCCTGAAACGTTATTTGTCGATATGCGTAATCACTATGAATATGAAGTCGGGCATTTTGAAAATGCAATTGAAATTCCTTCTGATACCTTCCGCGAACAATTGCCAATGGCAGTGGAAATGTTGCAGGATAATAAAGATAAAAACATTGTGATGTATTGCACTGGTGGTATTCGTTGTGAAAAGGCCAGTGCTTATATGTTGCATAATGGTTTTAAAAATGTATATCACGTAGAAGGCGGTGTTATCGAATATGCCCGTAAAGCCAGGGAGCAGGGATTACCAGTGCGTTTTATGGGTAAAAACTTTGTATTTGATGAGCGGATGGGAGAACGTATTTCAGATGATGTCATTGCTCATTGCCATCAATGTGGCGCGTCTTGTGATAGCCATACTAATTGTAAGAATGATGGTTGCCACCTGTTGTTTATTCAGTGCCCAGAATGTACCGCCAAATTTGAAGGTTGTTGCAGTGAAGCATGTAGGGAAGAAGTCAGGCTACCAGAAGCAGAACAACGTGTTCGTCGGGCTGGTCGAGAGAATGGCACAAAAATATTTAATAAATCCCGATATCGCCTACAGGATGGATTGAATATTACCTCATTACAGTTGAATAAATAGTATTATTAATAGCTGGCACAGAGATTATTGTGCCAGTTTCATTTGTTTCAAGATAATAGCTTTTTTAGTAGAGATATTTAAATACATTGTAAATAAAACAGAGTTCGATTCTATTGTTCACTTTTATTTTTTCAGTAATATGCCTTTTATGAGAATATACTGTGCTATTACTGATGTTTAGTTTTTGAGATATCCGATAATTCGGGATCTCTTTCATCCAGTAATCGATGACTTTATGCTCTTGTGGACTAAAAATAGAACAATGCTCATCAGTTGTCACCCGATATTTCTGAATTTCTTGTGATGTTATTTTACTCAATTTATTAAGCAAATAGGGAAGGCTTTTCTTTGCTAAAATAAAAGTATTGTTTTTCAGTACAATATAATTTTTACAGTAAGGGTAGACACTATTAAGGTATATATAGATACGGGTGTTATCTATAAGAGTAATAAATTTCTGTAAATTAGAGCAATAACTGGAATGGTGACAATAATGAGTCAAATTAGCTAAAACAATATCAGGAGAAAAATGAGTTACAATATCTATGGCTTCGTTAATTGAAGATGAGTCAACAATTTCAATATCTTCAACATTGTCATTTTTCTTTAAAAATTCATTGATACCTGAACGGGTGTAATAGCACTCTTCAACGACTAGGATTTTCATTATTGTACGTCCCTGTTCTTGTTTGGCCGAACTCACAATAAACGCCTTATCTATTGATAGTCAACTCGGCAATTGCGATAGTTAAGCCAGCTTAATCCGAAATTATTATCTAATGATATGGTTTTACAGACAAAATAGTTGGAGTGAATCAATGTACCTCCAGGCCGGACACCCAGTTATGTGGGTGTCCGGGCTTTGAGATTATTAATGTTTAGTATGGTTCAGCTCGCTGTATTCTGAGGACTCGATCTTTTCAATTCCTGCTTGGAGGATGTATATCAATTGTTTTGCAATGTCAGTTGTCAACCATAAGGTTCGATCTACCATGACATGTTCTGGTGTTTGATCTTGGGAGGACAAATAGTGAAGGCGTAGCATCACTGCATCATACGTATCAACAGTACTGACATCCCAACCTACGACAGGATGCGTTTGAATAACTTCATCTTTACTGCCCATAAAACCTCCTAATCAGATCACTGCATTATTTATTAATATCATTGACTAAGAGCAAACTACCTCATTCTTGAATGAGTCATTCTTAGTATATGCTTTTTAGTGAAAGTAAGAAGGTTTTTTGTTAGGAATTTATTAGCCCATTCGTTGGTGGGTTGATAGGCCATGTAAATTAATGGGGACGATGACTATCCCCATGTGTATGTTAGTCTGCTACTTTTACTTCCCAGCGGGCATCTTCGCCAGCCAGAAATGGAGTAAGTTTTTCATTATTGCAATCAACGTATTCAATAACCGTGGAAAATTTGCGAGTCAATTCGACAAAGCCTTCGTTGACGGGCAGTCCGTAAAATCTAGGGCCATTAAGTGAACAGAAGGCTTCAAAATGTTGTAATGCATTCATTTCTTCAAACACGGTTGCGTAAGCAGGTAACGCGGATGGTGCGTTAAATACACCAGCACAACCACAAGGTGATTCTTTTTTGTGCAGCGTATGTGGTGCAGAGTCTGTACCTAAGAAAAAGCGATTACAGCCACTGGCTACGGCTGCCCGCAAAGCATCCTGGTGAATATTGCGTTTCAGAATAGGCAGACAATACAGGTGTGGGCGTATCCCACCAACCAGCATATGGTTACGGTTAAACATGAGATGCTGTGGAGTCAATGTTGCTCCCAGATTATTACCGCCTTCCAGTACATATTGTGCAGCTTCTTTGGTTGTTATATGTTCAAACACAACTTTCAGTGCTGGGAATTGATTACGCAATGGCTCCATTATCTGTTCAATAAAGCGGGCTTCTCGATCAAAAATATCAATATGAGAAGCAGTAACTTCACCGTGTACAAGCAGAGGCATCCCCAGTTTTTCCATGATCTCTAATAATGGATAAATATTATTTATATCAGAGACTCCGTGACTTGAATTGGTTGTAGCATTGGCAGGGTAGAGCTTACAAGCGGTAAAAATGCCCTTTTTAAAACCAATTTCTATCTGGGAACTATCAGTAAAATCAGTAAGATAACAAGTCATAAGAGGCTGAAAGTTATCTCCTTCGGGGACAGATGCCAGTATTCTGTCTCGATAGGCTTTGGCACTAGCCACTTCTGTAATCGGTGCAAGCAGATTAGGCATGACGATAGCTCGCCCGAAATAGTGACTGGTATAAGGAACGACAGTTTTTAGCATTTCACCATCACGGAAGTGAATGTGCCAGTCATCAGGGCGGCGGATTTTTATTGTATATGATTTAGTGGTCATGAAACCGGCTCCAGTATATATAATTAGGAAGGAAATACGCTGAACTCAGCATATTCAAGCCGGGAATGGATAATAAAGCTAAAGCAGTTAAATAGCTATTAATGAATGTAATCTTTAGTAAAAAATTTAGCTAAATCAACCGATTCAGGGTAATTCAGAGGTGGATTTTTTATCGACAAGGAAAAAATGAAATATGAGGGTAAAACAAGAAATGAAGTTGGCTCCTCCAACTGGACTTGAACCAGTGACATACGGATTAACAGTCCGCCGTTCTACCGACTGAACTATGGAGGAACTCCTTCACAACGGGGCGCATATTAGCGGTACATTTTTGCTTTGTCAAAGCAGAAAACAACAAATAGTGATTGTTTGCTGGCAAACTGCACTTGGTGGTTTGTTTTTATGCTAAATAATGGTTTTTTGATGGAATTATATGCTATGAGAGTGGAGTGGATAGAGTTATTGTGTCTGTGTGATGTTGTCCGGTAACTAGCGAAAGCAGAAAAGCAAAAAACCCGCATTAAGCGGGTTTTTCTTAATTTGGCTCCTCCAACTGGACTTGAACCAGTGACATACGGATTAACAGTCCGCCGTTCTACCGACTGAACTATGGAGGAATTGTTTCACAACGGGGTGCATATTAGCGGTACACTTTTGCTTTGTCAAAGCAGAAAACAACAAATAGGGTTTGTTTGCTGGCAATCTGAACTTATTGGCCTGTTTTTATGCTGAATGAAAGATTGTTTGCTGGAACTGTATGCTATAGAAGCGAATTGATCAGGATTATTATGTTGTGTTGTCAGTAATTAGTGGAATCAGAAAGGCAAAAAGCCCGCACTAAGCGGGCTTTCCTAATTTGGCTCCTCCAACTGGACTCGAACCAGTGACATACGGATTAACAGTCCGCCGTTCTACCGACTGAACTATGGAGGAATCGTTCCTGGGAACGAGGCGAATAATAGCTGGGTATTTGGGGCTTGTCAAAGGGGAAAAGTGAAAATTGAGTTTGATTGATTAACTGGTGTTCAAAATTGTGTTTTCTACTATTTTCTAATCAATTAAATTTTCCAGTTCAGGAAATACAAGAATTAACTAATATCTATCTATGATAGTTAGATAGTGGAAATATTATCTATTTTTTATTTATAAAATAATTGATTGTGAGTATTAAAAATATAAGTAAATATATATTTGGTAACTTTTTTTTAATGTTATTTATAGGGTTTTTATATTTGATAATAATTTTCCTATTTTAACAGGACACTTATTGTCTTTTGATATTTATTAGTGAGTTTACTTGTCTATAATTCTTAATTGAAAAAGTAATTTGTTCTCTGACCTCAAATTTGTAAAACATGATATTAATCGAGATTGAAACAGATGTAAAAGAGTTCATCGTTGATAACGAAGCTTTATTCACCACTAACATGCTAAGATATTTTCAATTTAATAATAGATTTAAATTAATATACAAAGTGCAATGAAAAAAGTAAAACCCATTTCAGAAAAAAACATTAAAAAATTGAGTGTTATAAAGTTAAATTATTATTAAGGAGGTAAAGATAACTCTAAATAAATAAGGTTTCATAATTCCGCTACACATGGTTTTCTTCAACTCATTGTTATACATAGGATTGTTGGTAGATAAGGTGTAGCACCATTTTGGAAAGTTATTTATAAAGTCAGTAGATAATATTTCTCCTGAAAATAGTGGCTAATTTTCTGGTGATTTCTATAAAACAAATGAGGAAAAGTCATGAAGTTTTTAATTAATACTGATGTAACTAACTGGGTTTCACATAAAGATTGGTTTAACGTTCCATTGCGATTGTTTGTAGTTCTAAAGGATGATGATGGTTCGACATCATTAGATAATTATAAAAGTAAAATTGTGGTGCATGGCTTGAATGAGGGCGAATATGAAATTGTAAATAACAATAACGTATTCGATCCTATCCGTAGAGCATCTGAAATATTGGTAAAAGTTAAAACAGATCAAAAGGTTAATGCCACAGTCAAATTTGTTGCTGAAGTAACAGATGCGAATGACAGTGTAGTCGCAGAAGCTATTCTGGATCGATTCAAACTGAAATCAGCAGGATTGGCAGCACCTATATATCCGGCAAATTATGATAATGTTATTGACAGTGGAGATATAAGAGCAGGCGTTAAAGTACTTTTTGCTGATTCTAATATTTTAAATAAGCATGAACTGAAATTTATTTTTGATAATAATGTTGAAATTGTTCCAAGTGTACAAGATAGTAATGATATCCGTAGTTTACCTGTAAAGAATTCTCTTCTTACTGTCGGTAAACACGATAGTGTTTATTATACTATTAGCGAAAGCGGCAGTGCTAAATTCTCTACTGTTCAACGTGTACTTGTAGAGCTTGATGAAGACCCTGGAACAGTCCAGATTCGTCGTGATCTGGAAGTGCCTTATATTGATGAATATGATGACAGCAGGGGCAGACCAATTGGTGAAAGTATTATTGATTATGATATCAATATTATGGTCAGAGATGTTAAACTTAAAGATAAGGTATTGAAAAAAGGTACAGTTCATATTAAAGGGTATTCTGCTGACAATCAGGATGCAGGAGAGATAGTATTAAAAATAGAGTCTTTAAGTGGTAATGAAAATAATATTTTCCGTTTAGCTGTAATTAATCCAGAAGGAAATCCTAATGATCAGCCGGGTGGCATTGATTTCTTCAATTATATAGGTAATGGTCGGGTAAGAATTCATTACGAAATATCATTTGTTGGTGAAGTAAACGTACTGCATAAATCTAAAGAAAGAGTTTATAAAGTAGTTTTGGATTAATCAAGTTGGTATTCTAAATGTGCTGTTGCATACACAAAAAGCCCAATTTTCATTGGGCTTTTTGCAGATTCTTCATCTGATGAGGTCGGAAATTTTTCTAATATCTCCGGACTTAAATTTGGCTCCTCCAACTGGACTTGAACCAGTGACATACGGATTAACAGTCCGCCGTTCTACCGACTGAACTATGGAGGAATCGTTCTTAGGAGCGCGGCGAATATTAGCGATGAACTGAAACGCTGTCAACGAAAAAAAGCTTACTGTTTTATTGTTTGTTCGCTATGTAAGCGCATTGTGTTATAATTGCGCTATTTTACTGAAACTGAGTACTTTTATTTATCATCGGCAATGATGTTGCTGTATGAGATTGTTCAGGGAATGCCATGATATAAACATCATAAAAATGTATTTCACCTTTCATTTTTATAATACGATTGATTTCATCCTTTATTGCCAACGGAACATGAGGGTGGAGATGAAGTTCTTTGATTGCTTGGTCTGAGATTTTTTCACTGACGAACCATTCGCCGTTGTAACATACCCGTAGATCAAGCACACCGATATCATCAAACCGATATATGGGTTTAATTTCAAACAATAAAACAGCTGCCATAACAATGAAAAGTACGGTGAAAGCTAGCAGTGAAAGTAAACCAAAGTATGGGGCATACCAGATGAGTGCAGCGAGTGTCAGGTAGGATACGAACATAGCCAGGCAAAGGTAAGGATGGTTGCTGATAAACTGGCTATTGAAACGAGGTTTGCCATCGCGTTGTTCTTCAATATTGATTCGTTCAAGATCCTGAATCAGTATCTGCTTAATGATATTCATATGTTGACCTAATTAAATGAAGAGAAAGTGAAATATTTTCATAGTGATTGGCCTTTAAGACTAGCACGAGAGAAACAATATGACGTAGATCAGTTGTTATATTTTAATCTGCCAACTGTTATTGGCTGAGATTAATCCTAATGCTTTTATTAAGATAAACGTTGAATAAATCAAAAAAAATTATAATTAATGACTTTATTTTTTATATCATTGCTCTAATAATGAGCGTAAGCATTTTTTTTAAAACACGAATGCATAAAAAGGTTGCTATTCTTTTTCTATCATGAGTTAATGCAGCCGGCCTGATAAACAGACCTACTTTATGTACGACATCTTGAGTTAATGAGTTATGTGTAAGTGTTATCCTCAGATAGCCTTTGTTGACGCGTTTCCTTCTTAGTGCCTCCATAAGTAATAGCTGATAACTGGCCAGTACATGCCCATGTTGGCAAAATTTTTTTGATATATAGGAAAGTCACAATGTCTGACAAAATGAAAGGTCAAGTGAAGTGGTTCAACGAGTCTAAAGGCTTCGGTTTCATCACCCCAGCTGACGGTAGCAAAGACGTATTCGTTCACTTCTCTGCCATTCAGGGTAACGGTTTCAAAACTTTGGCAGAAGGCCAGAACGTAGAATTCACCATTGAAAATGGTGCTAAAGGCCCAGCAGCAGCAAACGTAACTGCTATCTGATTGCCTGAATGATTTTTAAGCCCGTCATTGTTTATATAGTGGCGGGCTTTTTCTTTGTTAGAGTAATATCCTTCTTTACTTATTAATTGCTCCTGATTATACTTTGTGCAAATTTTATTGGGGAGATTAGCATCATTGGACAGTCAAAGTTTTTGGTTAAATAAAAAATAAGACAGCAAGCTGTTCATTTCCTTCCGATTTGCTGCTTGCTGAACAGGGCGAGCGGTACCACTCAAAATATCTGAGCTGTACTTACTCAAAGACAGTATTATCTGGTACTCAGTGAGGTCGCTGAGGATAGTATATTGGGTTTTCTATTATGCTGTTATATATTTACATTTTGTTACCTCCAGGTATGTACAGAAAATAATGCTGAATTAAACATTCGGCCAAATTTCTGTGTGCAAAATAAATGCACATGATTATTTGTCCATTTAGTTGTATGGAGAATGTCATGTTAATAACCCCTTTTGTCTTTCATTTATTATCAGCTATGTGCTTTGGTGCGTTAATTGGTGCTGAGCGTCAATGGCGTCAACGTATGGCGGGTTTAAGAACGAATGCATTAGTTGCGACCGGTGCAGCTGTTTTTATACTCAGTTCAATAACAACTTCACCAGATAGTGCTGGTCGTATTGCTGCGCAGATTGTTTCAGGGATTGGTTTCCTTGGTGCCGGTGTCATTATGCGGGAAGGCATGAATATTCGTGGATTAAATACCGCAGCAACTTTGTGGTGTTCTGCTGGAATTGGTGTGTTGTGTGGCCTTGGGCAGTATTGGCTGGCAGCGATAGCCACAGCGATTATTCTTTGCGCAAACATATTGTTACGTGAAGCTGCTCAACGTATTAATTTACAACCCAGGCAGCAGGCCGTTGATCAGGTACAGAGTTATAAAATTCACGTAGTGTGTGACAGTGATGATGGGATCTTGGTAAGAACTTTAGTGTTACAGGCTCTCAATGGCGTAGCAGTGAGGCTACAATCACTGAGTTTTACTGATATGATCCAATCTGGAAAACTTGAAGTATGTGCTGAGGTATTAGCAACATCTGCTGAGCAAAAAGAGATAGAATCGATTGTTTGTCGTATGAGTTTAGAAAAAAGCGTTAGCTCAATAAATTGGAAAATTGCTTCTGAGCTATAAGTCTGAAAATTATTTGTATAAAACAACAATAATTTTGTTCGATAAAGAGTCACGACTAACTTTTCGTCATGTAAAACAAACAGAGCGTTGCCTATAGTGTGTCTTTTCAGCCAGGCAACGCGTAATTAAGAAACTATTTTCCGAATAATATGGTGAATATTTCACCGATAACGCGTTTGTTTATATATTGGTGATCTTGAAAAGGATAAATTATAAACAAAGCTGGTAAATCTGTGATCAGTACTAAAGAGGGCAACACGACGTCGTAGTTTTGCAAATCCCCGTTTAATTTTTCTTGAGATGAGTTGGTTACAAGTTCGCTTTATATGGATAATAGTTTTTTGAAGTATTTTTTACTATGGTGATTATAATCTAATTAACTATTGAGATGTTGCTGATGATTATCATTCTGACATCAAGTTTGATCGGGCAAAGCTGACATAGGTATTGTACGTGGATACAGAAAAATTGATGAGTTGCCATTTTATTTTGTTCGGTATCGGTTGCCTATTACTGTTCAGAACTTTCAGTGGAAATATCATTTCACTTGCAAAAGTGAAGTAGAAGAAATGATCTAAGTTTGTTCTTATATAAGAGTAAAATAGATAATAATTCTGCTTGATGAAGTACGCCGTGAAAGAAATAATGGTAGTAGCTAATGGTTACCATCAGGCAAGATTTCAGTGTATTAATTTAGCAGTTCGATATTTGTCCAATGATAAAGTAAAAACACTTGTTGCCTTTTGACGGCGAAAGCGCCGTGATATTACAAGAGTAACTAACTTTTTTTGTTCCCTTCGAGAAGAGAGCTACCTCTGCTATTTCTGTATTAACAGAGGATGGCGGGGCAGTAAAAGTTCTTGCCGAAGATAATTCTGTTATTACTGTCATGGTTTGTCATGATGTAGGATTAGGTTTCGAAGTTATTTTAATAGCCCAGCAAACTGAACTGGTAGATGCTGGAATCCTGGGAAATGGAATAAGAGCGGTATTTAGTAAACTGAGGCGTTGTAAAAAAAGAACCTATATACAGAGGGGTTACTTGGTAATGACGTTAATAAGGCTGTGGTATTGAGGTGCGTTGATGTTGCGACAGGTACAGATATACAAAAAAAAGTGATGAATATTGCCTGGCTTGAGAAAAACCTACGGGTGTTAGACAAAGGATAGTTAAGGGAGATAGACGCGAGGGAGTATCATCAAGTGCTTGAATATAACGGTAAGTTCAGCCTTTAGTAATGTTTTTTCAATGTTAATTGTCAGCACTTTTATTCCATTTTTGCTGATGAAAAATATTCATTGACTAGTACAAGATTTGATGTGTGATATTTCGTAGCTTTCTTCACATTGAAATAAAATGAATAAAGAGTTTTATAAAAAACCTTATCAATGGGACACTAAAAATATTGGATATTTTATTGTATCGGCAATGTTGGTTTGTTCTCTTTTTGTTATATGGACATATATATCGATATAAGATATTTTTTTAGTAAAAAATGTTGTATATGGAATTTTATTCCATCCAGATTGGTGTATTAAATGGTATATAAAGTCTGTTTATATTTTGCTCTCATGGAGGATGTATTTTATCCAAGACACAACGGTATTTTCAGTATTATTGGTTGCATAACTGATAATGATTCTCGATATCTATTTTATTCTTTTCTCATTTAATCAGCTAATGGGTTTAGAGTCTTTGCTCTAAGAATATTTTCTGTGGTTAGATGAGACTGTAATCAGTTTTTGCATTATTTTCCATTTTTGGTGAGTGGTTATGGTTACTTGAAAAAGTATAACTACTATTTATGTGGGGAAATAAATTGTTCATCAAAATAATATCTTTTTCGTCTTTGATATGAAAATATTATGATATTTTTACCATTAATAGTTGTTAATGGTATTCTCTTGGTAAGAAATGGCTTCGATTTTTATTTTTTGCCCTATTGTGATTAATTATTCTTACGATAAATCTTAATCAATTATTTTTTTCTTGTGGAATGAATTATTTTATCCATGATTATCATTTGAATAATAGTGTCTATAATGTGAATCAATGACAATCATATCTGGGTTTTTTGCATATAAAAATAATATTTTTGGGATGAGGGTTGTAAATTTCATATGAAATAATGAATGATGATAAAAAGTTATTTTAATATTTTATTTAACTTGTATTATAAGGTCATGAACGCTGAAATAGTGTATGTTATTTGTCTAAATATTGATTGGTGAATTATGTTTTTATTGAATCATATAACAAATGGTGATTGTGTTCGTGATTGTCATTTAATTTGATTATATATTTATGTTGATTGAAGATTTTATATCTGTAATTATATCTATTATAAATCTTTAAAGTGGAAAGTTAGATTAATAAATAATCTATTTTTTATTTAAAATGCCTAATGTTTCTAGAAAACATATATTGTCCATGTGTAAGTTTAATTAATTAATAATCTGGAACATGAAAATTAAAGGTGAAAAAGATAAAGTAATCAACAGGAGGGCTTTGCGTTTTATTATATTATGAAACATGAAATTTTTATAAGTTTTTTTAATGATTTTTGCCATTTATTTGGTTGTCTGGAGTCAAAATTGATTGATTTTTTCTATTATCTTTATGCTGTATATTGGCTATTTTTTAGGCAATAAAATGTTGTTGTAGTTGTTTTTTTATTCATTATCTCACTGTATTTTATGCTATTTTTGTGTATTTAGTGTTATTTGTGCATGGTGGTATGTGTTTTTAGTTAAGTCTTATGGTTAAATAAAGTACAAATCTAAACTAAAAGTGATCATACCAATATCTTTTTTGCAACCAAATTTTACATAAAATTAATCTATTTTATCGTACAAATGGAGATATTAGATCTTAGAATAAGATTATTGTTTACACCTGTTACTCAGGGATAAAGCTTATTTTATAGTTGTTATTTTGCTAAAAGTAGGATTTTTTATCGTCATTTTGAGTTTATAAGTTTAATAGATCGTATAAAATCAAAAAATATACCTAATATTTTTATTTAGATAATTTAACTTATTAAAATTGGGAATTCGGATTTTATTTAATTGTTTGAATAATTAATGATCAATTCATCGATTGAACGCATATTAAAAGCCTTTATTTTTGTGAGTTATGTCACATAGTATTTAAAATTGCGTTCTCTTTCCGTTGTATAAGTTGATGATTCAGGAGTAAAGTTGTTCTGCATTAAGAATATTCTTAATCGGCAGTAAAAATGTTATATCAGGTAACGCAATAATACTTTTGCAGTTCATTACCGTAATATTTTTGAAGTTGGACGAATCAAAAGTAATACAAGGGATGGTTACTGCTCTGACTAAGCCTGTATATTTTAGTTATGTAAGAGATTATTAATCCCTAAGCTATTTTAGGAATTTTGTCACGAGTGGTTTTTCGAACACTTAACTGATTTTTTAATGTAATCGGACGGGATAGAGAAATGAGTACGGTTGAATTGCTCAAACATATTTATGACATAAATTTATCGTATCTGCTTTTAGCTCAGCGGTTAATTAACCATGAAAAAGCATCAGCGATGTTCCGTTTAGGTATTAGCGATTCTATGGCTGATACGTTGTCTGAATTGACATTACCTCAGTTGGTAAAGCTCGCCGAGACTAATCAATTAGTCTGTAATTTCCGGTTCGAAGACAGTGAAACTATTCAGCAGCTTACCAGGGAATCTCGAGTGGATGATTTACAACAAATACACACAGGCATTTTGTTATCGACTCATCTGTTTCAGCAGTTATCTTCGAAAGATGATACTTCAGTGAAAAAAAGAGCATAAGAGATGGCCGAGAAAAGTATAGTTCAAGAAGCTAAGGATATACATCTTGCGATGGAACTCATCACTTTAGGCGCACGGTTACAAATGCTTGAAAGTGAAACGCAATTAAGCAGAGGGCGGCTAATTAAGCTTTATAAAGAATTGAGGGGAAGCCCTCCACCTAAAGGGATGCTGCCTTTTTCAACAGATTGGTTTATGACTTGGGAACAGAATATTCATTCATCAATGTTCTATAATGCCTATCGTTTCTTACTTAAAAGTGGTTATTGCGATGGTGTGGAGGCGGTTGTTAAAGCTTATCGGCTCTATCTTGAACAATGCCCTCCCGTTGAAGGAAACGCCCCTATTCTGGCGCTGACTCGCGCCTGGACTCTGGTACGTTTTGTAGACAGTGGCATGTTGCAACCTTCACAATGCCGGACTTGTGGCGGAACTTTCATTACTCATGCTCATCAACCCGTGAATAGCTTTGTTTGTAGTCTTTGTCAACCACCATCACGTGCCGTAAAAAAACGTAAACTTTCCTCTCAGCCTGCCGATAGTAATTCACAACTGCTGGATGGACTTGCTCAGCGCGCAATGTGAATTTAAATGGGAAAATCATTCCTACAGGTTACGGATTTGCACTTTTTTTCCTGTAACCTGTGTTGAAACTGCAACCATTCTGGATTCAGACTGTTCAACTTCCCATCCGCTCACCAACTTAGCTAAAGGATATCGCGTGTTAGTACTTTTAGGATATATCGTAGTTCTTGGTGCGGTAATCGGTGGTTACCTGATTGTAGGTGGTCATTTGGGCGCACTTTATCAACCTGCTGAATTTTTAATTATCACTGGTGCTGGCATCGGTGCTTTTATTGTTGGTAACAACGGAAAAGCGATTAAGGCAACATTGCGTGTTTTGCCAAAAGTAATGCGCAGATCTAAATATAACAAAACGATGTATATGGATCTGATGGCTCTACTTTTCCGGTTGTTAGCAAAATCCCGTATGCATGGTGTTTTGGCATTAGAGCGGGATATTGAAAATCCGCAGCAGAGTGATATTTTCACCCAATATCCACGTTTGCTTAAGGATAAGCATTTGATGGATTTTATCACCGACTACATGAGGTTGATTGTGAGTGGCAATATGAATCCTCATGAAATTGAGGCTTTGATGGATGAAGAAATTGAAACTTATGAGCAGGAAAGCGAGATCCCGGCGACTAGCTTGATGATGGTTGGAGATTCACTTCCTGCTTTTGGTATTGTGGCTGCTGTTATGGGGGTTGTTAATGCCTTGGGTTCGGCAGATCGTCCGGCAGGAGAGCTTGGCGTGCTGATTGCTCATGCCATGGTTGGGACATTCCTCGGTATTTTGCTGGCATATGGCTTTATCTCTCCACTTGCGACTTTGCTGCGTCAGCGCAGTGGCGAACATATTAAAATGATGCAATGCATTAAAGTGACATTGTTATCCAGCCTGAATGGTTATGCCCCGCAAATTGCTGTTGAATTCGGCCGTAAAACATTGTACCTCACGGATCGTCCTTCTTTCACTGAGTTGGAAGAACATGTTCGCCGGGTGAAAGCGCCTGTTCAGCAAGAAACTGAAGAACAAATATGAAGGCGCGTAACGTCTCAGTCATTAGGGTAAAAAGACGTAAAAGAAATGACATCAGACATCATGGAGGTTCATGGAAAATTGCCTATGCTGACTTTATGACTGCGATGATGGCATTTTTCTTGGTTATGTGGCTGCTGGCAATTTCCAGTCCGCAGGAATTGACCCGAATTGCAGAATATTTCCGTACTCCGCTACAAGTCGCGATAAATAAAGGGGAACGCAGTAGTGATAGCTCTAATCCTATCCCAGGGGGAGGGCAGGATGTGCTTTACCAGGAAGGTGATATTTTGCGTCAGGTTGAAGTCGTTGAAGATAATGATGAATCCCGTAGGTTAAACAGGCTGCGTGAGCAACTTGATCAGTTGATTATTACTGATCCCCGCCTTAAAGCATTACGTCCACATCTGTTGATTGACATGATGGATGAAGGGTTACGTATCCAGATTATTGACCGGGAAAATCGGCCAATGTTTATGGTTGGCAGTGCAAAAGTCGAAAGCTATATGAGTGATATCTTGCGAGCTATTGCACCAATCCTGAACGATATTCCAAATAAAATCAGCCTGTCCGGCCATACTGATGACTTGAAATATGCCAATGGTGAGCGTGGTTACAGTAACTGGGAGCTATCCGCAGATCGGGCTAACGCGTCAAGGAGAGAGCTGCTGATAGGCGGGTTGGATGAAGGCAAGATATTGCGGGTTGTCGGTATGGCTGCAACGGTCCGCCTGAAGCAGGAAGATGCCAGTTCACCGGTTAACCGTCGCATCAGTATCTTAGTGCTCAATAAGCAAGCGGAAGAGCGGATTGAACAGCAAAACACTGGCAGCAATTCCCTAATTATTAACGATAGTAAGGAAGTTCACGAGGTGATTAGAAAGGATTCGGCTGAAAGTGTGTCAACACAATAATCCAATGAAATCACAGTATCGGCTCAACCAGTATCACTCAGTACTGAGCCCAATCGTGGTACCGACTAAGGTGACAAAGTAACAATGGATATTACCGCGTTTTATCAGACTTTTTTTGATGAAGCAGACGAATTGCTAGAGGATATGGAGCAGCATCTATTGCAGCTTGATCCCGATGCACCAGATCAGGAGCAGTTGAATGCTATTTTTCGTAGTGCTCACTCAATAAAAGGGGGGGCTGCGACTTTTGGTTTTATCAAACTACAGCAAACGACGCATGTTCTGGAAAATTTGCTCGACAGCGCCAGACGAGATGAAATGAGTCTGACGACTGACATTATCAACCTGTTTTTAGAAGCGAAAGATATTATGCAACAACAGTTGGATGCCTATAAAAGTTCTCAGGAGCCGGATGAAAGTGCGTTTACCTACATCTGTGAGACTTTGCGCCAGCTTGCATTGGAAGTACAGGAAGAAAATGAAGGTGAGGTTGAATCTGTCATCGCTGAGGTAGCATCAAGATTGCCTGAATCCGAACCAGAATTAAAACCAGCACCTGTTGCGACTAAAAACCAGCAAGGCAGAGTTCGGGTTCATCTTTCTGGTCTGAAAGAGCGCGAAGTTTCTTTGATGTTGGATGAACTGGCTAATCTGGGGGAAGTTTATGATGCTGAACAGACCCGGGATAGTGTGGAAGCTTCATTGGTAACATCAGCCACAGAGGATGACATTACCGCTGTACTCTGTTTTGTGATTGAACCGGAACAGATCACTTTTTTGCCGGTAGCCGAATCAAAAGATGAAGTTAAAAACCGGAATACAGATAAAGCCGTCAAAGCGACTGTGCCGGAAAAAAGTGCCATACCGGCTGCCGGGCGTCCCGCACCTGTGCCACCGGCTGGATCGCCACGTCAGCGTGCAGAATCTTCCAGTATTCGGGTTGCGGTTGAGAAAGTTGATCAACTGATAAACCTGGTGGGGGAATTGGTTATCACACAATCTATGCTGGCACAGCATTGTCATGATCTTGAACCTAATTCACATGGCGATTTACTGAATTGCATGGTTCAGTTACAACGAAATTCCAGAGACTTGCAAGAGTCTGTGATGTCTATCCGCATGATGCCAATGGAATATGTGTTCAGCCGTTACCCGCGTTTAGTCAGGGATCTTGCTGGCAAACTGAATAAAAAAGTGGATCTGACCTTGGTTGGTAGTTCTACTGAACTGGATAAGAGTTTAATTGAGCGCATTATTGATCCGTTGACCCATCTGGTCCGTAACAGCCTTGATCATGGTATTGAAGAACCGGAAGTTCGACTGGCTTCGGGTAAGCCTGAAACAGGTAACCTGACACTTTCTGCTGAACATCAGGGGGGGAATATCTGCATTGAAGTTGTGGATGATGGCGCTGGGTTAAATCGTGAAAAAATTCTGGCCAAAGCGATATCACAAGGGTTATCAGTCAGTGAAAACATGAGTAACGAAGAGGTTGCTATGTTGATTTTTGCCCCTGGTTTTTCCACGGCTGAGGTGGTGACAGATGTGTCTGGCCGTGGTGTCGGTATGGATGTGGTTAAGCGAAATATTCAGGAAATGGGAGGACAAATCCAGATTAACTTCCAGGCAGGTAAAGGGACAATTATCCGGATTTTGTTACCTCTGACATTGGCAATCCTTGATGGTATGTCAGTGAAAGTGAATGACGAAGTGTTTATTTTGCCATTGAGTGCGGTAGTCAGTTCCCTTCAGCCGCAGGAAGAAGATATTTATCCACTGGCCGGTGATGAAAAATTACTGCATGTCAGAGGCGAGTATTTGCCACTGATTAAGTTATATCGGGTTTTTGATATTCCTGAGGCGAAAACAGATCCAACTAAAGGGATTATTGTGATTGTACAGAGTGCTGGTCGTCGTTATGCCTTGTTAGTTGATCAGTTAGTTGGGCAGCACCAAGTGGTCGTGAAAAATATCGAAAGTAACTACCGCAAAGTGCCGGGAATATCCGCTGCCACAATTATGGGCGATGGCAGTGTGGCACTGATTATTGATGTCTCTGCATTGCAGCAGCTCAATCATGACCAATTGGCACTAAGCAAAGCTGAATTATTAGAAAAAAATAAACATTGAATGGGGCTTATCCCCATAGAAAATCGTCAATCTCACAGCAAAAGGTAAGATTATGTCGGCCATAGAAGCTTTTAATAAATTGTCAGGAGAAACTGCCGGAGAAGGATATCTGGTTTTTACCTTGGGTGATGAAGAATATGGTATCGAAATACTTAAAGTTCAGGAAATACGTGGTTATGATCAGGTCACCCGTATTGCAAATACTCCTGCGTTCATTAAAGGGATAACCAATCTGCGTGGTGTTATTGTTCCTATTATTGACCTGAGAATTAAGTTCGCTCAGGAAACTGTCACTTATAATGATAATACCGTGGTTATTGTTCTGAATCTGTTGAACCGGGTGGTTGGTATCGTTGTTGATGGTGTTTCAGATGTTTTATCGCTCAAAGCTGAACAAATCTGTCCGGCTCCGGAATTTGCAGTGACATTGTCTACTGAATATCTGACGGGCTTGGGTTCACTTGATGATCGTATGCTGATTTTGGTGGATATTGAGAAGTTACTTAATAGTGAAGAGATGGCTCTGGTAGATTCAGTGGCTAAAAACTAGTTATAAAGAATAGTCATCGAAAATAGCTGCCATGATTAATAGATGGCAGCTATTTTTTTGTCCATTACTTGCTGATCCCAACCAGAAAAAAATATTCAAATTTCTTTTATTTAACCAGTAAAGTTTCTTTTAGCTATGCCGATAACAGAGCCATGCTGATCTATTGTAAAAAAGGGAAAACATGTTTAACCGAATGAAAATAGTGACCGGGCTGATGGCGGTCATCATATTATTTGGTGCTCTGCAATTTATATCCGGGGGACTTTTCTTCCATGAGTTGAAAGGTAACAAAGAAAACCTGGAAATACTGGATAAGATGCGTGAGCAGCAGACATTTTTGAATGACACCTGGGTTAATTTGCTACAGGCTCGTAACAATCTAAACCGTGCTGGCATTCGGTACATGATGAAGGATGAAGGCGTTGACAATTATTACACGATGGAACAGCTGCTGACTGATGCCAGAAGTAACTTGTCTATAGCAGAGCAGCGCTTTGAACAATATGAACAAACGGCGAAATTGCCTATTCATGAATCAGAAAGCCTCAATCGCCTTAAAAAATCCTATGATGTTTATATTGCAGCACTCCATGAACTTATCGTCCTGATTGAACATGATCGGGCAGTGGAATTCTTTAATCAGCCAACCGGCAAATATCAGAGTGCTTTTGAGGAAGAATATAACTTCTATCTGACTCAAAACGATCATCTTTACTCCGATGTTGTATTTGATGCGGGCATATCCTACAGAAATGCAGTGATTATGCTGGTTATTGTCATGCTAATTCTGGTTTCAGCCATGATTTTCAGCTGGGTTAGCATCAAGCATAGTTTGCTGAATCCATTAAATAAATTATTGGAGAATATTAAGGCGTTTTCTACGGGTGATTTGACACAGAAAATTACTGTTTCAGGCAGAAATGAGATGAGTATGTTAGCTGTTGGCTTGAAACATATGCAGAAAGAATTTATCAATACTGTTAGTAGTGTTCGTCACAGCAGTGAAAATATTTATAACGGAACCAGTGAAATTGCTGCCGGGAATAATGATCTCTCTTCACGCACAGAAGAACAAGTTGCCTCTTTGGAAGAGACAGCAGCAAGTATGGAACAACTGACGGCAACGGTAAAACAGAATGCGGAAAATGCTCGTCAGGCAAGTCACCTGGCTGATAGCGCCTCTGAAATTGCCCGTCAGGGTGGGAAAGTCGTGGCGAATGTTGTGCAGACAATGCATGAAATTGCTGGCAGTTCGCAGAAAATTTCCGATATTACCAGTGTTATTGATGCTATTGCGTTCCAGACTAACATTCTGGCGCTTAATGCCGCGGTAGAAGCCGCACGTGCCGGTGAACATGGGCGTGGTTTTGCTGTTGTGGCAGGAGAAGTCCGTAATCTTGCTCAGCGTAGTGCTGAGGCAGCAAAAGAGATCAAAGCATTGATAGATGATTCAGTCAGCCGCTCGGATACCGGTTCTGTCCTGGTTGAAAGCGCCGGTGAAACAATGAACGACATCGTGAGTTCAGTCACCCGTGTCACTGACATTATGGGTGAAATTGCATCCGCATCTGATGAACAAAGCAGAGGGATAACTCAGGTTGGCCTGGCTATCTCTGAAATGGATCGTGTAACACAGCAAAATGCTTCTTTGGTAGAACAATCAGCCGCGGCTGCGGCTGCGCTGGAAGATCAAGCTGCTGGATTGAAGAAACTTGTTTCTCTGTTCCAGTTACCGAGTCTTGACGATAAGTCTCAATCAGAAACAAAAACTGAGCATTTACCTGCGATTAAGACTCTTCCTGCTAAATCGAATCCACCTGTGTTGAAGAAAGTCAGCAATGTGGAAGAGCAATCTAATTGGGAAACATTTTAGAACACTAAGTGATAACCACGGCTGCATATGCAGCCGTTAACCGAGGTGATTACATGTTAGGCAGGCTTCGTATATCAACCAGTTTATATCTGTTACTGATGATGTTTTGTGTAATGCAGATAATCTCAAGTGGTTTATCACTTGGGATCATTCACACAGACCAGACTTATATTGAGCGGATTGATCTGGGAACACAGAAGAGAGACACTTTAGGATTAAGTTGGGCGGCTTTGCTGCAATCGCGTAATACACTCAATAGAATCGCTGTAGGAAAAACGCTGCAACAATCTGAAAGTCATATTGACAGTATGGTCGCTAATGTTAAAGAGACTCTGGATAAGGCAGAGATGCATTTTGCGGAGTTTATCGCGCTGCCTAAATTAAATGAAGAGGATGGCAGCAGTGTATTGCTGGCATCCGTGGAAACCAGCTACAAGGAGTATATCAACGCGCTCAGGGAACTTTCTGCTTTCTTGGAACAGGGTAATTATGATGCATTTTTAAACCAGCCAACAGAAAAGTATCAGCAGCAACTGGAATCTGATTTCAACCAATATATGCAGTATATCGGAGAGGAAATTAAGACTGCTGTTCAAGATGGTCGCTTTTATTATCAAATTGCAACTGCTATGTTTGCAGGTGCGATCCTGATGGTACTGGTCGTTGCCTGGGCAGCCCATTGGTGGTTAAAAAGAAATCTGCTCAAACCATTCGCTAATATGCGTAGTCACTTCCAGAATGTTGCAGAAGGGAAGTTGAATAAAGAAGTTTCTGTTTTCACTCATGATGAAATTGGTGAAGTTTTCTCTAAATTGCGTGAAATGCAACGTTCACTGGTGAGTTCCATTGCTTCGGTGAAAGAGAATACTAACCTGATGTATAACGGTATTCAGGAAATTACTCAGGGTAACACTGATCTCTCTTCCCGCACTGAAGAACAGGCAGCATCACTGGAAGAAACTGCCGCCAGTATGGAACAACTGACAGCAACGGTAAAACAAAATGCTGAAAATGCTCGTCAGGCCAGTGAATTGGCAGTATCTGCATCAAAAACAGCTTCTAAAGGCGGCGAGCTGACAACCAATGTTGTGGAAACGATGGATGCAATTGCTAACAGCTCGAAGAAAATCAGTGCAATTATCAGCGTTATTGATGGCATTGCATTTCAGACTAACATCCTGGCACTTAATGCGGCAGTAGAGGCTGCACGGGCAGGTGAGCAAGGCCGCGGTTTCTCCGTTGTTGCTGGTGAAGTCAGGGATCTCGCTCAACGAAGTGCCGAAGCGGCAAAAGAGATTAAAACATTAATTAGTGAATCCGTTCAGCGGGTGAGTCAAGGTTCTGAATTGGTCAGTGATGCAGGGAAGACCATGAATGAATTGGTCGCCTCGGTAAACCGGGTCACGGAGCTGATGGCTGAAATTGCTGCGGCATCCGATGAACAAAGTCGTGGTATTCATCAGGTGGCACAGGCGGTTACGCAGATGGATCAAGTTACTCAGCAGAACGCTGCATTGGTTGAGCAGTCGGCCGCGGCAGCTGCGGCACTTGAAGATCAGGCCGATATTCTGGTGAAAACAGTTGCACAGTTTGAATTGCCGGATAATTCAGGAAATAAACTTGAGAATGAACTTTCACTTACGCTGAAGTCTGCGGATAGCGAAGGGGCGGTCAGTCAGACTCGCTGAGGCCAGATGAAATCAAATTTAATTGTTTCAGCGACAAGTTTGCCGTCTTCGCCACTGAATCACATGATTCAGCGTTATACCCTATCAGATGCGCATTTTGAGCGCATCTGCCAGTTTATATATCAACGTGCTGGTATTGTGCTTGCTGCTCATAAACGGGAGATGGTCTACAACCGTTTAATTCGGCGTTTACGAGCGCTTGGAATACGTGATTTTGGGCAATACCTGTTCATTCTTGAGAATGATACGGATAATGAGGAGTGGCAGGAATTTATCAATGCGTTGACGACTAACCTGACGGCTTTTTTCAGGGAAGCACATCATTTCCCTTTGTTAGCTAAACATGCAAGTAAGAATGATGGTTCGTACCGGGTGTGGAGTGCGGCAGCGTCTACAGGGGAAGAGCCGTATTCAATTGCGATGACGCTGAGTGATGTATTGGGGCATCGTTTTCAGCGGGTAAAAATTATTGCCAGTGATATCGATACCAATGTACTGGAAAAAGCACGTAAAGGTGTTTACCGGCTGGATGAGTTGCACCAACTGACAGATCAACAGAGAAAACGTTACTTTTTTAAAGGTGTTGGATCTTATGAAGGTTACGCGCGTGTCCGGCCTCAACTTGCTGACATGGTGACATTCCAACATTTAAACCTGTTAGATCCCAATTGGCCGCTTGAAGGTAAATTTGATGCCATCTTTTGCCGTAATGTAATGATTTATTTTGATAAAAAGACGCAGGAACGGATACTGCGCCATTTTGTTGCTTTGTTAAAACCTGATGGATTGCTCTTTGCCGGGCATTCCGAAAATGTCACTCAAATAAGCCGGGAATTCTACTTGCAAGGACAGACTGTTTACGGTGTAGGCCGGGCAAGGAGAGGTTATGAATAAGATAACTGTCCTTTGTGTCGATGATTCAGCGCTTATGCGCCAAATCATGCGGGAGATCATCAATAGCCACCCGGATATGGAGGTAGTGGCTTGCGCCCCTGATCCACTGGTGGCACGTGATCTGATTAAAAAATATAATCCACAAGTACTCACGTTGGATGTTGAAATGCCACGCATGGATGGCATTGATTTTTTGGAAAAATTAATGCGTCTGCGGCCAATGCCTGTGGTTATGATTTCTTCTCTGACAGCCAAAGGTTCTGAAATTACATTAAGGGCATTGGAGCTTGGTGCCGTTGATTTTGTCACCAAACCGCAATTAGGTATTCGTGAAGGAATGCTGGCTTACAGTGAACTTATTGCGGAGAAAGTGCGGACGGCGGTACAGGCTAAATTATCTGTGCAAACAACCACGCCGGTAAACTCTGCCCCTTTAAGTTTTAAGCCCCTGCTATCCAGCGAAAAACTGATTGCAGTAGGTGCATCTACTGGCGGAACGGAAGCGATAAAGAATTTGTTGCAACCGTTGCCGGTAACCAGCCCGGCACTACTGATTACACAACATATGCCCCCGGGTTTTACCCGTTCTTTTGCTGAGCGACTGAATAAACTTAGCCAAATTACAGTAAAAGAGGCCGAAAATGGTGAACGGATTTTGCCAGGGCACGCATACATTGCTCCAGGTGATCGCCATATGGAACTGTGTCGTAATGGTGCTGATTATCAGGTTCTGATAACTGATGCACCGGCTGTTAATCGCCATCGTCCGTCTGTGGATGTGTTGTTCCGATCAGTCGCTAAATTTGCCGGAAGAAATGCTGTTGGTGTATTACTTACAGGAATGGGCAGTGACGGCGCGGTGGGTTTGCTGGAGATGAAACAAGCCGGAGCGTACACATTGGCACAGGATGAGGCGAGTTGCGTGGTGTTTGGTATGCCAAGAGCTGCAATACAAATGGGGGCTGTGGATGAAGTCATGGATATCCTCAAAATCAGCAAGAGAATGCTGGCAAAAATAAGCTCGGGGCAGTTTGTCCGTATTTAACGGTTGACGGATAAATTTAATTTTTTAAGCAGCTCTGTGCTGACTGGTAAATAATTTCAAGGAGTTTATATGGCGAATAAGGATCTTAAATTTCTGGTGGTTGATGATTTTTCAACCATGCGTCGCATTGTTCGTAACCTTTTGAAAGAATTGGGTTTTAATAATGTAGAAGAAGCTCAGGATGGGACGGAAGCCCTGACTAAGATTCGCTCATCTCAATTTGACTTTATTATCTCTGATTGGAATATGCCTAATATGGATGGTTTGGAGTTGTTAAAAGTCATTCGTGAAGATGAGCAATTGGCTAAGATACCCGTTTTGATGGTGACAGCGGAAGCGAAGAAAGAAAATATCATTGCTGCTGCGCAGGCCGGGGCAAGTGGTTATGTTGTGAAACCTTTTACCGCTGCTACTCTGGAAGAAAAGCTCAATAAAATATTTGAAAAACTGGGCCTCTAAGGAGACATAATGAGTGTAAATCCAATCATGCCAAGGGATGAGACCATTAGTGCCAGTGAAATTATCAGCCGGATCGGCCAGCTTACGCGTATGTTGCGTGATAGTTTACGTGAGCTGGGATTGGATCAAACGATCGCTCAGGCCGCTGAGGCAATACCCGATGCGAGAGAACGTTTGGACTATGTCGTGCAAATGACAGCGCAGGCAGCTGAAAGGGCGCTTAACTGTGTTGAGGCGGCGCAACCTCGTCAGAATGAGTTGGAATCATCGGCAATTTCACTGACCAAACGTTGGGATGAATGGTTTGAAAATCCGGTTGAATTGCCTGTGGCACGCTCATTGGTTACGGATACCCGGAATTACCTCAATACTGTACCTGAGCATACTGCTTTCACTAACGCCCAATTACTGGAGATCATGATGGCACAGGACTTTCAGGATCTTACCGGTCAGGTTATCAAGCGGATGATGGATGTTATTCAGGAAATAGAAAAACAGCTGGTAATGGTATTGATGGAAAACATGCCGGCCGATCAGGTCGCGAAATCGAAAAAAGAGACTGATAGTCTGCTAAATGGTCCGCAGGTGAATCAAAATGGCGTGGGTGTTATTGCTAATCAGGCCCAGGTTGATGATCTACTGGATAGCTTAGGTTTCTGAAATAAAAGTGGTAGGGTCAGCCTGCCACTCAGGATTAATAGTTTCACGAAAAGTCCCTGATAGGCAAAAATATCGCTGTGGGTGAGTTCCGGCAGAAATCAATTAACTTGCATCAGAAAAGATATTTGAATCTGGCGCGTGCACCGTAGCGCTGGTCATTATCACTGTTGGCGATTTTGTTATCAGCATCGGCCTCCAGCATAGAGACATAAGCGCCCAAATAGAGATTAAAATTTTGCATATTCATGATGTCAGGGATTAGATATGACATATGGATGGTGCGGATGTCGTATTTGCCTGGCTCACTGAAGGGATGGTTGATATGTGCGGTGATATCGTCAGTGTTGAACTCTTTGATATTGTTGCGGGCATAGATATAGCCTAGTTCGAAGCGGTGCCACGTTACATTGATTCCGGCAGTGAAGTTCTGTTCACCTGAGGCATCCAGATAGGCCGTATTCAGGTTGGCGATAATGCCATCATCTGGATTGGTCACCAGACTGTTCCAACTCAGCGTCATGCCGTAGCCATTGCGCCGGGATTGATCAATCCACTGCCCCTGGGCATTTTGATAGCCGTAAGCGTTGTTGACAACATTACTCTCCATCGCTATTGCCGCACTGAACTGGTCTTTTTTCCAGGCTGCTACTGGGCGTAGATAAGCAACATTTTTCTTATTATCCAATACGTTGCCATGGTAAGTTTTATCCTGGAATAGTGAAGTACCATCCTCAAACAGTGTATTGAGTTCGAAATACCAATTGCCTGCGTATTTGCTCAGCATCAGGTTACCGCCGCTGTTACTACGGCCCCGTCCTTCTTTCATCATGTAGATATAACCGAAACCATCGGCATACAAATCGTTGGCGGTATTGCCAGAATACTGAATAAAGGTGTCTTGGTTGAGAGGGAACATATCGTAGGCTTCAAAACGTCCGATTTTGGCCTGCCAATTTTTCTCATTGCCGAAGAAGAAAGCTGCATCGTCAAGATTCATTTTTCCGGTCACGTCTGCTAGTGGCTGCACACTGAAACCGGCGAAGTTGCCGTTCTGATTGCGACGGTAGCCGTCCAGTCCAATCAAGATGCGGCCATTAATATTCCAACGTTCTTTGTCGCCGGGCTTCCAGTTTTTATTTTCATTGGTTTTCAGTGAAGTAAGCTGACCGCTTCGGCTGGCGCTGTCGAGATTGAATTCTACATCACCGTACAGTTTTAGATCGCCAAAGTCATTCAGCTTCAGGTTGCTGGCTGGTAAAGTGCTATTTTCCAGAGAAGTAATGGGTTGTGCCACCAGTGTGGTCTGTTGTGTGGTTTTGATAGTGTGTTGTTCTAAACGTTGTGCACGTTGCTCGGCGGCTATGGCACGTGCTTCGGCCTGGGCGGCGCGTTGTTCTGCCTGTTGCAACCGCTGCTCCAGTGCGTTAAGGCGCGCTTCAATGCCGGGCGAGGCAAGGGCAGAAGCTGAAAGGATAAATCCTGGTGTGACAATCAAATAGCGAAAGTTTTTCATGGTACTCTACCCTTTGGGATATTAGTTATTATGCTTTATGACATCGTCAAACGGGTTTTCAGGCTAAAAGATAATTGAGTTAAGTTAGCTGATGCCAATCAATGACTCATTAGCAAAAACCGCCGTAAACCCTCGCCCAATGCGGGCGGAGAGATAAGGCGAAAATCCTAAAGGGCTTTAAGATATTAATCAAGTGTATTTGGGGCGCGTTAACATACTCTCACTTACCACATCAGAGCAAAAAATTGCACAAATACGGGTGGTTAAAAGCGGTTGATTCTTTTGCTTTGCAATTTATTTGGAATAGAAAGAAATATTTGAAGTGGAAATAATTGCGTGAATTAACCACGTTGTTATCCTATTTTCTATAGAATGAACAAAGATGTATTTGATTCTATTATTATAGCAATAATTTATACCCGGTGTAGATATAAATTTATTTAAATAAACCTTATGGAAATTATATTTTATCTTATTATTTTTTAAATTTAATATTTAAATGATTGATAGTATATTCAAATAGTTGCGAAATATGTTTTTATATGTTGATATGCCCTTTATTGCACGATGATGTTAATTGGGTAAGATACAATAAATTTAATATAATCATGTGGTTAGGCATATGGACGCCTTTTTGTGATCATTCCCTCATTACGACAGATTCTTTTATGATAAAACATAAGAGATAATAAGCTAAATTTTTGTAAAATATCACTATTAATACTGTATAATTTTATCAATTCAATTTGATGTATTACTTGATATTGTGAGGTTATTATTGACATTTATCACAGAATAAAATGAATTTTGATGTGAGCATAAAGTCTTAAGTTCGATTGATATAATGAGTGTTATTATTGGAGCCATGCCTTGGTTAAACATTAGGATAACTAATGAATGGTTTGTCGGGAAAATCTGATCACTAAAATAATTTAGCAAAGTAATGAATGGTTCCAGTATCTTAATCATTGTAGGATTCAAAGACATAGGTAAAAACCTGTTTTTTAATCGTAACATAATCATGGAAATGCCGGTGTTTATTGGCTCCGCTCTTAGCGAATGGCTATTGTTCAACGGTTGGAGTTTTTTAAATGGCGTCACATTGTGTTCAGGACAATGCTCAAAATTCGGGAAACACCGCGACAATCAAAGCTATTCATGGTCATGGAGATAATTTTGCCCACCATATCAGGCGTATAAACGTTATTAAGAATTATGACCATATATCGCCATCTTTATGCAATCTGTGTGGCGGGATTACCCGTGTTCACTTCTTTATCGGGATCGATAGTCTCTCAGGCAGTTATGACAGGGGACTACCCCGTGTTTGCTTCTTTATCAGGCATTAAGCGCAATAACGACAACTACCACGTTAACTATTTGTGAGGAAAAAGAGAGTGATAGACGTACAGATCAATGAAGTACCTCTTAAGGAACACAGCCCTTCAATGGATAATTGTCTGGATGAGCAAAAGTTACTTTATGACATGCTGCTGTCACGGGAAATTGATAACCGTAGTGCGTTAGTCACGCGACAAGGCCGTGCCTGGTTTCATGTATCGGCTGCTGGACATGAAGGGTTGGCAGTGTTGCCGCAGCTTATGGAAAAGCATGATGTGCTGGTTCCTTACTATCGTGATCGGGCATTAGTATTAGCGCGTGGTATGTCTACTGTTGAAATGGCGAGGGAACTGATGGGAAAGGCTACTTCTCACTCAGCTGGCCGGACCATGTCGAATCATTTTTGCGACAAAGAGAACAATATCTTCTCGGTAGTCAGCCTGACCGGAACCCAATGTATTCCCGCAACCGGAGCTGCCTGGGCAAGCACGTTGAACAATAAAAATGGGCTTGTCGTGTGTGGTGTCGGGGATGCGGCAACCCGGCAGGGAGAATTTTATGAAGCGGTCAGCTTTGCGGTTGAAAGGCGTTTGCCGGTTGTTTTTGTGGTTTCCGATAATAAATTGGGCATTAGTACATCGACGGAGGCAATGGCGCCGTATCGATTGGGAATCTTTAACGAGTGCTTGATCCGCCGTGTTGATGCCCGCAGGCCGGAAACCGTGTTTCCTGTTGCACAGGAGGTATTCAATCAAGCGCGATTTGAGCGGACTCCCTGCATCTTAGTTTGTCGTGTGGACCGGTTAGACTCTCATTCCAATTCGGATTCTCACAAGTTGTACCGTTCCCAGGATGAACTGGAAGCGTTACAGGATCCTATTGAAAATTATGTTGCCTATTTAAAAGAAAAGGGGGTACTCAATGATCAGGATTTGGCTGAACAAAAAGAGAGCATTAAATCTGATGTAGCGGAAATATTTGAGCGTGTTTATCACGAGGAAGAGCCTGATCCTGAAAGTGTAAGTACTTATTTGTGCAATCGTCAGGGGGCTCCTGTCGTACATGTTGAGATGGAAGCCGAAGAGACACAGGTTAAAGCGGTCAATCAGGTTTTGGATGAGGCGTTGAGCCAGCATCCGAATGTGCTGTTATTTGGCGAGGATATTGAGGATCCTAAAGGCGGTGTTTTTGGTTTCACCCGTGGCTTGTCCACCCGTTATCCTGATCGCGTTATTAATGCCCCCCTTTCTGAAGCCACGATTATTGGCTCATCTGTTGGTTTATCCGCTTGTGGCTGGCGTCCGATTGTTGAACTGCAATTTATCGACTTTGTTGGGCTGGGCCTCAACCAGTTACAGTCACAACTTGGCACTTTAAGTTGGAGAACGGTGGGGAAATGGCGCTGTCCGGTGGTGATATATGCTCCTTATGGCGCTTATCTCCCAGGAGGCGGTATATGGCACAGCCAGAGCTCGGACGGTATCTTAGCGCATATTCCCGGTATTAATGTTCTTGTTCCAACGACACCGGCCGACACTATCGGGTTGTTCCGTACAGCGTTAAGTCTGGATATGCCGAGTCTGATCCTGATCCCTAAACACCTTATGAGAGAGCGTCATGAACGCCGGCAGGTGAGTCCAGTGCCTCTCGGCCAGGCAAATATCGTCAGGGCAGGGAAGGATATTACGCTGGTTGCTTGGGGAAACACCGTTCAACTTGCAACTATGGCTGCTCTTCAGGCGGAAAAAAACAATATTGACATTGAAGTGATTGAATTACGTAGTCTGGTACCTTGGGATAAACAACGGATTGCGGAATCTTTACGCAAAACCGGGCGACTTATCGTTGTACAAGAAGATACCCGGACGGCCAGTGTTGGCGCATCCATTGTTGCTGATCTTTTGGATGAGAATGACAATTTCTTCTCTTTACTGGCACCACCGCGTTTGGTGACGCGTGAAGATATTCATATTCCTTTTAATCCTTGTTTAGAGAAAGCTGTTTTGCCCGGCACGGATGACATTTTGGCCTCCGTATATGCGGTAATGAGCTAAGGAGAACTTATGGCACAGTTGCTTATTCCCCCGATGGGAGAAGGAACCACTGAAGTCGTCATCACCCAGTTACTTAAGCAGGTGGGAGATCATGTCAAGCGTGATGAACCTGTTTATGAAATGGAGACGGATAAAGCCGCTTTTACCATTGAATCTGATGTTGAGGGGATCTTGGAAAAATGGCTGGCTGCGGAAAATGATATTATCCCTGTTGGGTCGCCTATTGCCGTTATCAGAGCCGTCGGCGAGTTGGCAGAGCCTTCTCCTGTTGTCAATGAAGAGTTAACGCCTTCGCTGGTTAGCGTGGAGAAAGTTGAGGCTGCTCCTAAGATATCTGCGCCTCCTGCGCGTATTCCGCCCAAAACTCGTCTGTATGCACAAGAACACCAAATTGAGCCTCATATTCTTAGTCAACTGGTGGAAAAATACGGGACATTATTACCTGGTCACATTGATGACTACCTTAAGCACAGCGAAACCAAATTACCAGAAAATGGTCATTCCAAAGATGACAATATTGGTTTTCTGTCAAAAGATCAGCAGCGCCTTAATCGTGCGTTACGGCTGAATAGCGGTACGGTACAACCTTGTTGGGCAGCTAAACCATTGTCGACTGAGCTGGTTGATAACGCCATTCGTCATCTAACTGAGAACTCTGGGCAGCAAGAGTGGATAACGCCGTTTCAGGTAATCACTTACGCAGTTTCTCAGGCGCTGAAAAAATTCCCGATGTTGCGCTCAAGGCCGCTGGATCAAGAACGTTATCATACTTATACGGAGATCAATCTGGGTATTGCTTTTCTGGACGAAAAAGGTGATTTGAGTTCATTAAAAGTGGCTGGAACACAGACCATGGGCTTTTTCGAGTTCAGGCAGCATCTGAATAGTGTACTTGATCCCGATGCTGAAAGAGTGCCTGTTGATATTGATGTTCCCATGATGATCTCGTATACCGGCAGCGATGGCGCGACTTCGGCTGTACCGCTTATCGTGCCGCCATCTCAGTCAACGTTGTTCATTGGTGCTCCGCACAACAAAGAGATGAACCTCGTTCTGGCATTCAATCACTATTTGCTGAATGGGGTAGAAGCAGCGGAATTTCTTACAGAGATTGCTGCTGAGGTTCGTGTTCTGTCCGGGCCGCAATCTGTCGCACATCAGATGGAAGGTCAATCCGGTAAACCGGTTGCTGGGCAGTTACGCACGCTCCTGGCTGACTTCCTGAATTGGGACGAGGATTTTACTGAATCAATGATGGAACGCACTTGGGCTGATTTGGGCATTGATTCGTTAAAAGCGGTAAAACTTGCGGAGCTGATGTCAGTGCGTTTTCGCCGAAAATTATCGCCCACGCTGTTCTGGCGTTATAGCTCACCGCATCGGTTGATTGAGTATCTTGACATTTCCAGAACTGAAGTGGCCGAGAAGAAACATTCCTTAGATGACTTTATTAATGCGGTGCGTTGTCTTGATGGTGACGCAGCATTAGGATTGCAGCGCCTCATAGAGGGAGGTAAGCATGGATAATCTATATCACATATATCATTCACTCAGCCCGGAGGAACAGCGGATAGCTAAATCCGCCTTGCTGGAGCATTTAGGCTCTATGGCTCCATCAGTAAGCGATTTAGGTGGTACGAAACAGATGCCTATTGCGATTGTGGGCATGGCTTTCCGACTACCTGGCGCGGAAGATTCTCCAGAGCAAATGTGGGAGATCATAAGATCCGGACGCAGTGTGATAGAAGAGATCCCAGAGCAGCGGCTTGCGTCTGGAAAACCTTACATTATTCCGCTGCCTAAAAAAGCATTAAAAGCTGGGCTGCTGAATAATATTGATGGTTTTGATGCGCCATTCTTTGGTATTTCTCCGCGAGTGGCCGCCATGATGGATCCGCAGCAGAGAATACTATTGGAACTGACCTGGCAAGCGATGGAAGATAGCGGGACTAATCCGCTGAGTTATTCAGGATCAAAAACCGGTGTTTTTATTGGCTCGTGCAGTAATGATTATCGTGAACTTGTCGCGGCTGATATGGCAATGGCAAATGCTTATGCAACGACGGGAACACTGAATTGCCTGTTGGCAAACAGATTGTCATTTTATTACAACTTTGTTGGTCCTAGCTTGCAAATTGATACCGCGTGTTCAAGCGGATTAACGGCGCTGACTCAGGCGGTAAATTCATTGCGTTCTGGGGAATGCCAACAGGCGATAGTTGGCAGTATTAATTTGTTGAGCAACACATTTAACATGGCTGCTTATTACCGGGCGGGAATGTTATCTAAGGATGGCTGTTGTAGGGTTTTTGACGCGGATGCGAATGGTTTTGTCCGTGGCGAAGGCGCTGTGTGCCTGTTTTTGAAAACGCAAAAACAGGCATTGGAGGATCAGGATCCTATTTATGGATATGTTCGGGCATCGGCGGTAAATCATGGTGGGCGTGCTAACTCACTGACTTCACCTAACCCTGAGCAGCAGATTGCATTAGTCAATGATTGTTTGCAACAGGCTGGAATCTCTGCGGAGCAAATCAGTTACCTGGAAGCACACGGTACGGGAACTTCACTGGGTGATCCCATAGAATTTAATGCGCTTAATGAAGTCTTTAACTATGGTCAGTCAGGAAAAATGCGGCAACCTTGTTATATTGGCTCAATAAAAGCCAATATTGGGCACTTAGAGGGAGCCGCGGGGTTAGCGGGTATCGTTAAAGTTTTATTGATGTTGCAGCATAAATCCATTGTGCCTTGCGCGGCATTTCAGCGTCTGAACCCTGAAATTGATAGTGCTGACACGCGCTTACAACTGGCTACAGAGGAAAACGCCTGGCAGGTGGATGCAGGGCAAAAACGTTTTGCTGGGCTCAGCTCTTTCGGATTGGGTGGAAGTAACGCACATGTTATTTTGGAGGAGGCGCCAACCAAAGTTCAGCAACAGGTTAGAGCCAGTTCGGAGAGATATTATTATCCCATCGCGGCCAATAGCCAGGCATCGTTACAAAAAATGGTGGTTATGCTGGGCGATTTTATTGAAAACAATGAAAGCATCGATCTGCCAGCGGTTAGCTGGACATTGCAGTTTGGCAGGGCGGTATTACCCCATCGGGCATTATTTGTTGCAACATCACGGCAGGATCTCCTGAACCAGCTACGCGATTTTGCTTCTTCTGCTACAACCAAAGAAGATCAATGGCTTCATATGGCAGAGGACGATTCTCGATTCTTATGGTTACAAGGTCAGGATATCGATTGGCGTACCTGCTGGCCTGCTGGGCAGAAGCCGTTACGTATTCGACTGCCCAAATATGCTTTTGAACATCGGCGCTATTGGTTACCTAACAACTAATCTGTGGTTGAAAAATCGTAGTTGGGGCCTCTCTTTTCTGTATAAATTCCCTGTTGTAAAACGGGGAATTTATCAGGTCTATTAAACAACCCATTTAAAGAATGGGGAATGTTTTCTCTTCATTGAAAATTGTAAATAGCGTATTGTCGGTTGATTGGCTTTCTCTCATGCTTAATAACGTTTTAATTGTATTAACGATGATAAAAAGTCTGACGGATTAATAAACCAGAAAGGTTATAGTGATTAAATGGGTATTTAAGCGTTAACATTACCGAAAAAAGCAGCTTGCCGATCGCCCAAAAAGGGAAAACAAGTAAAAAGACGATAAGTCTGCAAAACGATTCTCATTCCGTGGGTTGTAGTTTTCAACTGGAGGGTGATACTGCTCAATCTCGTCTTTTTTCGATTCCATTTCTTTTTCCCAGCGGGCCAGCCGTTTGGCTGGCAGCGGATGAACAGTGGGAAACCACTTTTTAAGTAAATTTTTTAATGCAGCTTTCATTCGGAAAGATCTTCATCAGCGGGACCTAAGCGATCCAATTCTGCCAAAATCAACGGAATTTGTGCGTCTAAATCCGCGGGTCTTTTATCTTTACTCCACCAGATAAGGGGTCCCCGGCGTTTATAATCCACTTTACTGACCGCTTCTTTGCCGTTTAATAAGAATTTCACCATAAAGGCGACTGCCAGCGCTTTATCATTGCCACTGCTTAAGAAAGCAAAGGAATAACTACTGACGTTAGGGATAAAACCACGCCCAATAAGCTGATTGTGATTGCAATTAAGCAAGCGTGATTTCATTGTCTATCAAAGCCTTCACAATCAGCTCAGGAAACTGGCTTTCCTGAGTTTAGTTTCAGTGAAGCCATGCCTGCCGTCGTGGAGTGTCATGTCAAGCTGTCATGGCTTCATTGCTTTGAACCAGTCTTGTCATTCGTCTTGATCCCACAAATACCCCGTCAAATTTCTCATTGTTCCAGCCATCGAATTTTTTCTCTTTTGTCATGCTAGCAGCTATTTAATTCCATATTTTCTGACCGACAATGTTTTAAACGCAGACAAGGAAAGCCGTGGCCGAAGATAGCGATCTTGAGAAAACAGAAGAACCCACGCCTCATAAACGGGAAAAAGCCCGGAAAGAGGGGCAGATAGCCCGCTCCAGAGAGCTGAGTTCCATATTGATGCTGACCAGTGGCCTGAGTTTGCTCTGGATAAGCGGTCAATCAATTACTCATGAATTGTCGCTGATGGTGTTTGAGGGGTTTAACTTCGATCACAGCATGGTCAGCAATGATAAACAGATGGTTCAGCAGATTGGCAGGTTGCTCCGGCAAGCTGTTTGGGCTTTGTTGCCGGTTTTTGCTGGATTAGTGTTCGTTGCGTTAAGCGCTCCGGCACTATTGGGGGGATTAGTATTCAGTACAAAATCCATCAAATTTGATGCGAAAAAATTGAATCCTATTTCTGGTCTGAAACGTATTTTTTCAATGAATGCGTTAGCTGAATTATTCAAGGCGTTACTTAAAGCAGGGTTTGTCGGAATTGGCGCGGCTTTATTTCTTTGGATGAATTGGCCTGCCATGTTACGGCTGATCGCGCAACCACCTCTGTTGGCACTGGATGATGCAATGCAAATGCTGATATTTGCCGGTTATGTGGTGGTTTTCATGTTGATACCGATGGTGGCTTTCGATGTTGTTTACCAGATATACAGCCATCTGAAAAAACTGAGAATGACCCGACAGGAAATAAAGGATGAATTTAAAGAACAAGAGGGGGATCCACATGTTAAAGCGCGTATCCGTCAACAACAACGGACGGCTGCCCGTCAGCGTATGATGGCGGATGTACCGAAAGCGGATGTGATTGTCACCAACCCAACTCACTATGCCATCGCCCTGAAATATGACGAAAACGCGATGAATGCGCCAAGGGTCTTGGCGAAAGGGGCGGGGAGCATTGCATTGCGGATTAAAGAGATTGGTACAGAAAACCGCATTCCATTACTTGAGGCGCCGCCACTTGCCAGAGCGCTTTATCGCCATAGTGAAGTTGGGGGACATATCCCCGCGACACTTTACGCGGCGGTAGCGGAAGTGCTTGCCTGGGTCTACCAATTGAAACGTTGGAAACGGGAAGGCGGCTTGAAGCCGAAGAAACCTGAAAATCTGCCAGTGCCGCCAGCACTGGATTTCGCTGGAGAAAATAATCGTCATGGCTAATCTGGCCTCTATACTTCGTTTACCGAGCAATATGAAAGGTTCGCAATGGCAAATTCTTGCCGGGCCGGTATTGATCCTCATGATTTTGTCGATGATGGTCCTGCCGTTGCCGCCATTTATGCTGGATTTGCTGTTTACGTTTAACATCGCGCTATCCATTATGGTGTTGCTGGTGGCGATGTTTACCCGGCGTACTCTGGATTTTGCCGCATTTCCGACAATATTGCTGTTTTCCACTTTACTGCGTTTGTCGCTTAACGTGGCTTCAACCCGTATTATTTTATTGGAAGGGCATACTGGCTCTGCGGCGGCGGGCCACGTTGTAGAAGCATTTGGTCACTTTCTGGTTGGCGGTAATTTCGCCATCGGTATCGTGGTTTTTATTATCCTGATATTGATTAACTTTATGGTGATTACCAAAGGTGCAGGGCGTATTGCTGAGGTTGGCGCCCGTTTTGTGCTGGATGGTATGCCAGGTAAACAGATGGCGATTGACGCTGATCTGAATGCCGGATTGATCGGTGAGGAGGAAGCGAAAAAACGCCGGGCGGAAGTCACCCAGGAATCGGATTTCTATGGTTCAATGGATGGTGCCAGTAAGTTTGTGCGCGGCGATGCGATTGCCGGATTAATGATCCTGGTTATTAACGTCGTTGGCGGCTTAATTGTTGGTGTCGCCCAGCATGGCATGAGTCTGGGGGATGCGGGGGAAGCCTATACCCTGTTAACCATTGGTGATGGTCTGGTGGCGCAGTTACCTGCCCTGATTATTTCGACAGCAGCAGGTGTGATTGTTACCCGCGTGGCGACTGATCAGGATGTTGGTCAGCAGATGGTGACTCAACTGTTCAATAATCCACGGGTGTTGATGTTGAGTGCGGGGGTTCTCGGATTGTTGGGCATGGTTCCGGGAATGCCCAATTTTGTTTTCCTGCTATTTACTGCGGCATTGGCAGGTCTTGGCTGGTATCTCTATCGCCGTGCTGATGGCCCGGTGATGAATACGGAAAAACCAAAAGTAGAAGAGCAACAGCAGGCATCAGAAGCTTCATGGTCTGATGTTCAGCTTGAAGATCCGCTGGGGATGGAAGTGGGATATCGCCTGATCCCGATGGTTGATTTTCGTCAGAATGGCGAATTACTGGGGCGGATCAGTGGCATTCGGAAGAAATTTGCTCAGGAGATGGGATATTTACCACCGGTGGTTCATATCCGTGACAACCTTGAACTGGCTCCGGCTGGCTACCGTATTCTAATGAAAGGGGTAGAAATTGGTCGTGGTGAAGCCCATCCGGGGCGCTGGCTGGCAATTAACCCTGGTGGTGCAGTAGGGGAATTGCAAGGTGATATCACCAAAGATCCGGCTTTTGGACTCTCTGCGGTTTGGATTGATGACAGCCTCAGAGAACAGGCGCAGGTTCAGGGTTACACAGTCGTTGCAGCCAGTACGGTTGTGGCTACCCATATGAATCATCTGTTGACGCAATATGCCAATGAGCTGTTTGGCCGTCAGGAAGCTCAACAACTGTTTGAGCGTGTCAGTCAGGAGATGCCTAAACTGACGGAAGACTTTATTCCCGATATCGTTAGTCTGACAACACTGCATAAGGTTTTGCAAAACCTGTTGTCCGAACAGGTGCCAATTCGGGATATGCGGACAATTATTGAGACACTGGCTGAACATGCTCCGGGGCAAACTGATCCTTATGAGCTGACATCTGTGGTCAGAATCGCGCTTGGCCGGGCAATTGCTCAACAGTGGTTCCCGGGAGCGCAGGAAATCCAGGTCATCGGACTGGATGCCGGTCTTGAGCGTTTGTTAATTCAGGCGTTGCAAAATGGTGGTGGTCTGGAGCCAGGATTGGCGGATAACCTGCAACGGCAGGCAACGGAAGCACTGCAACGTCAGGAAATGCTGGGTGCTCCTCCGGTACTGTTGGTTAATCATGCATTGCGTCCGCTGTTATCGCGTTTTTTGCGAAGGACTTTACCTCAATTGGTTGTCTTATCTAACCTTGAAATCAGTGATAACCGTCAAATCCGTATGACAGCAACCATTGGTGGTAACGGATAGTTGTATCAATAAAATAATGGGCCATTTTATTCGAAATGGCCTTTAATATTCTTTTTTAAGAAAATTGCCCGTTTTGGATAAAAGTGAGATTTTTCTTTTATCATATTTACATTTACTGCCGGAGAAATTTCTATTCACTTCGGTTTTTTCATTATTAAATAATAATCATTAATGAGCTTGGGAATAGGTTGGTAAAGAGAGTGATAATTAATTTTTTAATGTTGTTAGTTTTGATTTTAATATTATCTAAATATAAAAAACTTTCGAAACAGATCGAAAAATAGAGTAAATCATACTGAGCAAGAATAATACACAACAAACTAAAGAGTCGAATGTTGAATTAAAGAATGATAATGATAAAGGAAAGATAAAAAATAACACACCAAATTTGGTGACGAAAAAATAAAATTCAGTAATATTTACCGCTCTAAACAATTCAAAAGGATGAGAGTTAAATATGTATAAAAATATGTTAAAACCCGTAACATCAAGAAAAACAGAAAACGGACCTCAATTAAAAGGAAATGAGAACACATATGATACATCAATATTAAAAGGCAGCCCTGTAGGACGAAATGATATTGGAAATTCAGCACCACTACCCGCTCAGGCAGAAGTTTTTCAAAAAGTTGTCGACGAAAAAATAGAAAGCTTTAAAACAAAGGGAAATCCAATATCAATTGTTGTCTGGCGTAATAACCAGACAGGGCTTACCCATATATTGGATGGTCAGCATCGATTTATTGCTGCATGCATACTTGGAGTACCCGTTAATTTGACATGGAAAAAATTCGGTATACCACCTAATCAGATAGACTGGAGTAGTACAAGATTCTCAAATGGAATACCAGCCAAGACCAGGATATTTGGAAAATAATTGATTAAGTTAGTTTAATGTGTATTAGGCGTGACTTGATCTGACACAGGACCTTGAAAGATTGAGAGTTACCGGTTTTGATATAGATGTTGAAATCTTAAACAAAATGTGAGGTAACTCTCATGCTTCATCGTGGTGAGCGGCACTTGATTAATATTCTTTATGTTTAATTGCGGTTATATCATCCCGGATAAATTCAAATATAATTGAGAATGTAACGGGTGCTACGACCGCCAGCTCCGGTGTTTTCTAAACAGCCTAGCTTAACCAAATGTGCCAAATGCCTTGTTGCCGTGGGGCGACTTACTTTTGCCACTTTTTGATATTGGCTGCTGTTAATACCCTGCTCAAAATCACCGTCCAGCATACGATTTAATACCTTTGCCTGCTCTTTAGTCAATTGGGTCTGATCTATCCGCCGCCAAAATTTAGCTTTTAACACAATTCGATTAATTTCTTTCAGTTTGTTTATTAAGGTTTCATTCAGTATTTTCAGAAACCAAACTATCCAGGCGGTAATATCCAAGCTGCCTCTCTGAGTGCTTTCAAGGATTTCGTAATACATCTTACGATGCTCACAAATACTGACTGACATTGCGTAGAAACGGATTGAACGGTTTTCGGCTTGGGCGAGTGCAAGGTCTGTCAAAAATCGGGTCACGCGCCCGTTTCCGTCTTCTAAGGGGTGGATTGTCACAAACCATAAATGAGCAATTGCCGCCCTAATGATGGGATCGAGGCTGGCATCTGTTCGGGATTTATTGAACCATTTTATGAATTGAAGTACTTCGGCGACGACTCTTTCCGGTGGTGGCGCTTCAAGGTGAACAGTCGGCTTATCCAGACGACCGGATACTACTTCTATCACCCCTTCGCGTAACTGACCTCCCTGTATCGGATTGAACAGGATATATCCTGCGGGGAACATCAACTGATGCCACCTGAGGATACGCTCAAGGGTCAGCTCGGAGTCACTGTTTTCTATCACATCAAGGGCGACCTCGGTAATGCCGTCAGTTCTTTCTGTTGTTGGATAAGGTTTCTCTTCTGTGATACCCAACCTGTTCGCTAATGACGAGCGTACAGAAGCTGCGTTTAATCTCTCGCCTTCAATTTCGCTGGAATAAATTATATTGGATAGCAGGCTATCTAGCGTTGCTTGCTTGGCGTCTTCATACTCAGATTTGCCTAATAACAATCCTTGGTTGAACTGCACGTCTCGTAGTAATGGCGCAATAACGTCGGCATTCCAATGGAATTCAGGCCAATTCTGTTGTTTCCATATCCACATTGATTTCACCTATGAGTTAAATAAGACCTCTATTCTACTCACTAAATGAGGCGAATGTTAATTTTATTTGACTCATTTACAGTTTTTTAAGGCAATAAAGGTCTTATTGACCTTGATGGAGGGTTGGGCGGGATCTCACTTATCCCTTTTTTATTGCGTTATTTTTATGGTTTTCTGTGTAAAATAATCGGGAGAAAGCACTTGAGTGTGATGCTGTCCTTTAAAAAGAGTATTTATTGAGTTAAATCCACCTTTTATATAAAAGCTTTAAACACTTCTTTTTATCTTTATTGATTAAAGTTTTTACCTGTTTTTTCATAATGCGTTTGTCCTTTTTTCTAGGTTTTGAAACCACGCGGACAGACAAAAAACGACTTTTCTTAACGGCTGTTTTATCATTTTTCAGATTCTGAATTATTTAATGTGGATAATTATGATTTTGATATTATTTAAATATATTCGCAATTTTCCTTAATGATTTAAATGGTGTGTTTTTATTTTGTAAAAATCAAATGATTATGTGTAAATAATGTTATTTTAGTGTGTTATCGGTTATTTTGTGTTTTTTCAATAAATTTTTTAATGAATTGATTTAAATCTAATTAAATTTATGGCTATTGCGATAATCGTGGTGAGGAGGATATTATTTAAGTGATATTTTATAAAAAAAAGCAGTTAATTTTTTATTAAATAACTGGCAAAAATTCACTTTTCCGCAATGCTTAATTATATCAGGTCGTGCCTCACAAAAAACCAGTGACATAGTCAAGTTAAATATTAAATAAGTGTTATCGGGAATATATTTTTCGATGGCGGTAGCGTACCTGAGGCAATAAGAGAAGTTAAATCGTTTCAAATCGCAGGGTAACTAAGAACGGGTTTCTGATGAGGAAAACATTATGTCCATTGAACCACCGCTATATCAGGAAGGTATTGTCGTGATACATGTTGCCACGCCCGATGATTTGGTGAAGTTTGCCGATCAAGCCCTCTTCTGGAATAAAGAAACCTATGAGCAGATGAAAATTGCAGAGGTATTGTTTACGCCAGCAGGAGAAACGCCACCTGGTCTGGGTATTAAACATGTCGCTACGCCCGATGATTTGGCGAAGTTTGTCGATGAAGAATACTACTGGAATGGGAAAACCTACGAACAGATGGAAGCTGTAAGGGTGTTGTTTATACCAGCAGAAAAAATACGTGGTGTGGGTATTAAACATGTTGCCACACCTGACGATTTGGCGAAGTTTGCCGATGAAGAACTCTTCTGGAGTAAGAAGAACTACGAACAGCTAAAAGCCGCAGAGGTGCTGTTTGTACCAAGAGAGGAAATGCCTGGTTCGGGGGTTAAACATATTGCCACGCCGGATGATTCGGCAAAGTTTACCGATAAAGCGGCTAATTGGAATAAAGAGAAACATTAAGAGAGGGATAAAGCCGGAATATTGTTTATCCCGAAAGTAAAAGAATAAAACAGAGTGTGACAACGTTAACTTATCTGCCATTCTGCATTGGAGGTATTAAATGGCTCACAACAAGACATCTACATCCAGCGAGAATAATCTGTTGAATAAAGAGGAGGTTAAATCCTGGTTTAAATTATATTCCCTGCCGAAAAGTGAAAATTATACTCAATTGGTGCAAATAGCGGCAGAAGGTCGGCGTTTAGCCGGGCTGGATCCTGCTCAGCCCGATAATAATCCAGGAGCAGGATTGAATCGGGATCTGGATGAGGTGAATTTACTCTTAGTGAATCCCGGTGAAGGGGTGCATATCGGAGAAGACCGTGAAATTGCTGTCAATATTGATAAGAGCAGCGGTTTACAGTTCATTAATGGCGAATTGGGATTACGCCCCGACTTTAAATTGTCGCTGGAATTGTTTGAGAGTTTTACGCAGGAACAACAAAGAGAACTTTACCGTTGGCTGATTCATGCTGGGGAGATGGCAGCGAGTAAGGTGCAGTTGCCCGCGTTTGACTTGCCGGCCAACGCTAACAATAAAAACCTTGGCGCTGTTGTCAGTGTCAGCGGCGATGGGAAAACTATCGCGCTTAGTGGGGCAGAGGCTAAGGAACCTGTATATCTATTTTCTTATACCGATAACGGTTGGCAGCAGCAATTCGCTGATTACGTCAGTGGTTATGGCGGCAGAGCGCTAAGTCTGAATCGAAATGGTAATGTTCTCGCGGTGGGTATTGATAACCGAAACAGTGATGGTGGGCATGGTTCAGTGTTCGTTTATCACAGATTGGCAAATGGCACGTGGGAAAAATCGGCCAAACTTTGGCTTAGTGAGGCGAACGTTCAGCAGCATTTCGGTTGTTCTGTGAGCCTGAGCGCGGATGGCACACTATTAGCGGTAGGCTCTTATGGCTGGAGATCGGGTTTATTGACTAACTGCGGCGCAGTGTATCTTTATCAGTATGACGGGAAGAAATGGTCACAGCTTGGTGAGCGTTTGACCTTAGCTTCTCCGGCACAGGGCGATATGTTTGGCGGCAAACTGAGCTTGAGTGCGGATGGTTCAACCTTGGCAGTGGCGGCAACGGGGCGTAATGGTAATGGTGAAGTGACGATATTTCATCGTCACGGGGAATACTGGCAGCCGCAACCGCCACTCAATTCGCTGACTTCTCCTTCACTCGACAGCAATGACGGCTTTGGTGCCAGTCTCAGCTTAAGCGATAGCGGCGATATTCTGGCGGTGGGATGCCCGGGAGAGAAGAACAATGTTGGTGCGGTCTATTTGTACCAGCGTCATCGTAATGGATGGCAAGTTATAGGGATACTGAGAGAAGCGGTGACTGCCGGGGAAAGGTTTGGCAGCGAGTTGTCTCTGAGTAGTGACGGCCAGATACTGGTGGTGTCAACACCTGTTGGTAAAAATGACACAGGTGTGCAAACCGGTGCGGTATGGTGGTTTAGCTATCAGGATGAACAATGGATTATGCAGGGCAAATTACTGGAGCTGGATGGGGAATTAAACCATAAATTTGGTGCCGGCGTTTGTCTCAGTGGTGATGGCAATACGTTGGCGATTGGTGCCAGTGGCTGGAAGAGTGGAGAAGGGAAAGTTTACCTTTACGATTAGCTAAATGAGGAAAAAACGATGGCGAAAGAGATAACAGATGAAACGGTTAGCCAGCTTAGTACCCACTTCGCCCCTGGAAAGATCCCGACTGAGGCGGCATTTTATTCACTGATTGATTGGGCCACGTTGTGGCGACAGCTTTTTGGTTGGCAGGATGGTGATCAAGCTTATCATCCGGGAATTGGGTTGCAGGTTATCGACAACCGTTTGGCAGTTAAGACTGGTGATGGCATTGCGTTGGAACCGAAGGGGCTTGCGTTAAGGCTACAGCCCAATGGGGGATTGATGTTGGATAAATCTGGGGCGTTGTCAGTGGATGGTACTGTAGCGGTTTCAGCACAAGCTTTTAAATTGCTTCCTGAGGAGACGAGGGAACAAATTGCCAAGTTGTTATTGAATGCTGAGACAGAAGGCAGAAAACAGCGAACAGAAAACAGATGACGGTGACTGTCTAATACGGCTTTTGAGGAAATATTATGACTGATAAAGAAATTAGTACTGTTGACTCATTGAAAGCGAGTTTTAAGTCTGGTGTTCGGCTGATGCCGGAAGCATTTTCCCACTTGATTGATGAGGCATATAAGGTATATGAAATCATTGATGGCGCTCAGGGTGATGTCCCAACCGCAGGGCTGAAACGAGATGACAAAGGAAAACTGACCCTCAACACCCAGCATTCTGGCGGGTTAAACTCTAATCAAGGTGCTTTGGCTCTATCGCTGAAGCCAGAAGGTGGACTCTCTTTTGATGGGGGAGGGTATCTGAAATTGGATGCCGCTCGGCAGATTCAGTTTGCGGATTTTTTCAGTTTATCGAGGCGGGAGCGGATGGAGATCACGCAGTTGTTGGGTTTGAAACGCACCATGATGACGCGTATTGTTTCTACCCCCCCTAAGAAGAATGAATCCTTTGGCGGGTCTGTTAGCATGAATGCTGCGGGAGACTGTTTAGCGGTTGGGATGGGTAATAAAGTCTGTGTATATACGCGCCGGAAGAGTGGTGAGTGGAGTACAAGCACGCCTATTGTGCTTGAGCCTATTCATAATGAATATTATAGCTCTTTATTTAATGTCAGTCTGGATGCAGCGGGAGATTGCCTGGCGTTGGGAAATAGAGCGCCCGCTGATGGCGGAAAGATGGTTGGTGTATATACGCGCACGAATGGCGTCTGGGATGTAAGAAAGCCCATTTGGTTTCCGGCTCCGGGCGCCAGTGAATTATTTGGTGTGAATGTCAGCTTGAACGCAGCAGGAGACTGTCTGGTGGCTGGGGGCATATACCACTCTACGTTCCATATGTTTACACGCACGAACGGGATCTGGGATAGAGAAAATCCCATTAAGTTTCCGGTCCCTTCGAATTCTTATGAGTTTGGCTGGATTGCTCGCCTGAGTGCTGCGGGAAACTGTCTGGCGGTGCATTGCCACGATAGTTACGAGCTAAGAGGCATGATTTATGTGTATACACGCACGAATGGGATCTGGGATAGTGAAAACCCCATTAAGTTCGAGGCCCCTGAAGATAGCTCACGTGGTCTTAGCAGGGCTTTTAGCCTGAATGCAGAGGGAGATCGCCTGGCGGTGGGGGCGGATGATAATTTGAAGGTTTATCTGTATACGCGCACGAATGGGATCTGGGATAAAGAAAATCCCGTTAGGTTTTCGGCTCCTGGCGGCGTAACGTATTTTGGCAGCGCTATCGAACTGAATGGTGTAGGAAATCGTCTGGTAGTGTGGGCGGCTTCCAGTGTGTATGTGTATACCTGTCTGAATAATAAGTGGAATATGGAAACACCTAGCGAGATTTTGGACCCTTCAGGTCCTCCAGACTATTTCAAGGGTCTTGGTAAGGTTGCCTGCCTGAATAAGGCGGGGACGAGTTTGGCAGTTGGCGCAACGTCAGAAAGTGTTGATTCTAAATCCAAAGCCGGTGCAGTTTATGTTTTTGAGAATATCAAATGATAGTCTAATCTAGGATAGCCCCATTTTTTGTATATATTACAAGGAAATGGGACTACCACAATGGGTGGTAATGTACTGACGCAGTGTGCGGCTAATGGTCGGTAAACTATATAAGTAAGCCGCTGAAATTTCTGTCAAACTCAGTAGATTCAATATTGTTTGAAAAAATAGTCGATAATATCCTGTTCAAATTCAAAGGCATCACGTCGTTCCGCAAGGTAGCTTTTTAGTACGGTGAGTGAACGCAGGCTTTCGCGTAGTTGGATTTCGTTTTCTATATTTTGCCGCAATTTTTTGCAGTGTTCGCGGAGGTTATTTTCTGTTTCCTTCGATGTTTTACCTCCCAGTGTGCGCCAAATCATGCCCGGTAACGAATCAGATTTTTTTAGCTGATTAAACTCATTGGCTAGTATATCTATACGTGCTTTTAGCAACTTATTGATATTATATATATCCCGACTGTGAAAACTGAAAGTTGGATCAATGTACTTGTAGTACATGTTTATTATCGTCCAGACATCATTATCTTTCTTGGCTGTTGATAACTGTACCATCAGCTGGTTTTTTTCCTTTTTTTTATCCAAATCCTGTTCACGATCCGGGTGTAATACCTTGGCTATTTTTCTATACATTTGGCTCACTTCCTGCGATTTAAATAAATCATCCAGTTTTTTCTGGTCTTCTTCCGCAGGGGCGAAATCATCGGTGCCTTCTGCATCATATTCATCGTAGAAATGTTCTGATTCCCGTTGAAAATGTTGTTCTAAGGTGGCACGCATTTTCTCAGGACTTTTCATCATATCAAGTAATTCTTCATCAGATATTTCTTCATTAAAATCAAAATATTCATCCAGCGTCTGCCGGATATCAGCCATCTGTTCTGATGTCGGAATTTCCCCTTCTTTCAACGCATGAAGATTGGAAAAATGATCGGTCAACTTATTGAGATCAAGGTTTTCGTTAAAGGGGTAAGCACATAACTCAGCAAGTTCTTCTTCTATCCAGCAAAATAATTCTCCCCGTTGGTTTTTCCCCAGCGATTTTTTATCGGCAAATGAAAGCAACCGTGCGGTCTTATCATATTTAGACTGTATATATTGATGCTCTACCGGCAAAACCTCCTGTTGAAAGCGCATGAACAACGTGTCCTGCTCCTGTTGTAGCTTGGCGATCTTCAATTGGTATTTTTCGATGGACTTCCAGTAAGTTTTGAATTGTTGCTGAGGCGTTTTTGGTATCTGTTGTCCGCTCGATTTTCTTTTTTTTAGTTGCTTGTGCATCAATATGTTATTCCCAATATAGATCAATGAAAGAACAATATTCTCGTTGTTAATCAGTCAGACTGACTTTTGATAATCATCAACCACTGTTGAAGATTAAAAATGATGTTGTCAATACCCGTTGTCGTTTATCCCCTATTCTGCAATATATTTTTGTAACACGCAAAACATTATCGTTGTGCAATTGTTATATTGGCTTACAAGTGGTGATTTTTACTCATCTTTTCTTTCCTGATTGCAACAACAGTTTCACAATATATTCGTCTGAATTATTTATGCCTGAGGACACAGTGAGCAGCTACGAAGATCGGGTTGAATAAGAAGGCGGCGGTGCTTATAAATACGATCAAAACAATAAAAAACCGCACTACCGCGATGGGCGGTAATGCGTTGAATCAAACCTGGACTTTATGGCCGGAAAGCATGGAATGACGAGTGGCCTGACCGTCTGAACCATAAAGAGAGGGACTGTGGTGGCTTTTTAGAAAAGCGATAGCTTTGCTATTTAGCTCAAGATGCTGGGTTAATAACAGACCATTATGGGCGTTTAAATCACGAACCTGGGTAATTGCTTTGCCGATCTGTTGCCACAATGTGGCAAACACAGGCTGCTTATCGTAAGGCGCGATGGTCTTTAATTCTTTGCTTAAATTAAGACGCTGCTGTTCTGAATGGCCAAGCGCGGATAACAGAAAGCTTTTCCGTTCTGTTACCCGGTGTAAATCTCGTGCTTCAATAAAACCCTCGCACAGAATGCGCTGTTCTTCCGCCATTATTTGGGTCAGCGAGGTTAAATAGGTAACTTGCTGTTCGAGTAATTGTTGAAGTTCTTCCATAGCGGGTTTAACTACTTTTTATAATACGGAAAGTTTTCGGCGGCTTCTCTGAGCAGAGCGTCTGCGATTTTACCGCTGTTCATTTTTAAGGTTCCCTGAGCGACGGCTTCTTTCAGCTTTTGCACCTTTTGGATGTTGATATCCTGGCTGCTTGGCTGAACCAGTTTTGTTTGTGCTTCGCTCAGTTTTACTTGTGCATCACTGCTTTTTAACGTAACGCCGGAGGTTTTTCGGGTGCCCTGGGCGCTTTCATTAGTAGGTCGCTGTTGAACAGCAGCGATAGCTAATAAGGGTTGAGTGCGTTCGATACTCATAATCATTATCCTTTATGGCCAGGCATAGGTTCACCTATGGATCGGAGCAGGTTACATGCCATTTGCATACCTGCAAATCATGCTCTGCTGGTTATATCGGCACAGTAAAAGAAAACTTTAGCAACTTATAACATGATTTTTACACTGCCGTTTTCTAATGCCTGGCCGGTTATAACCTGCCCTGAATTCATTCGAACCCTGACTTTATCAGAAGTTGCCGCGTTATTAATAGCTTTCCCTTCATTGCGAATCTGAAAACCCTTGCCCTGCACAATCACCCCCACATTCTGACCTGCCCGTACAGCCCACGGGCGACGTAACATGTTGCGAGTAATTGCCTGCCCTGCCGGAATGTTGCGTATAGCAACACTGTTTTTTATTTCATTTTTGTTAACAATCAGATCGTTCGGTAGTTTTTCCAGCAATCCGCTTCTTATCTGAAAATCTTTCTCTGATAAAACATCATTACGGGAGAGTGCTCGGCGGGTAACCCAATAATGTCCGGTAACGCTGACAGCGACCTGAATAAATTTGCGTTTTTGATGACAAACGATAGGTAAAGAGATATTTCCCCAGTTTTGACCACCAACAGCGGGGTGAATTTTCGGTGATTCACACTGAGGCCATTGTCGTTCCGGTGTTCTGATTTCAACAGAAACTTTTTGATGATTATCCCTGTGTATCTGCTGAAAATAATGCGTTATAGCCTGGGGCAGATTATTTCCCCATGCCATCGGAGTCATAAAGAAAAACGCGAATAGCCCGATAATCTTTATAGCTTGCATCTTCTCGCTCTCATTATTCTGTCAATAAAGTAGATAAATCCGCGGCTGTTGGGTGGCGCACAGTGTACCTGCATTGAATATCGGTCAATGGGATAAATAGCAATTCAATTAGCGTCTATTCATCCGATAGGCTTTTTCTTCTGCGTTTATTCTGTTTACTGCGAATTTCGCGATCGCGAACTGCGCTATTAAGGTTCATAACACAGGTACGTCACATCAAGAGGGAGGAATATGCTCGATAAATTAGATGCAGCCTTTCATTTTCAGCAGGAAGCTTTGTCATTGCGATCACGGCGACAGGAAATATTGTCCGCGAATATCGCCAATGCGGATACTCCAGGATACCAGGCGCGGGATATTGATTTCGCCACACAACTGAAAAAAACCATTGCGCACGGCCGGGTCACCGGAAACGGGATCGGGCTGACGCTGACATCGGATCGGCATATTCCAATTCAGCCTCAGAAGAGAATGGAGATGGACTTGCTGTATCGGGTGCCTTATCAGGCGGCGATGGATGGCAACACAGTGGATATGGATATGGAACGCGGTAATTTTATGGATAACAGCCTGAAATATCAGGCTGAACTGACAGCGACCAGCTCCCAGGTTAAAAGCATGATAGCAGTCTTACAGCAAGGATAAAGGCCATGTCTTTACTCAGTGTTTTTGATATTGCCGGTTCGGCATTATCAGCTCAATCCCAACGATTAAATGTCAGTGCCAGCAATATGGCGAATGTCGATAGCGTTTCGGGGCCTGATGGTCAGCCATATCGGGCGAAACAGGTGGTTTTTCGTGTCGCTGCTCCGGCAGGGCAGGAAACAGGCGGTGTCCGGGTCAGTGAAATTGTTGATGATCCCACCCCTTTCCGCCTTGAGTATCAGCCAGGTCACCCATTGGCCGATGAAAAAGGCTATGTGCGTATGCCAAACGTTGATGTGGTCGGGGAAATGATCAACACCATTTCGGCTTCCCGCAGCTATCAAGCTAACGTTGAGGTGTTGAATACAACCAAATCGATCATGTTAAAAACATTAACGTTAGGTCAGTAACAGGAGCGACTCATGGGAATATCGAGTTTAATGAATGAATTGCTGGATAACACCACTGTTGGGGAGTTGGCATCGTCCAGCAATACAAAGAAGAACAGCAAAGAGCTGAACAGCAACTTTATGCAACTGCTGATTGCACAAATAAGAAACCAAGATCCAACTAACCCGATGCAGAACAATGAGTTGACATCCCATTTGGCGCAGATTAACACGCTAGAAGGGATCGAAAAGTTGAATACCACGCTGGGGTCTATTGTCGGTCAAATTAATAATAGCCAGTCGTTACAGGCATCAGCTTTGATTGGTCGGGGCGTTATGATCCCCGGAGATACTATTCTGGTGGGGTCTAGCGAGGAAGGGGGGATCAGTACCACACCATTTGGTATTGAGTTGGAAAGACCGGCGGATAGTGTGAAAGTGACCATTACGGATAAACAAGGGGCTGTGGTACGCCAAATTGATATCGGTTCGTTGGACGCGGGGGCCCATAACTTTACCTGGAATGGTACAAAAGAAGATGGCACTACAGCTGCAGATGGCGCTTATGAAATTACCATTGCAGCCAGTTATAAAGGTGAGCAGAGAGTGTTTCAGCCACTGATGTTCGCTGTTGTGAAGGGCGTTACCCGTGACACGGACGGAGCTAAGTTAGATTTAGGGCGGTTTGGTACCGTCACGATGGATCAGGTACGTCAGATTCTTTAACAAACAAGCATTTTAACGGAGAGTAATATGGCTTTTTCACAAGCAGTGAGTGGTTTGAATGCAGCGTCAGCTAATCTGGATGTTATAGGTAATAATATCGCTAATGCAGCGACATATGGCTTTAAATCCAGTACTGCTGCTTTTGCTGACATCTTTGCTGGCTCTCAGGTGGGTCTGGGGGTAAAAATGTCGGGTATTAACCAGAACTTTAAAGATGGTACGCCAACTACCACCAACCGCCCTCTCGACCTGGCAATCACGCAAAGTGGTTTTTTCCGTATGCAAGATAATAATGGCGGGATCTTCTACTCCCGTAACGGCCAGTTCAAAATGGACGAGAACCGTAACATTATCAACATGCAAGGCATGAAGCTGACAGGCTATCCAGCAGTGAGTATCAATGGGGGGGTACCACAGGTTCAGAAGGGCGCTAACCCGGTAGCGATTACTGTATCTCAGGATATGTTGTTGGCTAAAGCGACAACCGCGGTGACTATGCAAGTGAACCTTAATTCGATGCATAAAGTACCAACGGAAGCTTTCTCGCCAGACAAGCCAGACTCTTATAACTACCCTAACACGATCACGGTTTTCGACAGTCTGGGCAACCCGCATGGTATTAACGTTTTCTTTGTAAAAACAAATGATAATGAATGGCAAGTTTATGCGCGGGATGGGGATGTGGCCGGTGCTAAAGAAGCTTCACTTGGAACCTTGAAATTTGATGGTAACGGTAGAGTCATTGGTAATGATAACCAGTTCACGTTTAACGTTCCTTCGCTGAATGGTTCTTTGGCTTCGGATATTACTATTAATTTTAATAACAGCCGGCAACAAAAAATTGATGCTGACAGCGTAACCAAACCCACCCAGAACGGTTATGCCGCTGGTCAGTTTAGTGGCTACCGTATTGAGGATGATGGTCGTGTCATCGGTACCTACTCCAATCAGCAATCTCAGCTGCTTGGTCAGATTGTACTGACTAACTTTGCTAACCCGGAAGGGCTGGCAGCGCAGGGTGACAACGTGTGGTCAGAAACCGGTGCTTCAGGTAGCCCGGTGGTGGGGACTGCGAACTCTGGCAGTTTTGGTAAATTGCTCAGTGGTACATTGGAATCATCCAACGTTGATATGGGTCAGGAACTGGTCAATATGATCGTGACACAGCGCAACTATCAATCCAATGCCCAGACCATTAAAACTCAGGATCAGATCCTGCAAACTCTGGTCAGTTTGCGTTGATAGTTTCAGGATAGCATTATGGATCATGTCATCTATACCGCAATGGGCGGTGCTCGTCAGACACTGGAACATCAGGCAGTGACGGCGAATAATCTGGCAAATGCGTCAACGCCGGGTTTTAAGGCACAACTGGCTGCATTGCGAGCGGTTCCTGTTGAAGGGGCTGCCTATAACACCCGCACTTTGGTTGTGGCTTCAACACCGGGCGTTGACCATCGTCAGGGGCCGATGAACTATACCGCGCGTCCGCTGGATGTGGCGATTGGGCAAGGAGGATATCTGGCGGTTCAGCTTGAAGATGGTTCTGAGGCTTATACGCGTAACGGCAGCATTCAGATTTCAGCGGAAGGTCAGTTAACTGTCCAAGGTAACTTGTTGATGAGTGATAATGGCCCGATAGAGGTTCCTCCGCACGCTGAATTAACCCTGGCAGCTGATGGTTCGCTATCTGCACTGGTTCCCGGTGATCCGCCAACACTATTAGGGCAACTTGGTCGATTGAAAATGGTAAAACCAGAGAGCAATCAACTTGTCCGTGGTGATGATGGTCTCTTCCATATGACTGAACAGGCACAAGCGTTACAGGGTGATGTCTTACCTGCCAGCGATGAGGTGAAATTAATGCCCGGTACTCTTGAAGGAAGTAACGTCAACCCGATGGAAAGTATGATGAGTATGATTGCCAACGCCCGTCGTTTTGAAATGCAGATGAAAGTCATTCATAGCTCAGATGAAAATGCACAACGTGCTAATCAACTGTTATCAATGAGTTGATTTAGATACAGAGGATAAAATCGATGATCCGATCATTATGGATTGCTAAAACAGGGTTGGATGCCCAGCAAACCAATATGGATGTGATTGCCAATAATCTGGCAAACGTCAGCACCAATGGTTTTAAACGCCAGCGTGCCGTTTTTGAAGATCTGCTTTACCAGACCATTCGTCAACCAGGAGCGATGACATCGGAACAAACCCGCTTACCTTCTGGTTTACAGATAGGTACCGGGGTGCGTCCGGTAGCAACAGAACGTATACATAGTCAGGGAAACTTATCTGAAACTAATAACAGTCATAATGTTGCCATTAGAGGGAAGGGTTTCTTTCAGGTTCAGCTACCTGATGGTACCAGTGCTTACACTCGCGACGGCTCATTTCAGGAAGATCCAAATGGGCAGTTGACTACCGCTAGTGGTTTTTTGATATTCCCTACCATTACCATTCCTGATAACGCGACGGATATCGCCATTAGCCGTGATGGTGTTGTCAGTGTGAAAATACTGGGGCAATCGGCACTTCAGCAAGTTGGGCAACTTACCCTGACAACCTTTATCAATGACAGCGGGTTGGAAAGTATGGGTGAAAACCTTTATCTGGAGACCAACAGCTCTGGAGTACCGGCTGAAAATACACCAGGAATAAATGGCGCTGGATTGCTCATACATAAATATGTAGAAACATCTAACGTCAATGTGGCTGAAGAATTGGTCAACATGATTCAGACGCAGCGGGCTTATGAAATAAACAGTAAGGCTGTGTCGACTTCTGATCAGATGCTGCAAAAACTGACTCAGTTGTAACCTAATCATCAATCAGAACCACGGGGGAACGCGATTTCCCCGTTATTCAGAGATAAATTAAGAGTATCGAAGATGGATACAATGGCTGTGGCCGGGATTAGCGTTGTTTGTCATACCCGCAATTTACGGAAAAATGTGACCAATAAATGGCGTTGCAGTATAGCACTGGCGATATTGTCACTTACGGGCTGTGCTTATATCCCGCAAAAACCGCTGGTTGGGGGGGCCACAACCGCAGCACCTTCTGCTGCAACCGCGCCAGTACCTAATGGCGCCATTTTTCAGGTAGTGCAGCCTGTTTATTATGGTTATCAGCCGTTATTTGAAGATCGCCGCCCCCGAAATATTGGCGATACCCTGACGATTACCTTGCAGGAAAATGTCAGCGCCAGTAAAAGTTCTTCCGCCAATGCCAGCCGTAACGGGAAAACGACGTTTTCCGCCGCACTGACACCCCGTTTCCTGAAAGGGTTAATGGGTGGAGATAAAACCGATCTGGAAATGGAGGGTGAGAATACTTTCGGCGGGAAAGGGGGGGCTAATGCCAATAACACGTTCAGAGGTACGATTACCGTGACGGTTGATCAGTTACTGGCAAACGGCAACTTACATGTTATCGGTGAAAAGCAGATTGCCATCAATCAAGGGACAGAATTTATCCGTTTCTCCGGTGTGGTTAACCCACGGACTATCAATGCCAATAATACCGTCAGCTCCAATCAGGTCGCTGATGCCCGCATCGAATATGTGGGTAATGGTTATATCAATGAAGCGCAGAACATGGGTTGGTTACAGCGTTTCTTCTTGAATGTTTCACCGTTTTAAAAGGGGATGGTTATGATAAAACAATTCGCTGTCAGCCTTCTTCTTGTATTGCTGACTCTGATAACAACGACCGCATCGGCGGAACGTATCCGTGATCTCACTACGGTTCAGGGAGTGCGGGAAAATGCGTTGATTGGTTATGGATTGGTTGTTGGATTGGATGGGACCGGTGACCAGACCACACAGACGCCATTTACCACTCAGAGTTTAAGCAATATGTTATCCCAGTTGGGGATTACGGTTCCTCCAGGAACCAATATGCAGTTGAAAAACGTGGCTGCTGTGATGGTAACGGCAAAATTACCGCCATTTGGCCGTGCCGGACAGAATATTGATGTGGTGGTTTCTTCTCTGGGCAATGCCAAAAGCTTGCGTGGCGGTACTTTGCTGATGACACCACTAAAAGGCATTGATAATCAGATATACGCTCTGGCTCAGGGCAATATTCTGGTTGGTGGCGCGGGTGCCAGTTCTGGTGGCAGCAGTGTGAAAGTGAATCAGCTGGCGGGGGGCCGGATTAGTAACGGTGCGGTTATTGAGCGTGAGTTGCCAACACAATTTGGTGAGAATGGCATACTTAATTTGCAGTTAAATAACGAAGATTTCTCCCTGGCACAGCAAATCAGCGACGTGATCAATCGTATGCGCGGAGCGGGGACAGCAACGCCGCTGGATGCTCGCACGGTGCAATTACGTATGCCGAAGGATAAGAGCGAGCAGGTTAAATTCCTTTCTCATGTGCAGAACCTGACTATCCGTGTTGATGCGGGTGACGCCAAAGTGATTATTAACTCCCGCACCGGCTCGGTGGTGATGAATCGTAATGTTATGCTGGATAGTTGTGCCGTTGCTCAGGGAAATCTTTCTGTCACTGTTGATAATCAGGTTGTTGTTAATCAGCCAAATACCCCATTAGCAGGTGGCGCGACCGTTGTCACCCGTAATCCCAGTGTGGCTGTCCGTGAACAGGGAGGGGCATTGCAGAAGGTTAATGCCAGTGCGAGTTTGAATAGTGTTATTCAGGCACTGAATGCATTGGGTGCTACACCGAATGATTTAATGTCGATCTTACAGGCAATGGAAAGTGCGGGTTGTCTGCGGGCAAAACTGGAGATCATCTGATGAGTGATTTTTCAACCCTGTCCGGCGCTGCTTATGACGTACAATCGGTTAACGCGCTGAAATCCAGTTTGGCGAAAGATTCACAACAAGGGCTACGGCAGGTAGCCCAACAAATGGAAGGCATCTTTGTTGAGATGATGCTGAAAAGTATGCGTTCGGCGCTGCCTAAAGATGGCATGCTGAGCAGTGAACAGACACGTCTTTATACTTCGATGTACGATCAGCAAATTGCCCAGAATCTGTCTCAGAAGGGGCTGGGTTTTGCCGATATGATGCTAAAACAGCTTTCTAACGCCAATACCGCGCCTAGTGAAATGGCGGGGAAAATGCCCATGACACTGGATAGCGACGTTTTGCAAACATTGCCAAGACAGGCGCTTGAGCAATTTATCCGCCGGACGGTGCCGAAACCTGCGGCAGCACCTAAGCCTCTCCCCCTGAACAGTACCAACTTTGTTTCTACGCTCTCTATTCCCGCTCAAATAGCTAGCCAACGCAGTGGTATTCCTCATTTGCTGATTATCGCTCAGGCTGCGCTGGAGTCGGGCTGGGGGCAAAGGGAAATCCTGACTGCCGACGGTAAGCCAAGCCATAATTTGTTTGGTATTAAAGCGGGTAAAGGCTGGAAAGGGCCGGTAACCAATATCTTGACTACGGAATATATTAACGGCGAACCACAGAAAATGAAGGATAACTTCCGTGTGTATGATTCTTACGTAGAAGCGATTACCGATTACGTCAAGTTACTGACAGAAAGCCCCCGTTACGCCAACGTTGCCAGTTCAGTTACGCCGGAGCAGGGGGCTTATTCTCTGCAACAGGCGGGCTATGCAACCGATCCCGGCTATGCGAAAAAACTGGTTTCTGTTATTCAACAGCTGAAAGGTGCAGGAGAACAGGCGGTAAAAGCGTATACCCACGATTTGAGTAAACTGTTCTGATCCACATTTTGCTCAAGTTTTATTGAGTTCAGCCGATAAATTATAACAGTTCAGACACTGTTTTTACCTATCTGAAGGGTTGTTTGCCGCCACCAGCGCAGACATAACTAAAACGCAAAAGGATCTACTGATGTCCAACAGTCTTATTAATATCGCGATGAGTGGCCTTCAGGCTGCTCAGATTGCTCTGGGAACAGTGAGTAATAACGTCACAAACGCCCGTGTTCCCGGTTATAACCGGCAATCAACAGTTATAAATCAAAATGGTGGTACGATGACATCCATTGGTTTTATGGGAAATGGTGTTACTGTCACCAGTATTAACCGTCAATATAATGAATTCATTAATAATCAGCTTTCTGCCTCTCAGGCGAAACAAGGTGCATTGACCACATATTCCCAGCAAATTTCCCAGATTGATAATTTGCTGGCAGATAAAGCGAATAGTCTTTCAAACACCATTGATGACTTCTTTACCAGTTTAAGAAATGTCATCAGTAATGCTGAGGATGACGCAGCCAGAACAACAACTATCGGTAACGCAAAGGGGCTGGTAAACCAGTTGAAAAGTACGGATACCTTCCTGCGTAATATGGAAAACAACATCAATAAGGGCATAACGGATAGTGTTGATTCTATCAATAACTATGCTGAGCAAATAGCCAAACTGAATGGTGAAATTACCCGAATGCGAGGTGGCAGCAGTGCTGAACCAAACTCGTTACTGGATCAGCGGGATCAATTGGTCAATCAGCTGAATAAGCTGGTTGGTGTGAGCGTGACTCAGCAGGATGGCGGTTCTTATAATGTGACTTTTGCGGGTGGATTGACTCTGGTTCAGGGGACAACCGCATATAAAGTAGAGGCTGTTTCATCCAATGCGAATAGTAACCGCATCACGCTGGGTTATGATCGTGGTTTTGGTGATGTAGTTGAGATTAATGAAAAATTCATTAATCAAGGTGAATTAAGTGGCACATTACGGGCGCGTAGTGAAGTACTGGATAATTCCCGTAATCAGCTAAACCAATTAGCCTTAGTGTTGGGCGATCAATTTAATCAGGTTCACCGTTCTGGTTTTGATTTGAAAGGTAAACAGGGTCAGGATTTCTTCACATTTAATAACCCGGATGTTATTTCCAATAGCAAAAATAAAGGTTCTGCCGATTTTAAAGTGGAATATGCAGATACCTCGGTAGTAAAAGCCAGTGATTACCATATCAGCTACGACGGCGCTAATTGGAAAATACAACGTGCCTCTGATAAAGTAGATATTTCTGCCAAAGTGACGGGTAATACACTGGAATTTGATGGACTGAAAGTTGAAATTAATTCAACCAATGCACAAGCAAATGACCAATACACACTAAAAGCGGTCAGTGGTGTTATTGGCGGCATGGAAGTTAATGTTAAAGACGCGTCACAATTTGCTGCTGCCGGTACGAAAGACTCCGGGCCAAGTGATAACGTCAATGTAAAAAAACTCGCTGAATTGCAGAGCAAAAAACTGGTCGATGGTAAAGCCTCATTTTCCGGCGCTTATGCTTCGATGGTCAGTACGATTGGTAACCAGACCAACACTGCCAATGTTGATTTAAAAACTCAGAACAATATTACTAAGCAGCTTTATGCTGAACAGCAAGCTGTTTCTGGTGTCAATATGGATGAAGAGTACGGCGCGTTGCAGAGTTTGCAGCAATATTATCTGGCGAACGCACAAGTGATCCAGACCGCCTCAACGCTGTTTAATGCCATTTTAGATCTCCGTCACTGATAAACGTGGCACTTATTAAAAATAGCCTGAGGGTAGCGAGATATCCTGGGCATTTAGCTGAATATTTGAAAGGAGTGATATTATGCGTGTAAGTACCAATATATTGTACGACCAGAAAATGATTGGTATCACTTTGGCCCAGTCAAAATGGATGCAGCAGGGAGCACAGCTCTCCAGTGGTCAAAGAGTGATAAACCCATCAGATGATCCTATGGCCGCGTCTCAGGGCGTGATGGTTGCTCAGGCTGAATCTCAGAATCAGCAATATATGATGGCCCGTTCATCTGCCAGGAACGCGATTTCTATGCAATTAGGCGTCGTATCCAAAGCCGTTGGTGTCGTACAAAATGTTAGTGGAAGCCTTGTCGCCACAGTAAACGGTGTATTGAGTGATGAAGACCGTAACTCGCTGGCTACCCAACTGGAAGGTTTTAAAGAACAACTGGTTAATCTGGGTAATTCGACCGATGGTAATGGCCGCTATATTTTTTCCGGCTATAAAACGGATGTAAAACCTTTTGATGAGAGTAAAAGCGGTGTAGTCAGTTACAACGGTGGCTATGAGGAAATGACTCAGAAAGTGGATAGCAACCGTTCTATGATTATCGGGCATACCGGGGAGCAGGTATTTCTCTCTTCTACCAGTAACCCGGTAAAAGAGCCGGATGGCAGCCCCAGTGAATCTGATATATTCAAAACTATCGACATGGCGATTCGGTCATTAAGAACGCCACTCCAAGGGGCAGACCAAGAAACCCGTGATGATGCGCTGGAATTGTTGAATAAGGCAAACCGTGGTGCCCGCAATACGCTGAATAATATTTCTTCTGTGGAATCAGTACTTGGTTTGCAACTGAGAGAAATTGAAGAATTAGACAGTTTGGGCGCAGAACGTAGCCTGGCAAATAAAAGCCGTTTGAGTGAACTGGTCGATGTGGAATGGAACTCGACGATTTCTAATTATTATCAGCAACAAGCTGCGCTTCAGGCATCATATAAGACATTTACCGATATGAAAGGCATGTCGTTGTTTGAAATATATCGTTAATTCTGTTTTCCTGCTTATCTCTTATTAAATAATCGCTGGTTTAAGCCAGCGATTATTTTCAATGGAATTGATTTTCTAATTGAAACCTATTAACTATTTCGGGTGTTGATTATATTTTACAAAAGATCCTGATTACTATTTGATGAGCATAGTAACTTCAGCCTCTGCGTGTTGAATATTGCTGAGATTGATGGCTATAACTTTATAGAAGTAAATAGGATTATTAGGTGTTAAAATCTCTTTACTTTCGTCGGGTAGGATATCTATAGAATTATACAGATTATAATTTCCGAATGGGGATGCCCAATAGTTTTCCGCTCTAATTGGCGCTGGTCCTTTGTTTTTTATAATGAAATTAGGCTCATTCCCGGAAGGGACTAATATATTTCCATTAGTATAAATATCAAAGGATTGATTAGGGTTTATTATTATAAGTTGTGTTTTCATATTATTTTTTCCTTATTGTTTTGGTTGTTTGTCTGCATATGATGCAGGTGGTCTTATTTTATTAATTTAACTTAACACTTCTTCTTGGTAATTAAATATTGAAATTTGTCAGTGAATTAAAATAAATAGGATAAATTAATTTATTGTGCTTAAGTTCCAATTCAATAGATGGAGAGAATAATGAAATAGCATGAATCCATAAAATGGTCCTAACCTCAAGGCGTCGAAGCTTGGAATACAATGAGATACATGTAGAAGTATTTAAAAATAGTGCGCAATGCACTTATTTTTACTTTTGAGTTTTATTTTTGAATATAATGCGAAAATATTATTAGCCAGCTAAGTCGATGTTTTTAATTGTAACTTATTAAATATATTAGAATTTTTTGTTAATATCTTGCACGAATTCCTATTTTTTCTAGAAGAAAATCTTGTTATTTCTAAAAAATAAGTCGATTTTTCCTTCCCTTTTCTATTCTCCCATTCGTATGTTAATTAACCAAGCCAATAGCTGTTGATAATTTTGGGCTGTAGGAATGGTAAACGCCCGATCAAAGTAGGGCAGAGAAAAGCTGGGATGATTAACCTGCCGGTAAAACACGTTCGGTAATCATTGAGTCAATGAAGGTGAGATTATGGTTATTTTAAGCGATTTCTTTCATTTCCTGAGCGTTTATCTTGCTCAGTTAGGGGGAATGTAATGGCGGATTCAGGACTGGTTTTTACCCTCACCGTAGGTAATCTCCCGGAGCAAACTTTTGCTGTGGTTGAATTTACCCTGAATGAAGCGCTGTCAACATTATTCTGCCTGGAAGCCACGTTAACCAGCGCTGATCCGGATATTGACTTTGCTGATGTGTTGGATAATTCCGCTACATTGACCGTTTATCGCGACGGGCAACCGGAGCGCAGTGTCACCGGGATGGTGACTCAGTTTGAACAAAGCACAACAGGTCGCCATCGCAGTCATTATTCCCTGACACTTCATCCGGGTTTATGGCGTGCGGGATTACGGGTGAATTCCCGCATTTTTCAGCGCCAATCCGTGACCGATATTGTCGAAAAATTGCTGAAAGAAAATGGTGTCAGGAACTTCGCGTGTAACCTGCGTTATGAACATCCTGAACGGGAATTTTGTGTTCAGTATGATGAAAGCGACCTGATGTTTCTCCAGCGCTTATTGGCGGATGAAGGGATATCTTATTACTTTGTGTTCACCCCGGAGCCAGGTGAACCGTTAGTGGCTTTTTTTGATTCTCATCGAATAAATGGTAACCATTCACTGCCTTACCATCCCGGATGGGATGAGACAGGAAGCCAATGCTGTATCAATCAATTTCGCTGGCGTGAACAGGTCGGCATTGCGCGTGTTGCTTTGCGCGATCGGACCTTTAAAAATCCCGTTTGGGCCGCCGAGTATTTCTATCATGAACGTCAGCTTCACCATCAACGCTCAGATCTGCACAGCTACCGTTACTACGATTTTCCCGGGCGCTATAAAGACGGGACGGGACAGCGGATCAGTCAATATCGTCTGGAAGCCCTCCGCCGTGA
>NZ_PUJV01000012.1:0-141772 GCF_011189495.1 Photorhabdus stackebrandtii
CTGATATTATGGGCTATTTTTAGCCTGTCATGGGTTGCCAGTCCCAATAACAGGCAATAAATTTCTGTGGGGTTATTTTCAATGCCGACCTTTTGCGACACCCTCTTTACGGCGGGGAGCAGTCACCGTAAAATGCTGTAAGTCCTCGCCTGGTGCGAGGACAGGATGGGGAAGCAGTCGCTGCTATTATTTTTGCGGCTTTTCAGGCCAGTTAATATCGGGTGCCGATGAAATATCAACCCGACTTAATAATACCAGATACTTTTTCCAACTCAGCAGTAACGCTTTTTCAGCTTCCGATGCCATTTCAGTTTCAACGGCATATTGCAGCACAGTCATAACTTCATTGGCTTGTTGGCGAAAAGCGGCACTTTGTTGTTCTGCCTGCTTAATTTTACTGGCCTTTTGCGCTTCAACGTCTGTTACCCATTTTTCACCATCCCACTTATCAAACTCGGTAGCCGGTTGCTTGAATGTTAATGTTTCTGGTAATTCACCCACTTCAGCCACTTCTTGTTGTGCACCTGTTTGCGTGTTGTAAGCTATTTTCCCGCGGTGGTCAGGTATAATTTCCCAATAACTTTCGTCCTCACTGCGGCGCACTGCCATATTATCAGCATCTGGAAGGTCTGGCGCGTCAAGATAAGAATGTGCTGACAAACCTACACCTTCTGCAACATATTCGAAATCAGTCCCAGTGAATTCTCTCGAATAAGTATTAGCATGATAAACCTTTATCCAGCCGGCTTGAGTCGCTAAACCGTCTTCACCTAATATAGCAGTTTCTGAATCTAAGATATCTTCTTGTGTCATTATTATTCCGCCTTTACGATATAGTTAAATGCAATATTGCGAGGTCTTGTTTCGTGACTTGTCCTGGCTACCCGGGACGCATCAAATATGGTTTTAAGGCCATCTGCATTATTATGGGCTCCTCCAATTACCCAGCCTCCTCCTCCATTACCAAAAACGCCTTGGCTGGTGACAGCTATTTCATTATCGCCTTGAAATGAGCCTTTTAAATCTTGTAGTGCATCATTCTGGTTTGTCAGAAGTATTCGACCCTTATCCACTCCTCTACCATCATCCCAGCCACGAATAAACTCGCCTCTTAAATCGGGTAATCTACCGCCAGGATAAGCTTCCGCTAACTTTGGGTACTGTGATTTATTAAAAGCTGAACCATTACAAGTGAAATAGCCTATAGGTGGTTGAGGCAATGACCAGGGAATAGGAGCACCAACAGGAACTTCACTGGTTGTTTTAATCAGTTTATCTACCTCTGCTTTTGTATATACTTCTGTCCGAGTATATGCCCCCACATCACTTGCATTCAGATTAATATCCGCAGTCAACGCCTTGCCATTTATTTTACGGCTATTGAGTACTTTGCCATCAATATTTTCACGCAATGAATTAAAGATTTCATGAACTAGCTTTTGTGTCACTGCCAATGTGTCACTATCACCCAAAATATCGGTAAGTTGAACAGTGCCTTTTTGTGTTAATGAGGCACTGGGAATTTCTGTTGTAATTTTTTGCTCTAACGCTCGATTTAATTGGGCAGTGAGTTTAGCTATATCACCATCATCCAGAACATCATCGCCAGATTGTGTGGCAATAAAATTAGCTACAACAGAGGCTATTGTTGATGATTGGCGTAATACCTTATTTAATACATGGGTGGAGATATCATTTTGTGGAAACCCAGTCCGAATATTTTGACTTTCTTCATATCTTTCTTGACTCACTACATTAGCATTATCACTAATAGAAAAAGCCTTAAAATCATTTTTTTGGCTCATGTGTTCCTCTTGAATTAAATAACGTTCCTATGTAATAAATATATTAAATTATCGTAAAGGTGATTTGTCTCAATTGGTACTGATTATAGTATAGTTCAGAAAAATAATAATGGAGTGTTTTTATAACTTACAAGGTTAATTATTTTTGTATAAGCGGCGTTAATGTCTGCGAACTATTTTAAATATATTTCCTCTGGAGGTTTTTTATATTTCATGATGTTACTGTGACTCAATGAAAAAATTCATATAGCAATAAATCTAAAATCTGAAAAATGTTTTAAATGAAATGGAGGAATGATTGGGATAAATGCTTATTAAATTATGTAAAATAATATTTTGATATTCTTTTCTGATTTTATTCTTAATAATTTCATCAATAGCTTATTCAAGCTCACTAAAGTCTTTCAGCATATTTGTGTTTCGCTCAAAAAGCCTCTAGCTGGAAGCATACAGGCCAGCCAAATTTCCTTCGCCGCCTTTTCAACTCATATACCAGAATATCGCTCTCTAATACCTCTGTATTCGCGCTTTTTAAATAATTATGGTCGGTTAGGTAAATGTAAAATAAGCGAAATATAGAATCGCTGATAAATGGATTAAACATGGCACGGTAAACGATGATTTTCGATTAAATGCGATTAACTTTTCTTCTGATAAAAAGTTGTATTTATTGAGTTAAATCCGCCTTGATATAAAGTCTTTAATATTTCTGTATTCTCGCTTTTAAATGATTATGGTAAGTTAGGTAAATGTAAAATAAGTGGAATATAGAATAGTTGATAAATGAATTAAATATATCAGGGTAAACAAAGTGGGATCCGGCCGAGCCAGTTCTGAGTTTTATGATGGGCAGGTTTTAAACTATTATTAAAAGTCATTATTTTAACTTATGGTTTTTATCGATATAAAGTTTTTACCGATTTTAACACCGGCTTATTATTAAATTTAATCATCATCGAATATCGTGTTTTACTTTTAACGAAAGCTAATCATACTCGTTTTTTATCTTTACTGATGCTGTTTTACTGGCAATCCAAAGCGATTTTCATTGGTCACCGACATTTATTTTTTCTTCATAAATCAGTAAGTAAATGGCTTGATGAGATAAAAATACCCCTTGTTGTTTTTTCGGATCATCATTACTCCTTTTTCAGTGCTTAAATCCTGCCAAATTAATCGTTTTATCCCTTTTTTTAATTGCGTTATTTTTAGGGTTTTCTCCGTAAAATAACCGGCGAGAAAACGTTTTAATACCTATCTGTTCGGATAATATTCTTTTACGTGTGGATTTCTTTTCAACTCGAGATTAATGGTTGATGGTTTTCGATTAAATGCGATTAACTTTTCTTCTGAAAAGTTGTATTTATTGAGTTAAATCTGCTTTGATATAAAATCTTTAATACTTCTGTATTCATGCTTTTAAATGATTATGGTAAGTTAGGTAAATGTAAAATAAGCGGAATATAGAATCGCTGATAAATAAATTAAACATGGCAGGGTAAACAAAGTGGAATCCTGCCATAGCGCTCTCATTTTGGTGATGGCTTTTTATTATTTTCCGCTATTGTTTGTTATAACGAAACTCAGGTGAGAGTTTACTTATTCCAAGTCCATTAATTTTTTTAACCTTAATCTGTACCGGGATCCGTTCTTTCATGGCTTCGACGTGGCTTATAACACCAATGGTTTTCCCAGAAGCATTCAGATGGTCCAGAGCGTCGAGTGCAATATCAAGAGTTTCTGGATCAAGTGTGCCAAAGCCTTCATCCAGGAACAGTGAATCAATACAGGTTTTATTGCTGACTAAGTCAGACAAAGCTAAAGCCAGAGCGAGGCTGACCAGAAAACTTTCACCACCGGAAAGCGTTTTGGTATCACGAATGGCATCGGCTTGCCAGGTATCAACGACTTGCAGTTCAAGACCATCGCTGTTTTTGCGTTGTAAATAATAGCGTCCGTGAAGTTTTCTCAGCCGTTGATTGGCAAGATGAACCAGATGATCCAATGTTAACCCTTGGGCAAAACGGCGGAATTTAGCGCCATCGGCTGAACCAATCAGATTATTCAGGTAACTCCAGTCATCATAATTTTGTTGGCAATGGCTGATTTCTTCCAGCAAGGATTTTTGCTGTTGGCGACGTACTGCGTCATTACCAAGCAGGTTTCTCAATTCTCCTTGTTGTAAGGTGTTTCTTTTTAGCTCATCAGTGATGTTTTCCAACTGTTCAGTCAGTTGTGGTTTTGTATATTGAGTAAGTAACTCAGGGCGATTTTTCAGATGTTGTTGCAGGGCTTCTGCTGCTTTTTGACACAAGGCTTTGACCTGTATCTGTTGTTGTTCGAGCTGTTCTTTGAGTTGTTGCAACGCTTTACGTTGCTCTGGTGATAATAGGGCGGCTTCAAAGGTACTCTGATCGGCAAATATGCTTTTTGCTAACGCAGAGTTGAAATTCTGTTCTGCCAGCTGTTTTTGTTGTTCAGCTTGTTTGCTGTTTTTTTCTGTCTCATGAATTGCGCCGGTAAGCTGGTTGATACTGGATTGTGCCTGTTGCAGAGATGACAGTATCTGTTTGTACTCTTCTTCCAACTGCTGAGATTGTTGCTGTAATGCCTGAGTAATTTTCGCGACCAACTGTTCACCAAATAGTTTTTGGCGCTGCTGTTGCGTATCTGCGAGTTGCTGTTTCTGTTGTTGTTCTTTTTGATTAAATACGTTTAAACGGGATGCATATTCTTCTTTTTGTTTACTCAGTGATTCAATCTGGTTTTGAACGATGGCTTGTTCTTTTTGAATCTGTTGCCAATTTTCACGGCAGTTTTGATATACCTGCCACTCATTTCTACGTTGTTGCAGCCAGTTTTCAGCATCATTCAGGATCGGCAGTGATAAATCATATTCCTGTAATTCAGAAGTCATTTTTTCGATAATATCAGCCAGCTTACTCTGTTGTTGCTGTATCTCTGGTTGCAGTTCAGACAGGTGTTTTTTCAGGGCATTGTATTGTTGTTTACTCAGTTCAATGCCTTGCTCAATTTTTTTAATCTGTTCTGTATGTACTGTTAGCGCTTTTTCTGTTTTTTGATGTTCTTTTTCTGCCAGTTCGAACTCGGCTAATTGGGCCAGACAAAGCTGATAAGCCGATTGGTTCTGTTGTACAAATGCTTCAAGCGCCGGTTTATCTGAAGGAGAAATTTCAGTTTGTAATGTTTCGCAAGTTTGCTGCCATTGTTGAATTAATGAATTCAATTGTGGTTCAGCATCAGTGATTTCTTGCGAAATATGGTTGTATTGTTGCTGTTGAAACTCGTTTTTATTAAATAACGATATTCTGGTAGCTTGTAGTTCTTCAAATTCTTGACGCAAATCTTTTAGCCGTTGTTCTGATTTTGGCAATTCAATCTTTTGATAAGCCTGAATAGCAGGGTGATGTTCAGAACCGCAAAGTGGACAAGGAACACCTTCTTTGAGTTGTGCGCGTTCTTTTTCCAGGCTGGCGATTTTTTGTTCTAACTGAATGCGTTGAGAAAGATCTGCTAAATGTTGCTGTTTGTCTGAGAGTTGTTTATCAATAGTTTCAATTTGAACAGGAAGTTCCTTTAATAATTTTTCCGGTTGTTGTAAACGAACACGATTACTGGCAATCGTGGTTTGTAATTGCAGGATCTGCGGCGACAGTATTTCCAGTCTATGTTGCAGTGGCAGTTGTTCCTGATATTTAGTTAATTGTTTTTGTAATCTTTCCGGCGAATATTGTTTTTGCAGATTAAGAAATTGTTGCTCTGCTTGTTCAAACGCCAGTTTCAGCGGTTGGTTATGTTCAATCTGTTGTTTTAGGCCTGCTTCTTGTTTATTCAGGTCATCATTAAGTTGGGTGATTTCGGCGTTGAGCTTGTCAATTTTCTGATTTTGGTGATCAATCTGTTGTTGTTGCTCTTGCCACCAAGAGAATCGGTGTTGCCAGAAAGCAATTTTTTCACCGAAATATTGATGGTAAGTCTGCTGTTCGAAATAGTTTTCCAGTTGTTTTCTTTGACTGGTTAATGATAGGGCGTGTTGGTTTGCCGCGTCATATTGCTGCTCATTGTTTTCAAACGTTGTTTTCTGTTCGCTGATTTGTTGCTGAGTAAGATTAAGATCTTTAATCTGACCATCAATCTGCTGATCCAATGGGATCACCTGTTCTGATATCAGTTTTTCTTGTTGTTGCCGGTGTTGTTGATGTGCTTCTCTGGCAGAGTCTGCATTAGTCACTTTTTGTTGTATCGGTGTGAGTGTTTGCTGCTGCTGTTGAAATTGCTGGCGCATATCTTCCAACTGCTTACTGATTCTCTGATGCTCATGTAGAGTTCGGTTCTTTTCATCCAATAATGGACGAAGTATTTCTGCTGGTTCGCTGTTGGTCAGTTTTTGCAGTTGCGGCTCTGCATGGGTAAACGTGTTTTTTGCTTGTTGCAAAGCAGCATGATTTTCAGTAGCAACTTGTTGAAGTTCTTCCTCACGGATCAACCATTGATCCGAATGTTGCAGGGTTTTTATCTGCTGATTCAGTCGTGATTCAGAATCAACGAGTTGTTGCTGTTGCTCGAGATATTGTTGATGCTGCTCTTCCGTTAGCAAATCAATAGCAAAGCTTTTGGCTTGCAGAATACCCAGTTCTGACTGGGCTTCTTTATGTTGCTGGTAAATTTGCTGGGATAAAGTACCGTAAATTTCAGTACCGGTTAATTCTTCTAATAAATCAGCCCGTTCATTGGGTTGGGCATTGAGGAAAGCAGCGAAGTCGCCTTGGGATAACAGCATGGATTTGGTGAAACGACCGTAATCCAATCCGGTAATTTCGATAATTTTCTCTTTCTTATCCTGGATCTTATCTGCCAGAATTTTGCCGTTGCTGCTGAATGCGAGTTCCACTTTCGGGGCTTGCAGATTGCCGTCCGGCTGGTTGCGCGCTCGCCGTTGGCTCCAGAAAGCGCGGTAAGCGACACCTTTCACTTCAAACTCAACCTCAGCCAGGGATTCTGCTGTGTGGCGGGTCATCAGCTCATTTTGTGATGCCGAAACTGTCAATCGCGGTGTTTCGTGATAAAGAGCAAGGCAGATGGCATCCAATAATGTGGTTTTACCCGCACCGGTAGGGCCGGTTATTGCGAACAGACCACTGCTGGCAAACGGTTCTGTTGTGAAATCAATTTTCCATTCACCTTGTAATGAATTAATGTTTTTCAGCCGCAGACTCAGAATTTTCATGCCTGTTCCTCCTTGTTTTTATCCTGATAGAGATTATTCAGTGTTTGTTCGAAAAGGGTGGTCAGACGTTTTTTGTGTTCTTCATCTTCAAGTTCTGATTGCTCAAGCCGCCGGGTAAAAACCTCATTAACGCTGAGTTCTGTCAGGGTTTCTCTGTTTTCTTGTACCTGCATATTGTGCCGTTGTGTTTTACTACGCCGCAGCAGAATGACTTCGACAGGAAGTTTTGTAACCATTGATTGAATTCTTTTTTGGATATCGTGGAGGTAATCTTGTGTGGCAACTTCAATATCCAGCCAGACGGGTCGCTCACCTTTATAGTCATTAAACGTTTGTAACTGTTGTTCAATTTGTTGCAGATTACCCCTGATAAGTTGTATAGGCTGATATTGAGGAATGGGTAAAAGTTTAATGGATTCCAATTTGTCTTGGGTAAATTCCACTAAACAGACACTTTTCTCCTGCCCGACTTCATCAAAACTGAGTGGTATGGGGGAACCGCTGTAGCGAATATGTTCAGATTTGGCGACGAGTTGCGGCCGGTGAATATGCCCAAGTGCAATATAGTCCGCCGGTGGGAAAGCTTGCGCTGGGAAGGCATCAAGTGTACCAATATAAATATCCCGGACTGAATCTGTGGCAGAGGCGCCAACGGTGGTTAGATGCCCGGTGGCAATAACAGGTAAGGGTAAATTCAACTCATCACGTAATTTACATGCTTGCTGATAGAGTCGATCATAGTGTTCTGCAATCGCTTCCTGTAATGCCAGTTGTTTTTGTTCTCCTGACTGGCCCGACTGGCTGGTCATAATATCTCTTGGTCGCAGAAAAGGGATTGCACAGAGGATGGCGCCGATATTGCCTTCTTTGGTATTGAGCACTTTTATTTGTTTTTGTGGATCTTCGTCAGCATTCGCAATGACGGTGGTATTCAGGCAGGAAAGCAGTTCCTTTGATTCATTCAACGTTGCCACGGAATCATGATTACCACCCAAGATAATTAACTGACAGCGAGTAGGTTGCAGTTCAACAACAAAGCGATTATATAACTCGCGGGCGTAACTGGGCGGCGAGCCGGTATCAAATACATCTCCGGTAACAATTAATGCATCGACCTGGTAATTTTCAACCTGTTTAATCAGCCAACGCAGAAAATGTTGATGTTCAGCAGCCCGGCTTTTTGTGAAAAAATATTGACCAAGATGCCAGTCCGAAGTGTGAATAATACGCATAGTGCCACCGCAATGGGTTAAAGTGAATGTTGATTATAATGGCTATATTCTGGATGTCGCTTGTAAATCCGCTTTCGTGAATATATTTCCGAGTTGCCTCGCATTCATAATGAAATATGACAGTTGTTTAAATTAATTATTGCGAAACAGTTTGCAGGTGAAGGATAACCGAGGCAGGATTTCATAAATCTGTCATAAAGCTGACGCATAATGCTTTTCAAACTCAGTCGCGTTTTTCTCAATATATTAACAGGATTAACCATGACAAGACGTATTCTGGTCGTTGAAGATGAAGCTCCAATTCGTGAGATGGTCTGTTTTGTACTGGAAAAAAATGGCTATCAGCCGGTAGAGGCGGAGGATTATGATTCCGCCTTGGCATGTTTATCTGAACCCTATCCTGATTTGGTGTTACTGGATTGGATGATCCCCGGTGGTTCCGGTTTGCAGATAATCAAGCAAATGAAACGGGATAATAATGTCCGTGATATTCCGGTGATGATGCTGACGGCACGTGGTGAAGAGGAAGATCGGGTTCGTGGCCTCGAAGTCGGGGCAGATGACTATATAACCAAGCCTTTTTCTCCTAAGGAACTGGTTGCCAGAGTCAAAGCGGTATTGCGGCGTATTTCGCCTATGGTGATGGAAGATATCATTGAAATGGATGGCTTGATTTTGGATGCCACTTCTCATCGCGTGACCAGCCAGGATCTGGCTCTGGATATGGGACCGACCGAATTTAAATTACTTCATTTCTTTATGACTCATCCTGAGCGGGTCTACAGCCGTGAACAGTTGCTCAATTATGTTTGGGGAGCCAATGTTTATGTCGAAGACAGAACTGTCGATGTCCATATTCGCCGTTTACGTAAAGTATTAGAGATTGGTGGTCATGATAAAATGGTGCAGACCGTTCGTGGTACTGGTTATCGTTTTTCTACCCGTTACTGAGTTTGCGCACCGGAGAACCTGATGTGTTAGAACGTTTATCTTGGAAAAAACTGGTTTCAGAACTGTTTCTTTTTTGCTTGCCTGCATTAATTCTGTCGATGTTTGTTGGTCATTTATCCTGGTGTTTGTTTGCTGCGGTATTTTTGGCGCTGATATGGCATGGCTATAATTTGCTGAAACTTTCGGATTGGTTATGGTTAGATCGCAGTATGTTGCCACCGCCGGGAAGAGGCGGGTGGGAGCCCATTTTCTACGGCATTTACCAGATGCAGCAACGGAACCGGAAACGGCGTCGTGAACTGGCGCTATTGATCAAACGGTTTCGTAGTGGTGCTGAGTTATTGCCAGATGCTATTGTTATGATGACAACCGAGGGTAATATTTTCTGGTGTAACCGTTTGGCCCAGTATTTATTGGGGTTCCGTTGGCCTGAGGATAATGGTCAACCTATTTTTAATTTACTTCGCTATCCTGATTTTAATCGGTATATGCTCTCCAGGGATTTTGCACGCCCGTTATCAATAGAATTAAATAATGGTTTTACTGTTGAGTTTCGGGTTATGCCGTACTCTGAGGATCAACTATTAATGGTTGCCAGGGATGTGACACAGAAACGGGCCCTGGAAAATGCCCGCCGTGACTTTTTTGCGAATGTCAGCCATGAAATGCGTACCCCTTTAACTGTATTGCAGGGTTATCTGGAAGTTATGCAGGATCAGGAGGTGTCTGGTTCGCTGAGTAATAAGGCACTGAATACGATGCAGGAGCAAACCCGGAGGATGGATAGTCTGGTGAAGCAATTGTTGCAGCTTTCCAAAATCGAAGCTGCTCCTCAGATTGATATAAATGAAATAGTTGATGTGCCTCTGATGCTTAAGGTATTGCGTCAGGAAGCCGCTGCGCTTGGTAATGAATGTTATAAAATTAATTTTGATATTGGTGAACAACTGAAAGTTTTCGGCAATGAAGAGCAGCTTCGTAGTGCAATGTCTAATCTGGTTTATAACGCGGTTAATCATACCCCGAAAGGCACGCAGATTGATGTCAGTTGGAAAAAGAACTCCCACGGTGCCGAGTTTATCGTGAAAGATAATGGACCAGGTATCAGTGCAGAACATTTACCCCGTTTGACCGAACGTTTCTATCGGGTAGATAAAGCACGCTCCAGACAAACGGGTGGAAGCGGCCTTGGCCTTGCTATTGTTAAACATGCCTTACATCATCATCATTCCCACCTTGAAATCGCCAGTGAAATAGGACAAGGAACAACTTTTAATTTTACTTTACCGTCAAGATTGATTGTACCGGATAGAATAACCAGTAAAAGAGATAAGAATAGTTTGATTAAAAGTAATAATTAATCTTCGCAATTAATTATTAGCTTTACAGGTTAAAAAAAACGCAAATCATATAGTGTGTATTCAATGATAGCTAACAGCAATCACTAGTTTTGAAAAAGAGTGCAGTATATAACTCTGCATTTTGGTTTATCTATTGCCTTCTGGTACTATAAAAGTTTTACTTGTGGGCAGTTGCTGGCGATTCTATCTATGATAACCATAATAATTCTGTATTGGACAGATATCAGTGAGTATCATTTTGATAATAAATCGTTAAATTAGGGTTCGATATTGCCAATGTGGGGTTAACTATTGGTAGTATTTATATTATTCAAGCCATTAAAATGGTAATAAAACATTAATAATCATTATGACACATCGTTTATCATCTAAGGATATTTTGGCATTAGGGTTTATGACCTTTGCCCTGTTTGTCGGGGCGGGAAATATTATTTTTCCTCCTATGGTGGGATTACAATCGGGTGAATATGTTTGGGTGGCTGCGTTAGGCTTTCTAGTCACTGCGGTTGGTTTACCAGTAATTACAATTATCGCGTTGGCAAAAGTAGGCGGTGGTATTGAAGAGCTGAGTTCACCTATTGGTAAGGCTGCGGGTTTGCTGCTTGCGGCGGTTTGTTATCTGGCTGTTGGCCCTTTATTTGCAATTCCACGTACGGCAACGGTTTCTTTTGAAGTGGGTATTGCTCCCCTTGCCGGTTCAGGTCAATTACCGCTCTTTATTTACAGTCTGATTTATTTTGCCCTGGTGATTGCTGTCTCGCTGTACCCTGGTCGTTTACTTGATACTGTTGGGCATGTGCTGGCGCCTATTAAGATGCTGGCGTTAGGTATACTGGGTGTTGCCGCTTTACTTTGGCCCGCAGGTACCTCAATGCCTGCAATTGATGCTTATCAGCAAATCCCATTCTCCAGTGGTTTCGTTAATGGTTATCTGACGATGGATACCTTGGGCGCTATGGTATTTGGTATTGTTATCGTTAATGCGGCGCGTTCAAGAGGTGTTGCTTCATCGTCATTGTTGACCCGTTATGCAATGTGGGCTGGGATGATTGCCGGGCTTGGTCTGGTGCTGGTTTATCTGTCTCTGTTCAAATTGGGTTCTGGCAGTGGATCACTAATTCCTCATGCGGAAAATGGCGCTGTAATTTTGCATGCCTATGTTCAGCATACTTTTGGTGGTGTTGGCACTCTTTTCCTTGCTGCGTTGATTTTTATTGCCTGTATGGTAACTGCGGTTGGATTGACTTGTGCGTGTGCTGAGTTTTTCAGCCGTTATCTGCCTTTGTCTTATAGTTCATTGGTTCTGATCCTTGGTTTGTTCTCCATGCTGACGTCTAACCTTGGTTTGAGTCATTTGATCAATATTTCTATTCCGGTGCTGACTGCGATTTATCCACCTTGTATCGTTTTGATTGTTCTGAGTTTTACTCTGCGCTGGTGGAATAATTTCAGTCGTATTTTGGCTTCGGCTATGTTGATCAGTCTGCTGTTTGGTATTTTAGATGCTATCAAGTCATCAGAAACTCTGGTGTATTTATTACCAAACTGGGCAACTCGTTTACCATTGGCCGATCAAGGATTGGCTTGGTTAGCACCATCTCTGCTGGTTCTGGTTGTGTTTGGTGCTTATGATCGAATTTGGGGACGTCCTAATACACGAGAAAGTCAAAGTCATTAGTAATGGCGGTCTGTTTATTTGACTGTTCGTCATTGCCAGATGGTTAGAGAAAGCGCGGAATGGAGTGTCTGAGAAAGGTATTCCATCCCGCTATTTTGGCCTTCTTTTATATATTGCTGGCTTCCTGAACTATCTATTATTAGTAACCAATGGCAGCGCCTGCCGGGCGTCGAACATCATTGGCGCCGTAGAAATAGTTTTCACGAACTTGACCAGATACGGCAGCATCATTACCCGAATGGCCTGCATTTGAAACGCCAGCGGCTTTTGGTAAACCAACCATAATTAACTCGGCTGCTCCCCACGGTGTTTGTTCCACCATCTTATATCCCATTTTTTCCAGTAAATTCAGTGAGTCTTTAGAAACACCACGTTGTTCATAATAAACTTCATCTGGTAACCATTGGTGATGAATACGGGGGCTATTGACTGCTTCCTGAGGAGGCATACCGTGATCAATGATGTTTAAGGCCGTTTGCAGAGTGATAGAGATAATACGGGAGCCACCGGGTGAGCCCAGAACAAGGAATATCTTATTGTCTTTAGTGACGAGTGTCGGGCTCATTGATGATAGTGGACGCTTACCGGGGGCAATAGAGTTAGTCGCACCTTGAACGAGTCCATACAGATTCTTTTCCCCAATTTTTGTTGTGAAATCATCCATTTCATCATTAAGGAAGAAACCGGTTCCAGGTGCGATAACGACAGCACCAAAAAGCCCATTGATTGTATAAGTGGTTGAAACTGCATTACCTTCTTTATCGACAATAGAATAGTGTGTGGTTTCTGGTTTCTCGTGTGGTTCAATACCCGGCTGAACATTTTCTGATGATGTTGCTTCCCCTGGTTTTATTTTTTTACGCAGAGATTCGGCATAGCTCTTACTCAGTAAACGATCGATTGGGTTTTTGACAAATTCCGGATCGCCAAGGTGAGTATTTCTATCCATATAGGCATGACGCATTGCTTCTGTCAGTGTGTGAATGTAATCAGCAGAGTTGAACCCCATCTCTTTTAGGTTGTAGCCTTCCAGAATATTCAGGGTTTCACACATTGTTACCCCTCCTGAACTGGGTGGCGGTGAAGAGATAAATTTATAACCGCGATAGCTACAGGTGACGGGGGTTGTTTCTGAGATCTTATAATTGGCAAAATCGGCTTCGGTAATAATGCCGCCTGATTTTTTAGCTGCTTCTGCGACTCGTTTAGGAATATCTCCATGATAGAACGCTTCTTGTCCTTTTTTGGCAATTAATTCCAGTGTATTTGCCAGATCGGCTTGTATCAACTTGTCGCCCGGTTGATAAGGGGAACCATCTTTACGCAGGAAAATGCGGGCTACTTCTGGATCGTTGCGGAAACGTTTGATTGATGTGTCCAGAATGTCTGTGTCTGCACGGGTCAGTATATAACCTTCACGTGCCAGTTTAATTGCTGGCGCCATGACCTGTTTACGGCTCAATTTGCCATATTTTTTTAGGGCACTGTCCAGTCCCATCACGGTTCCGGGCACTCCGGCAGCTCGGTAGCCATATAAACTGGCGCCTTTAATAATGTTGCCTTCTTTATCCAGATACATATTGGCACTTGCCCCATTTGGCGCAGTTTCGCGGAAGTTAATAAAAGTATCTGTGCCATCGGCCAGATGAATTGTCATAAAGCCGCCGCCGCCGATATTGCCGCAGCATGGGTTTACAACGGCCTGGGCATAGCCAACAGCAACAGCTGCATCAATAGCATTTCCACCTATTTTGAGGATATCTACACCAACTTGTGAAGCAAGATGTTGGGCCGAGACAACCATGCCATTCTTAGCTTCAACGGCGGGTTCTGAAGCGGCATAAAGATGAGAAGAGATGAGTAAGGATATTATTGCCAGTGGTGTTTTCCATGTTTTTAACATGTTGTGAACTCCTGTCGTTTTGCGGGGTGATTTTTATAAAGTGGAAGTGCTTGTTTTATTTACACGAATTTTAATGTTAACCAATTGTAAATTTAATTATAAGAGGTGATAGTTATTGGTAAGGTTTATTTTTTGTGCGTGAGGTTGCAAAACGAGGAATTTTAGCGATAAAAAAACCAGTTGGCAGAAACCAACTGGTCTGAATATGGGTAACGTTTCAGGTTACAGTTTAGATGCGTTCTGAGACAGGTATTTAGCTACGCCGTCTGGGGATGCGCCCATACCTTCTTTGCCTTTTTCCCACTGCGCAGGGCATACATCGCCGTGCTCTTCGTGGAATTGCAGTGCGTCAACCATACGCAGCATTTCGTCAATGTTACGACCCAGTGGCAGATCGTTAACAACCTGGTGACGAACAATGCCGTTTTTATCGATCAAGAAAGAACCGCGCAGAGCTACACCCGCATCTGGGTGCTCAATGCCGTATGCTCTTTGAATTTCACGTTTAGTATCGGCAACCATTGCATATTTAACTTCGCCAATACCACCGTTATCAATAGGAGTTTTACGCCATGCGTTGTGGACAAATTCAGAGTCGAAAGAAACACCGACAACTTCAACGCCGCGTTTTTTGAACTCTTCGTAGCGGTGGTCGAATGCGATCAGCTCAGAAGGGCATACGAAAGTGAAGTCCATTGGCCAGAAGAAGATAACGGCAGGTTTACCGTTCAGGTGTTTTTTCAGGTTGAAATTCCCAACTATTTCGCCGTTGCCAAGGACAGCTGCTGCTGTAAAGTCAGGGGCTTGACGAGTTACCAGAACCATGAGTTACTCCTGTAGTTTTAACTGGGGTTTATGTGAAAATTGGATGTAGAATAAGGAATTAGCGTACATCAATAAAGGGTAAAATACTAATTTTTGCAATAGATTTTACCTATCAATACCTTATTTTTATTTTCTTTACTGTAACGCTTTACCTGCGTTAATTGGGTAAGGTTTCCAGTTTCATTTGGGAAAGGTTATAAAAATCTTTATTTTCCGCTTTTTCCATCATGTAGGGATAAAATTGCCAGAATAATGCTTCAAGGTCAGAATAATGTTGTTCTATATCCTGAAATGATCCCGATAAAGCAGATAATCTGGGATGTCTTCGGGCCATACCATTTAATACATTTGAGATAAATGTAAGATCCGCATAGCGGATCAACCAATTTTGTGACCATAAAAACGCATTCATTTCCTGAAATTTTTCGGGAGTTTTATAAAGGTGGGGTTCTATCTGATTGCGGGCACGGTGAATAAATGCCGGTAATGAGTAAGCGGGAACCAGTTTATCCCAATATCGGGAAAGGAAGTGATCCCAAATAATATCTAATGTAATTGGCGCAACTCGTCGATATTGGTCACTGAACAGGTGACGAGCTTGAGTAACCAACGGGTGGGTATCTGTTAATACATCAACCCGTCGATGCATGCGAATGCCTGCAACTACGTCAGCGCTGTATTGCCCCTCTGGATTACCGCGAACAAAATCCGCCATCAGGTTCCCTAACAGGGAGCTTTCAGCCAGAGTAGCTAAATGAAGGTGAGCGAGAAAATTCATCCGGCGATTATAATATAAATCAGCGAAGTTATGTGCTTATTTGTTGCACCCTTAGAGCTGCGGCACTAGACTAGTCCGCCTGTTTTTTCTGAATGATTAAATACAATGCGAGTTTCCGATTTTACTTTTGAACTTCCTGACGAAATGATTGCTCATTACCCTCAAGAGCAACGCAGTGGTTGCCGTCTGCTTTCCCTTGATGGTGAAACAGGGGCGTTAACGCATGGTGTTTTTACGGATGTTCTTGATAAGCTGAATGCCGGAGATTTGTTGGTTTTCAATAATACCCGAGTCATACCCGCGCGTATTTTTGGCCGGAAAGCCACCGGCGGTAAACTGGAAGTTCTGGTTGAGCGGGTGTTGGATGATAAGCGAGTACTTGCACATGTGCGCGCTTCCAAAGCGCCAAAAGTGGGCTCAGAGCTGTTGCTAGGTGACTGTGAGAACGTTAAAGCGACGATGCTGGCCCGCCATGACACGCTGTTCGAAATACGTTTTGATGATCCGCGTGATGTGCTGTCCATTCTGGATGATGTCGGCCATATGCCTTTGCCGCCTTATATTGATCGTCCTGATGAAGAGGCGGACCGCGAGCTGTATCAAACGGTATACAGTGAACGCCCAGGCGCAGTAGCCGCGCCAACGGCGGGTCTCCATTTTGATGAGCCATTATTGGAAGCCCTGCGTGAAAAAGGGGTGGCAATGGTTTTTGTTACCTTGCATGTAGGGGCCGGTACTTTCCAGCCAGTGCGTGTGGAAACCATTGAAGACCATATTATGCATGCTGAATATGCTGAAGTGCCGCAGGATGTGGTTGATGCTGTCCTGGCATGTAAGGCCCGGGGTAATAAGGTTGTCGCTGTCGGAACAACGTCAGTCCGCTCGTTGGAAAGCGCAGCAAGAGCTTGCCAGGATGGGTTAATTGCGCCATTTTTTAATGATACGCAGATTTTTATCTATCCGGGTTTTGAATATCAGGTTGTTGATGCGCTGATTACCAATTTCCATTTGCCGGAATCGACACTTATTATGCTGGTTTCTGCATTTGCTGGTTATAAAAATACTATGAGCGCTTATAAAGAGGCGGTGGCAGAAAAATACCGTTTCTTTAGTTACGGTGATGCCATGTTTATTCGCCGTAATCCTTTGGCTTGCAAGGAAAAAGTTTCTTAATTTATTGTAATTAATGTATGAAATCAGCATCAGACTGTTTATCTGGTGCCTGGAGGTTAAGTGAAATTTGAATTACAAACTACTGATGGTAAAGCTCGGCGCGGCCGTCTGGTTTTTGAACGTGGCGTTGTGGAAACGCCGGCATTTATGCCTGTGGGGACTTACGGCACAGTAAAAGGCATGACACCGGAAGAAGTGAAAGAAACCGGGGCGCAAATTCTGCTTGGTAATACTTTCCACTTGTGGCTGCGTCCAGGGCAGGAAATCATGAAACTTCATGGTGACTTGCATGGATTTATGCAATGGCATGGCCCAATTTTGACGGATTCAGGCGGTTTTCAGGTATTCAGTCTTGGCGCGATGCGTAAGATCAAAGAGGAAGGTGTACACTTCCGCAACCCAATTAACGGTACGCCTGTTTTCCTTAGCCCGGAAAAATCAATGGAAATCCAGTATGACTTGGGTTCTGATATTGTGATGATTTTTGATGAATGTACGCCATATCCTGCTGATTGGGATTATGCGAAACGTTCGATGGAGATGTCCTTGCGCTGGGCAGCTCGCAGTCGTCAGCGTTTTGATGAATTACAGAATAAAAATGCTTTGTTTGGTATTATTCAAGGGAGCATTTACGAAGATTTACGTGATATCTCAGTAAAAGGTCTGGTAGAGATTGGTTTTGATGGGTACGCTGTAGGCGGTCTGGCGGTTGGGGAGCCTAAAGAAGATATGCACCGTATTCTTGAACATGTCTGCCCGCAAATCCCGCAGGACAAACCGCGTTATCTGATGGGGGTGGGAAAGCCAGAAGATTTGGTGGAGGGGGTTCGTCGTGGCATTGATATGTTCGATTGTGTAATGCCAACCCGTAATGCCCGTAATGGTCATCTTTTTGTCACCGAGGGTGTCATTAAGATCCGTAATGCTAAACATAAAGAAGATATTTCACCGTTGGATGAGCAATGTGACTGCTATACTTGCCAAAATTATAGTCGGGCGTATTTGCATCATCTTGATCGTTGTAACGAAATTCTCGGTGCAAGGCTGAATACTATCCATAATTTGCGGTATTATCAGCGTCTAATGGCTGGGATCCGTAAAGCCATCGAAGAAGGTAATCTTGAACAATTTGTTGAAGATTTTTATCAGCGGATTGGTAAACCCGTTCCGCTATTAAATATTTGACTTAATTGGTGATTGACTGACCTCAGTGTGTATAGCATATTGCGGTTGTTTTTTTGATTACTATCGATTTTGATAACAATGAGGGAAAAGTTTAATGAGTATTATTTCTGAAGCAACGGCATCTGCTGGCGCACCGGCGGCTCAGGGAAGTCCATATTCTCTGATCATCATGCTGGTTGTTTTCGGTCTGATCTTCTACTTCATGATCCTGCGTCCACAACAGAAACGTACGAAAGAACATAAAAAACTGATGGATTCTATTTCCAAAGGTGATGAGGTTCTGACCAATGGTGGTTTGATTGGTCGTGTAACTAAAGTTGCTGATACGGGTTATGTTGTTTTAGCACTGAATGACACCACTGAGGTGACTATTAAACGTGATTTCGTCGCTGCCGTTTTACCGAAAGGTACAATGAAGGCTCTGTAATTTCTGATTTTCCCGAAGGGAACTGCCGTGCTAAACCGTTATCCTTTGTGGAAGTATCTGATGCTGATCGCTGCGATCCTCATCGGTTTGCTTTATGCACTTCCCAACCTTTATGGTGAGGATCCGGCTGTACAAATCACTGGCGCGCGAGGCATTGCCGCCAGTGAGCAAACGCTGGACCAAGTCCGTAATGTTTTAGAGAAAGATCAAATCACGAGTAAATCTATTGCGCTGGAAAATGGTGTAATTCTTGCTCGTTTCAATAATTCTGATATTCAGCTTCGTGCCCGTGAAGCCCTGATGTCTGCATTAGGCGATCAGTATGTGGTGGCATTGAATCTGGCGCCAGCAACACCAACCTGGCTGGGTAAGATTGGCGCAGAGCCAATGAAACTGGGTCTTGATCTGCGTGGTGGTGTGCACTTCCTGATGGAAGTGGATATGGAAACCGCATTAGGCAAACTGCAAGAGCAGAATATTGATGGCCTGCGTACTGATTTACGTGAAAAAGGTATTCCTTATTCCACTGTCCGCAAAATTGATAATTACGGTGTAGAGCTCCGCTTCCGTGATGAAAAAGCCCGTTCTGATGCGGAGAGCTATCTTACCAATCGTCACCGTGATTTAGTGTTCAGTGTTGGAGCTAATAATACCCTGAAAGCGGTGATGAGTGATGAACGTCAACGTGAAGCCCGTTCTTATGCGGTACAGCAAAATATTACCATTCTGCGTAACCGCGTTAACCAACTGGGGGTGGCCGAACCGTTAGTTCAGCGTCAAGGTGCTGACCGTATCGTGGTGGAGTTACCGGGTATTCAGGATACTGCCCGCGCTAAAGAAATTCTTGGCGCGACAGCAACCCTGGAATTTCGTTTGGTCAATACCAGTATTGACTCTACTGCGGCTACATCAGGTCGTGTCCCGGGTGATTCTGAGGTGAAAAATACCCGTGATGGTAGCCCGGTTGTGTTATATAAGCGTGTTATTCTGACCGGGGATCATATTACAGATTCAACCTCTGGTACGGATGAGTATGGTAGTCCGGAAGTGAATATTTCACTGGACAGTGCCGGTGGCACCGCGATGTCTAATTTCACAAAGGATAACGTTGGTAAACCAATGGCAACGCTGTTTGTGGAATATAAAGACAGTGGTAAGAAAGATGCTAATGGTCGGGCTGTGTTAGTCAAAAATGAAGAAGTGATTAACATCGCCAATATTCAGGTTCGTCTAGGGAGTCATTTCCGTATCACCGGTATTTCTAATGCAACTGAAGCCCGTCAGTTATCCTTGCTGCTGCGTGCCGGTGCTCTGATCGCACCGATTCAGATTGTGGAAGAACGTACCATTGGGCCAACCCTTGGCTTGCAAAATATCGAGCAAGGTTTGGAAGCCTGTTTGTGGGGGCTTATCGCATCAATTTTGTTTATGGTGATTTACTACCGTAAATTCGGTTTGATTGCGAGTAGCGCGCTGCTGGCGAACCTGGTGCTGATTGTCGGTGTTATGTCTCTGTTGCCGGGGGCTACGCTCACTATGCCGGGGATTGCGGGTATTGTTCTGACGCTGGCGGTGGCAGTCGATGCTAACGTACTGATCAACGAACGTATCAAAGAAGAGCTGCGTAATGGCCGTACCATACAGCAAGCGATACATGAAGGCTATAAAGGCGCTTTCTCCAGTATTATCGACGCCAACCTGACTACGCTGATTACTGCGATCATTCTTTACGCTGTTGGTACAGGGTCAATTAAAGGCTTTGCGATAACAACGTCAATTGGTGTCGCCACTTCTATGTTCACCGCTATTGTAGGTACCCGGGCTATCGTGAACCTGCTATATGGCGGTAAGCGTATTAAGAAGCTGTCAATTTAAGGAGCTCGTTGTGGCACAGGATTATACTGTTGAACAATTGAACTACGGTCGTAAAGTCCATGACTTTATGCGCTGGGACAACGTTGCTTTCGGAATTTCGTTGCTGCTGTTAGTGGCTTCTGTTTTTGTGATGGCAACCCGTGGGTTTAACTGGGGATTGGATTTTACTGGTGGAACGGTAATTGAAATTAAACTCAGTAAACCGGCTGATCTGGATAAGATGCGTGATAGCCTGGCGAAAGCGGGTTTTGAAGATCCTCTGTTGCAAAATTTTGGTAGCAGCCGTGACGTGATGGTGCGTATGCCACCGCTGATGGGTGCTGCGAATGAGGAATTGAGTAAGAAGGTTATTAAAGTCATCAATGACTCCGTTGATAAAGATGCGAGTGTAAATCGTGTTGAAATTGTTGGGCCAAGTGTCGGTGCTGAACTTGCCCAAAATGGGGCGATGGCGCTATTGGCGGCGCTTATCTGTATCTTGATTTATGTTGGGTTCCGTTTTGAATGGCGTCTGGCGTTGGGGGCGGTTCTTGCGCTTGCGCATGACGTCATCATCACGCTCGGGGTTCTGTCGTTGTTTCATATCGAGATTGACCTGACAATTGTGGCGTCGCTGATGTCCGTTATCGGTTACTCATTGAATGACAGTATTGTGGTTTCTGACCGTATCCGTGAAAACTTCCGTAAGATCCGCCGGGGTACGTCGTATGAAATTATGAACGTCTCTTTGACGCAAACACTGAGCCGTACCATCATGACTTCTGCGACCACCTTACTGGTTGTGCTGATGCTGTATATTTTCGGTGGTGCAATGCTGAAAGGCTTCTCGCTGGCGATGTTAATCGGTGTTTCTATCGGTACGATATCTTCTATCTATGTTGCTTCCGCATTGGCGTTGAAACTGGGTATGAAGCGCGAACACATGATCCAGCAAAAGGTTGAGAAAGAAGGGGCTGATCAGCCATCTTTATTGCCTTAATTATTCTGCCTTAATGCTGTTCAAACACCCTGTGAGTATCCAGCTGGCAGGGTGTTTTTTGTTTAGATTAAGGTAAACTGTAAACTGAGTTCGGACTAACCATCAGGAAGAGATATGCATTGCCCATTTTGTGCTGCTGTTGATACCAAAGTGATTGACTCCCGTTTAGTGGGGGATGGCTCGCAGGTGCGCCGGCGTCGCCAGTGTCTTGAGTGTCATGAACGATTTACCACTTTTGAAATGGCTGAGTTAGTTATGCCGAGAGTGATAAAAAGTGATGATATCCGGGAGCCATTCGATGAAGAAAAACTGCGCCGAGGTATGCAAAAAGCTCTGGAGAAACGTCCGGTTAGTTCTGATGATGTAGAAGTCGCGATTAGCTGTATTAAATCTCAGTTACGTGCTACCGGTGAACGGGAAATTCCATCTAAAATGGTTGGTAATCTGGTAATGGATGAATTGAGGAAGTTGGATAAAGTCGCCTATATCCGTTTTGCTTCCGTCTATCGCAGCTTTGAGGATATTCGTGAATTTGGCGAAGAGATTGCTAAATTACAGGATTAATAAGTAGTGAATAACGATGAAAAATATATGACGCGTGCTTTCGAATTGGCGCGTCAGGGATGTTTTACCACATCACCTAATCCTAATGTCGGTTGTGTGATTGTGAGTGATGGGCAGATTGTTGGGGAAGGTTTTCATTTACGTTCTGGTGAGCCACATGCTGAAGTCCATGCTTTGCGCATGGCCGGAGATAAAGCCAAAGGGGCAACGGCTTATGTCACTCTTGAGCCATGCAGCCATCACGGTAAAACACCGCCTTGTGCCGATGTCTTGATTGCTGCCGGCGTTAGCCGTGTGATTACCGCTATGCAGGATCCTAACCCGCAGGTCGCGGGAAGAGGGTTTTATAAGCTACAACAGGCGGGTATTGAAGTCGAACATGGGCTGATGATGGAGGCGGCGGAATCCCTCAACAAAGGGTTTTTGAAGCGGATGCGTACAGGTTTTCCGTATATTCAGTTGAAGATGGCGGCTTCTCTTGACGGACGAACTGCGTTGGCTTCTGGAGAAAGCAAATGGATTACCTCATCTCAGGCTCGTTATGATGTGCAGAAATTCCGTGCTCAGTGCAGTGCGATTCTGAGTTCCAGCAGTACTATTCTGGCTGATGATCCTGGCCTGACTGTTCGCTGGAATGAACTGGATGCAGAAACTCAGGCGGTTTATCCTAAAGAAACTCTTCGTCAACCAGTGCGTGTTATTGTTGATAGTCAGAACCGTGTTACCCCGCAGCATCAGGTCATACAACAACCCGGCCATTGTTGGCTTGCTCGTACTAAAGCAGATGAACATAACTGGCCTGAAAATGTGGAACAGATACTGCTGCCTGCTCATAATGCTGGTGTAGATTTAGTGTTACTGATGATGCAATTGGGTAAACGTCAGATTAATACGGTCTGGGCCGAATGCGGTCCACTGTTGGCTGGTGCATTACTGACTTTGGGGCTGGTAGATGAGCTGATACTTTACGTTGCGCCAAAAGTCTTGGGTGATACTGCTTGTGGCTTGTTTACCATTCCTGAACTTAAAAATCTGGCGGATGCACCGGAATTTAACATTTTTGATGTACAGCAAGTTGGGCCTGATCTTCGTCTGTGTCTGCGGCCTGTATACTGACTGAATGTGTGAGTGTGGGTTAACCCGCTTGTTTTTTATGCTCTGTTGCTAAATCGGCAGGCGCGGCTAACGAAAGAATATGATAGAATCCGCCCCCCCGCGGATATGAACAGATATAAGGAAGGCTATGAACGTAATCAAAGGTATTGTTGCAGCTCCACAAGCTCGTGTGGCGATTGCCATTGCACGTTTTAACAACTTCATTAATGACAATCTGTTGGAAGGTGCGGTAGATGCGCTTGAGCGTATCGGTCAGGTTGCCTCAGAAAATATCACTGTTGTCTGGGTTCCTGGTGCATATGAATTACCGTTGACGGTAAAAACATTGGTCGAAACCCAAAAATATGACGCAGTTGTCGCGCTGGGTACTGTTATCCGTGGTGGTACCGCTCACTTTGAATACGTTGCTGGTGAATGCAGTTCCGGTCTGTCTAATGTAGCAATGACCAGTAAAATCCCAGTAGCATTTGGTGTTCTGACTACAGAAAGCATTGAACAGGCGATTGAACGCGCGGGAACCAAGGCGGGCAATAAAGGCGCAGAAGCTGCATTAACCGCACTGGAAATGATCAATGTAATTAACGCCATTAAAGGCTGATTTTAGTTTTAATTAAGGGGAATCTTGTGAAACCTGCTGCTCGTCGTCGTGCTCGTGAGTGCGCTGTTCAGGCTATATACTCATGGCAATTATCTGGCAATGACATTGCTGACGTTGAATTACAGTTTCTGTCGGAGCAGGACGTCACTGGTGTTGACGTAACCTATTTTCGTGAATTGCTGTCAGGGGTAGCTGTGAACGCGGTTAAACTGGATGCTTTGATGGCTCCTTATCTTTCCCGTCAGCTTGAAGAGTTAGGTCAGGTAGAAAAAGCCATTTTGCGTGTTGCTATGTTTGAACTAAGTTATCGTGATGATGTCCCTTATAAAGTGGCTATTAACGAAGCTATCGAATTGGCGAAAGTCTTCGGTGCTGAGGATAGTCACAAATTCGTGAACGGGGTACTGGATAAATCTGGCCCAGCAGTACGCAAGAAAAGATAATTCTCACTGCTTACCGGGTTTTTCCCACCGTAGACGATGATTTGTAAGGCCGGGATACCGGCCTTATGTTCATAATCGTCAGTAATTTTTTGGGATTTTATTATGGCATGTGGCGAATTTGACCTCATTGCGCGTTATTTTGGTCGCCAGGTAACTAACCGGCGTGACGTAAATCTGGGTATTGGTGATGACTGTGCGCTGATGACGCTGGCCGATAAACAGCAGTTAGCTGTCAGCACGGATACCCTGGTTTCAGGTGTTCATTTCTTACCTGATATTTCTCCTGAAGATTTGGCTTATAAATCTCTGGTGGTGAATCTAAGTGATCTGGCCGCTGTCGGTGCTGATCCTGCTTGGCTTTCACTTGCGTTGACATTACCAGAAATAGATGAGCGTTGGCTAAGTGGTTTCAGTGACAGCCTCTTTGAACAATTACGTTATTACGGCATGCAGCTTATCGGTGGTGACACCACCCGTGGTCCGATGAGCCTGACGTTAACGATTCACGGTCTGGTTCCCGCAGGCAGAGCATTGCGGCGTGCCGGCGCAAAAAATGGCGATTGGATTTATGTGAGTGGTTCGTTGGGTGACAGTGCGGCAGGTTTGGCTCTGTTACAAAACCATTTGCAAATTTCTGATCCGGTGTCTCGTGATTGGCTAATTCAACGTCATCTCCGGCCGCAACCTCGTATTTTGCTAGGGCAGGCATTGCGTGACCTGGCAACGTCAGCAATTGATTTGTCTGATGGCTTGATTTCCGATCTGGGACACATATTGAAAGCCAGCCGATGTGGAGCCAGAATAAATCTGGATGCAATCCCTTACTCTGGTGCAATGAAACAATATGTTGAACCACAACAGGCGCTTATGTGGGCTTTGAGTGGTGGGGAGGACTATGAATTATGCTTTACTGTCCCGGAAAGGAATCGCGGCGCGCTGGAAATCGCTTTGGCTCATACCGGTGCCAGTTTTAGCTGTATCGGGCAGATTATGCCGGAATCAGAAGAGATTCGTTATTACAGCAAGAATAAAGAGATTAAATTGGATCTGAAAGGGTTCGATCACTTTATTACCGAGGAAGCACATGAATGAGGCAAAACACCGTTTACGGATGAGTAATCCCTGGCATTTATTAGCGACGGGGTTTGGTAGTGGGCTATCGCCGGTAGTGCCGGGAACAATGGGGTCTGCTGCTGCTATTCCATTCTGGTTATTATTGATGCAGTTTCCAGAATGGATTTGCTGGTTGGTTATTATTGCAGGAATGTTGTTCGGAATAATGATTTGCCAGCGTACTTCTGACGATATGAAAGTTCATGACCACGGTAGTATTGTCTGGGATGAATTTATCGGTATGTGGATCACATTGATGGCAATTCCTGTAGTTAACTGGCAGTGGGTTTTAATGGGATTTATTGTGTTTCGTATTTTGGATATGTGGAAACCATGGCCTATTCGCTGGTTTGATCGTTATGTTCATGGCGGATTAGGTATCATGTTAGATGATATTATCGCAGCTGTATTTTCTTTCGCTATTGTTTGGTTACTGGCGTTTTATCAGATTTTGACTTTCTGATGTGCGGTGCATTTGATTATTAAGTCTATTTACGGTTTTTATAAATCGACTGGGTATAATATTTGGGTGCATATCGAGCAAAAGAGGGATAGGGTCTGCCTCTACACCAAATTGTTCCATTGGGCTCTCCCATTTTTCAGCGGGATTATGACGAAGGCTTTCTAGCCCTTCTAACATTTCATGGGTGAAGCCTGTTCTTCAATACTTCGTCACTAATACCAAGTGATATTTCATCTTGTAGACACCGTGATAATGTGATTTCATTAGTAATGTGCTGATTTTATTGTTTTTTTACGAGAATAACTAATGCGGGCAGTCAAGTGCCGATTCGTCTGTAAAAAGCGGTGAATAAACTGAGATTGATGGTGCCAAAGTCATTCTGTACCCGATAATAATTAAGATGGAGTTTGACTCATGCGAACAATATCGGCGTTTTTTCTCCTGTTCGGAACTCTGTTCACTGCGGGGGGATATGGCGCCACCTTTCTTATTTCTGCGTATTTTCGGTCACAAGGAGGGAGTGACATTGACACCGGGACGACCCTCGGCGTAGCCTTGGTCGGCACTTTGATTGGTGTTCCTTTGGTCGGATGGTTTGCCGGGCAGCTGGAAGCATCGCGCCTTGCAGCCCTCGCGGCGTTGACGATGTCTTGTGGTTATCTTCTTTTAGGCGGCTTCTGCGGTGAACTGAGTTATATTCCGCGTATCGCGGCGTTCTTGATTGGACTCGGTTGGGGAATGTTCTATATCAGTGGGCCCATGGCATTGTCGGAGCGTGTTACCGATGTTGACAGGGGTCACTGGTTTACCCGCTTTAGTGCGTTTCAAATGGCTGGGATTTGCGGCGGTCCTATCCTTCTCACCGCAGCGGTTGAACAGGCAGGAGTGCCCGTCCAAACAACGTTTCTCCTTGTTGGCATCGTTGGTACCTTCGCCTCACTGCTTCTGGCGATTTTTGGGATCAGGGAGCCGCGTGGTCAACGGGAGTTATCACTGAGACCTTGGGTGAAAAAAATAACGAAGATCGCCGCAAGTAGTGCGATCCGTCCCATTGTGATGGTAGGTTTGGGAGGCTGCGTATTCTCCGGCATGATGTCGTTCCAGAGTTCACTTGTCGAAGGAACTCGTGCAAATGCAAGTACATTCTTCGCTGTACATGCAGCGACCGTGGTTGTGTCGCGGCTTTTGTTGGCCCGAGGTTTATCGACAATGCCCCGTATCCCGTTAGTCACTACGCTGATGTTATTCTTAATCATGGGCATTTTGGCTCTGCTGGGTATACCGGTTCACCCCGTGTTCCAGATTGTGGCGGCCATGTTAACGGGGATAGGGTATGGATTGGTGTATCCTGTCATTCAAACATGGGCAGTAAACGACTCTGCTATTGAGAATCGTCATGCGGCTCTCACCTGGTTCGTTGCCGCCTATTTTGTAGGTATATTTGGATTTCCGGTGATAGGTGGATGGATATTAGTTAGCGGGGGCAAGGCTTTGTTTATCCTCGTCTTGGCCGTAATAGCTTCTCTTGAACTTGTGATGGCGTTATTAGGAGGGCGATGGTTTTGCCGCATTAAGGACAAGCATGCGGCTTTATCAAAAGTATAAAGCGGCGAAACCGACTTTTTGTTTTTTGCCCCATACCGCTGAGACTTATTCACTATTAATGCGTCCGTAAAGTTGGCTTGCTTAGTCCTACCTACCGCCGCATTTAATCGGCTTTGCATTGATGTAGTCGTCCAATGCACACCAGAACGCATAGCCATCTTCGAAGACAACATTGGGTTCTTCAATATGGCTATGCAACACATCTACCAGCGGCTCTTTAGAATGTCCCATTATCCCTATATACTCAGAAAAATAGCCTTTTATTGATACTATTTTGAATGCCTGCGGCATCAAGCCCTAAATCAGCTCTGATTTCTTCCTGGCTGCCTTGTGGCACAAATTGGTCAGGCAGGCCAATGTTCAGAATTTGCACAAGACGGCCTTCTTGCATCAACAGTTCATTAACACCACTGCCGGCACCACCCATAACCGCGTTTTCTTCTAAAGTGACCAGTAAATCATGGCTACCAGCCATTTGCAGAACCAGCTCTTTATCCAGTGGCTTAACAAAACGCATATCAACGACAGTCGCGTCCAGTGATTCTGCTGCTGTTATTGCATCGGGTAACAGAGTGCCAAAGTTGAGAATTGCTACCTTCTTGCCCTGGCGGCGGATAACACCTTTACCAATAGGCAGCTGTTCAAATGGTTGACGTTCTGCGCCTGTTCCTGTTCCTCGCGGATAGCGTACTGCGACCGGGCCTTGCTGGTAATGATAGCCTGTATGCAGCATTTGGCGGCATTCGTTCTCATCACTTGGTGCCATAATCACCATGTTGGGAATGCAACGAAGGAATGAGAGATCGAAGGCTCCTTGATGTGTCTGACCATCAGCGCCAACGATACCGCCACGATCTATTGCAAACAGTACAGGCAGATTCTGGATTGCGACATCATGAATAAGCTGGTCATAAGCACGTTGCAGGAATGTTGAGTAGATAGCGACAATCGGTTTGTAACCACCAATTGCTAAACCCGCAGCAAAAGTCACGGCATGTTGCTCTGCGATAGCGACATCAAAGTATTGATCCGGATATTCGCGGGAGAATCGCACCATACCGGAGCCTTCACGCATAGCCGGAGTGATTGCCATCAGTTTTTTATCATTAGCGGCTTCTTCACATAGCCAGTCTCCAAAGATTTTGGAGAAGGTTGGGCGGTTGTCTGAGCTCTTGGGTAATGTACCGCTAGCCGGATCAAATTTAGGCACTGCATGCCAACTGATTGGATCTTTTTCGGCTGGCGCATAACCACGGCCTTTTTTGGTCATGATGTGCAGTAGTTGTGGCCCTTTCAGCTCACGCATGTTTTTCAGTGTCTGAGTTAATGTCAACACATCATGCCCGTCAATCGGCCCTATGTAGTTAAAGCCAAGTTCTTCAAACATTGTGCCGGGAATAACCATCCCTTTGATATGTTCTTCGGTTTTTTTCAGTAATTCTTTAATAGGTGGCAGGTTGGAAAAGACTTTTTTTCCACCTTCCCGTAGTGTGGTATAGAGTTTCCCGGAAAGAAGCTGAGCCAGATGGTTATTTAACGCACCGACGTTCTCTGAGATAGACATTTCGTTGTCATTAAGAATGACCAGCATATCGGGATCGATATCCCCCGCGTGGTTCATCGCTTCAAAGGCCATACCCGCCGTTATCGCGCCGTCACCAATAACACAGACTGTGCGGTGGTCTTTGCCTTCACGCTGAGCGGCAATTGCCATACCTAATCCAGCGCTGATGGAGGTAGATGAGTGCCCGACGCACAAGGTGTCGTATTCACTTTCATCCCGCCAGGGGAAAGGATGAAGTCCATTTTTCTGACGAATAGTATCAATACGATCCCGGCGCCCTGTCAGGATCTTGTGCGGATAAGCCTGATGACCAACATCCCATACTAGTTTATCGAAAGGCGTTTTATAGACATAATGCAATGCTACAGTCAGCTCAACGGTACCAAGACCGGAGGCAAAATGACCACTGGAGCGACTGACACTGTTTAGCAGGAATTGCCGAAGTTCATCACATAACTTCGGCAGGCTCTCTTTTGGCAACATACGAAGTTCTTCAGGGTTTTCCACTAATGCCAATGTTGGATATTTGGCTATATCAATGCTCATTTGATGCTCGTTAAGAAGTGTTTATTAAATAGAGCTGTTGGTGGATAAAATTTACCAACAGACCTTAGAGCCCATCCCATTAGGCTATTTTATGCCACGATAACGCCTATTAGGATAAGCAATTAGTTGTTACGTTCAATAATAAAGCTGGCAAGTGCGCGCAGCATTGTTGTGTTATAGGATTTTTCTTCCAGTTTATTCAGCGCTTCCAGCGCTTCTTGATACAGCTCGTGCGCTTTTTTCTGTGCTTGTTCTAACCCCAGTAATGCCGGGTAGGTACTTTTTCTCAATTGTTGGTCACTGCCTTGACGTTTCCCTATCATTTCGGTATCACCAATGACATCAAGAATATCGTCATGAACCTGGAAAGCGAGGCCAATGGCCTGGGCATACTGATCTAATTCAGGTAAGGCATCATGTCCACTTTGGCCTGCACCATATGCCCCTATTCTGACAGCGCAACGGATAAGGGCACCTGTTTTGTGGCGATGAATTTTTTCCAGCGTATGAAGATCAATGTGTTTGCCTTCCGCTGTCAAGTCCAAGGCCTGGCCGCCACACATACCGGCGATACCACTGGCTGTTGCCAGCTCAGAAAGCATTTCAAGGCGATCAGCCGTTGTCACATCTGGCATTTCTTTTTTAGATAAGATTTCAAATGCCAGAGACTGTAATGCATCTCCCGCTAAAATAGCGTGAGCTTCACCAAATTTGATGTGGCAAGTTGGTTGCCCACGGCGTAAATCATCGTTATCCATCGCAGGTAAGTCGTCATGAATTAATGAATAAGCATGAATACATTCAACTGCTGCGGCTGGTGCATCCAGATTATTGGCAGATAATCCAAACATTTCACCCACGGTATAAACTAAAAATGGACGCAGACGTTTGCCGCCAAGTAAAGCACCATGTTGCATTGCCTCAACTAGTGGGTTGTCTGCAAATACCAATGAAGATAATGTGCTTATTAGAACGTTATTGACGCGTTGTTGGCAGGTCTTAAGCTGTTCTTTGAATTGAATTGAGTTTTGTTCAGACATAAATTTACTCAATATCCGGGGAGAAGTTATTCAGCGGAGATTGGGCGTCATCGTTAAGAAGAATTTGTACCCGCTGTTCTGCTTGTTGCAAAGTCTGTTGCCCTTGACGGGCTAACTGAATACCACGCTCAAACTCGTTCAAGGCTTCTTCCAGTGCCAGTTCACCGGATTCCAGCTGGATGACAATCTGCTCCAATTCTTTTAATGAGCTTTCAAATGTCATTGTCGGCGCAGTTTCTGGCGTATTGCTTGGGCTTTCTGATGTTGTGTTTTTCTTTGGCATAATCTTTTTACTATTTACAGAGTTCGCCTGAGGGTTGCAGACTATCCTATTATGTTGGTGCAAACAAATCCTTAACTGGTTTTGTATTTTTTGCGCGCTATGTCGTGAGATAGTGCTATACTCCGCAGCCTGATTTGACTACCAGAACATGATTGTCAGTTTTATTTATCAAAACTCCTAACGACTACTATAACTCACTATGAAGTTTATTATTAAATTATTCCCAGAAATCACGATTAAGAGTCAAACTGTCCGTTTGCGCTTTATTAAAATTCTCGCCAGTAATATTCGCAATGTGCTCAAAGCCTTGGGAGATAATATTGCAGTAGTTCGCCATTGGGATAATATCGAAGTTCGTACTAAAGATGAAAACCTTGGCTTTCAAATTTGTGATGCGCTGACACGTATCCCCGGTATTCACCATATTCTGCAAGTAGAAGAGCGTGAATTTCGTGATATGCATCATATCTTTGAACAAGCTTATGAGGCTTATGGTAAATCGCTCCATAACAAAACATTTTGTGTACGGGTTAAACGTCGTGGTAAACATGCGTTTACTTCTAATGAAGTAGAACGCTATGTCGGTGGTGGTTTAAACCAGCACATTGAATCTGCGAAAGTAAAACTGACTCATCCTGATGTTACCGTTAATCTGGAAATTGAGCAGGATACATTGATTCTGGTGAAAGCCCGTTATGAAGGAATTGGTGGTTTTCCTATCGGGACTCAGGAGGATGTGCTGTCTCTGATTTCCGGTGGTTTTGATTCTGGTGTTTCCAGCTATATGTTGATGCGCCGTGGCTGCCGTGTTCATTATTGTTTCTTCAATCTTGGTGGTTCTGCTCATGAAATTGGTGTGAAGCAGGTCGCTCATTATCTTTGGAACCGCTTTGGTAGTTCCCATAAAGTCCGTTTTGTTGCCGTGGATTTTGAACCTGTCGTTGCTGAAATTCTGGAAAAAGTTGATGACGGGCAAATGGGTGTGGTGCTTAAACGGATGATGGTAAGAGCAGCATCTAAAGTTGCAGAACGTTATGGTGTGCAGGCTATTGTTACCGGTGAGGCGTTGGGGCAGGTTTCCAGCCAGACGCTGACCAATCTGCGTTTGATTGATAATGCATCGGATACTTTGATTCTGCGGCCGCTGATTTCTCATGATAAGGAGCACATTATCAGATTGGCACGCGAAATTGGCACGGAAGATTTTGCCCGTACCATGCCTGAGTTTTGTGGCGTTATTTCAAAAAGTCCGACTGTAAAAGCGGTTAAAGCCAAAATTGAAGCGGAAGAGGCTAATTTCGATTTTGATATTTTGGAAAAAGTTATTAGTGAAGCTCAGAATATTGATATCCGCCAGATCGCAGAACAAAGCAGTGAGCAGGTCGTCGAAGTTGAAACAGTCACTGAATTCGCGCCAACTGATGTATTACTGGATATTCGCTCACCTGATGAACAAGATGATCGGCCATTACAGATGGATGGCGTGGAGATCAAATCACTGCCGTTCTATAAATTAAGCAGTCAGTTTGGTGATTTACCCAAAGAGAAAACTTATCTGCTCTATTGTGAACGCGGAGTGATGAGCCGTTTGCAGGCACTTTATTTGTGTGAGCAGGGGTTTGATAATGTGAAAGTTTATCGGCCTTAATTACGATACTTAGAGGCCTCCCATCAGGGGAGCCTCAATGATGAATCTGAAGCAGGGCGTTTTTGTTTGCTTTTTCACCATGCTTTTTGCGGGAAGCCCCTTCCTATCAGGTAGGGGAGGCAGAGCGAAGCGCCCGCAAGGGCGCTCAATGAGGGCGGTTTTGCTGCTCAATATATTTCAAGAGGAGCACCGCCCACACCTTGATTTTATGATTAATTTCTACATACAATAACAAATTATGATAATGCAGACCAAAACACTCTCTGTCCGGGTTAAGGACAAGCATGTGAAGCTCCTCCGCCAGATGGCGTATGAGGTGAATCAGGTGTTTAGCCTTGCCAACGAGATAACCCGCAAAGCGTACAGTAATGTGGGTAATTTTGGTGCGCAAAAACCGCAATGGCTTTCTGCGTTCGATGTCCAGAAGTAGATGGCCGGTATTCAGAAAGAGAAAGGCTGGATTATCGGCAGCGCCACCGTGCAGGAGGTCATCGCAGGGCACGGAAAGGCCAGAAAACAATTTAAGCGGGCCAAACTTCGCTGGCGAGTCAGTGGAGGCGCTAAGCGCTCGTTAGGTTGGATCCCGTTTAAATCCCGTGCTGCCACCTGGCATAACGGGCAGATAAAATTTGCCGGACACGTCTTCAACGTATGGGACAGCTACGGACTGTCCGGTTACAAATTCCGGGCGGGCAGTTTCGCCGAAGATGCCCGGGGTCGCTGGTATTTCAATATCTGCGTTCAGGTTGAATGTGAAGCCACAAAAGGAACAGGTGCGGTTGGTATCGATTTAGGCCTGAAAGAAACCGCCATGCCAACAGAAGGCGCCCCACTGACAGCAGGCCGGTTCTACCGCGAGCTGGGCCCCTCATTAGGCAAAGCGCAACGGGCAAACAAAAAATCCCGGGTGAAAGCCCTTCATGCCAAAATAAAAAACCGCCGCAAAGATGCAATCCATAAATACACAACCGCACTGGTGAACACTCATGCGGCGATATTCGTAGGCAACGTGAGCAGCAGCCGGTTAGCCAAAACCCGAATGGCAAAGAGCGTGTTAGACGCGGGCTGGGCGATGCTCAAAACCCAACTGAAATATAAAGCGATTGCGCGGTCAGTGGTGTTTGAAGTTGTAGACGAAAGCGACTCCACCCAGACTTGCTCGTGCTGCGGAGCTATCTCCGACAGCAGTCCGAAAGGTAGAGCGGGTTTGCGAATAAGAGAATGGACATGTGTTGAGTGCGGAGCAACACACAACCGCGACAGAAATGCGGCCATGAACATTCTTGCGGCGGGGCATCGCCGTCTGGCAGCAGGGATCCCCTTCCTTTAGGAAGGGGAGGATGTCAATACCATGAACCAGGCAGATGCGGGCTGAATGGTTCATAATCACCTTCCTTACATTTTATCAGGTTATATATACGGGTATTCTCAGGAGCAGACAGGCCATAAGCACGAGCCCGGCATAATAAATATCCAGTGATATAGTCAATTTCAGTGTGACGTTTTGCACGGATATCCTGCAACATCGAAGAGTAGTTTTTTGCTGTGCGCTCAATAACATCGTAGATATAAGCAGTTAGGTTACCGATGGAAGTATGTATGTTTTCTCGTTCCATAACCTGAATGATTTCTTCACACAAAACATTTAATTGTTCTGGGTAGCGAAGTAAATCTCCATTCCGGCATTCATAAATCGCAGTAAGTGGATTTATGACACAATTAGCCGCCAGTTTCAGCCAACTAATAGAAAGAATTTCATTATGCCATGCAACTTGCGGTAAAGCCTGATGCAGAATATCCGCCAGAGAGCTGAGCTCAGTGGCATTTGATGTTGCTGAGCCAATGTGTGTTAGCCCTGAAGCAGTATGATAAACCTGTTGGTCATTCTGATATGCGCCGTGAGTCGTAACGCCAAGGAGTATTTGATTAGGTGTGGATAACAATTCTTCCTGGGAACCCATACCATTGTGTAGTAATAAGATTGGGCAATCAGATGAAAGTTTGGGGAGTAGATTATTAACTGCATCAGATACCTGCCAGGCTTTCAGGCAAACAATCAGTAATTCGCTGTTGACAAGATGGTCATTGTCATTAGTTGGGATCCGCTGGTTAAATACTTCTCCATTAATTTCGTCAATATGAACAGGTAGATCTGGTTGGGGGATCCTTAGCCAACCCTGAACCTGGTGTTTTTGTTGTGATAATGCTGCCAGCCACAGTTTTCCTATAGCGCCACAGCCAAGAACGGTTATTTTCATAATATACCTTTATACCCTCGTTGCAAGACGCTGTAATATTGAATGGAAATAGCAAGATCCCACTAATCTGAGTATAGAGCTTTTGCTGATAATGGAAAGCGGTTATCATGCCAACTTATTGATTATCAGGAGGTCACGGATAATGCCATCTTTCGATATTGTCTCAGAAATTGATATACATGAAGTTCGCAATGCGGTGGAAAACGCGCAGCGTGAGCTTGCTACACGCTGGGATTTCCGTAATGTCAGCGCCAGTTTTGAATTAAATGAAAAAAGTGAATCTATCAAGATTGCCAGTGAGTCAGATTTTCAGGTAAATCAGTTGGTTGATATTATACGTGAAAAACTGGCTAAACGTGGTATTGATGGAGCTACACTAAATATCCCTGATGATATGCAGCATAGTGGTAAAACTTATAGCGTTGAAGCGACTCTAAAGCAGGGGATTGATACCCCTACAGCGAAAAAGATCGTGAAGCTGATTAAGGATAGTAAATTGAAAGTGCAGGCTCAGATTCAGGGTGAGCAGGTGCGGGTAACCGGTAAGGCTCGTGATGATTTGCAGAGTGTTATGGCATTGGTCCGTGGAGCAGAATTAGGGCAGCCATTTCAGTTTACTAATTTCCGGGATTGATTTTTTCCGTATTGGCTAACCAGCTCCGATTAATGGATTAACATATTTGGCCTAATGTGGGATGGGATATTCTTGAGCGGGAATCCCATCCCCAATTTCCTTTCAATATTGAACCGGAATGAGAGGGTTTTGTTAGCGCAAGCCGCTGTAAATTATGCTATCAATTGCTCAAGTTGTGCTCTGCTCGTTTGCTTAGTGTCTACTTTTATGTAAGCGCTATACTCTTCCGGCACAATAACAACTTCGTGAACACCTGGTTGAACAAGAATTTTTTGTTCCAGCAATCTCTTATTTACTATATTTTCTGGTAGCGAAATTCTGATACTGCTGACATAAGGGGGCTGTTTCATTGTCGTGCTGATAATAAACCAAATAATTGTTAGAGCGATACCTGCCATAAATACCAGCGATGCTCCCTTTAATTCATATAACCAACCACCAAGGCTACCACCCAAAGCTACGCCTAAAAATTGGCTGGTGGAGTAAATCCCCATTGCTGTACCTTTATAACCCGCAGGTGCTTCTTTGCTGATAAGTGATGGCAGGATAGCTTCCATTATATTGAAGGCAATAAAGAAAATTTGTATGCCAACAAAGATTGTCCACAAATGATGCCCCGCTGACCACAATATAGTTTCAGCGATAAATAGCAGAGTGATGCACAACAGAAGTACTTGTTTCATACGGCGCTTTTTTTCTGCGTAGATAATAAAAGGTAAAACAGAGAAGAATGAAATCAGCATGGTGATTAGATAAACCTTCCAATGCTGTTGGGTTGGGAACCCAGCTTGTTGCATCACCAGAGGCAGGGCAACAAAGCTTGCCATTAGCAAAGTGTGCAAACTGAGAATGCCAAAGTTAAGTTTTAGCAGTTGGCTATCAGCTAAAACTTTACGGAAACTGTGGCGAACAATGCCTGATTCACGGTTAAGAATATGTTTATCTGTGGAAGGAACAGCAAGTAATGTTATCAGAATGCCACAACTGGCTAGAACGGCAATGCCCCAAAACAGGCCATTTAAGCCAATGGTATGAGTAAGAATTGGGCCAAGTACAATTGCTATGGCGAAAGTGATTCCAAAGCTAATGCCAATAAATGCCATCGCTTTAGTCCGGTTTTGTTCGCGGGTCAAATCAGAAAGCAGAGCCATAATTGCAGCAGATATAGCCCCGGCGCCCTGGAGTGCCCGCCCAACGATTATGCCCCAGATAGAATCGCTGAGAGCAGCCGTAATACTGCCAAGAACGAAGAGTAGTAGTCCTCCAACAATTAAGGGCTTACGGCCAATTTTGTCAGAAAGCAGGCCAAAGGGGATCTGGAAAATTGCCTGAGTTAAACCATAAATACCAATAGCGATGCCAATAAGTGCTTCGGTAGAACCTTTTAGATCAAGGCCGTAGGTTGTTAAAACAGGAAGAACCATGAACATGCCCAGCATACGCAAAGAAAAAACTGAGCCTAAGCCCCATGTCGCCCGAAGCTCAAGTGGCGTCATTTTATTATCGTTCATGGTTACCTCGAAATATTTAGATGTGCCATTGTAGATAGGTTTCTGATAAGTGGTAAATAGTTAATTGAATTAATAATATTGAAGTGTAAGGGGAGAGTGAAGGATATGAAAAGTAAACTGATGGCAGGGCGCATGCCGCTGCCATCAGGGAGAATTACCGGACGTAAGTTAGAAAGGTTTCTGAGGACACATTTGGGTCAACAGACATCATGACACTCAGGGAAGTGATTGCCACAATGGAAAAGACAAATAACTTACGGGCCCAAACGCGGTCATTAGCCGTTTTATAACCGGATAATGCCATTCCCAGCCACCAGATGCTGACTGCTGCTGCAACAACCAGATATTTGTAACCAGCGTAACCGCTGATTGCTAACATGAGAGTTGCAATCATAAATGCCAGGATATAAAGGATAATATGGTTTTTCGCCACAGATATGCCTTTAATCACAGGTAATACAGGGATATTTGCTGCTTGGTAATCTTTGAAACGGAAAATAGCAATGGCATAGGAGTGCGGCATTTGCCACAAACTGAAAATCAGTAACAGGATCAATGCGCCCGTGTCAAACTGACCAGTCACTGCACAATAACCGATAACCGGTGGTGCAGCGCCGGACAAACTGCCGATCAACGTACCATAGACAGATTTCCTTTTCATGTAAAGGCTGTAAACCCCTACATATACGACAAAACCGATAATCGCTAATTGCATTGCTAAGGCATTGGCTGCTACATAGAGCAGCACCATGCCAGCAATACCCAGTATTGATGCATAAATCAGGCTGATTTTCGGATCAATAAGCCCTTTTACAAGGACACGGTTTTTTGTTCTTTCCATGATCCGATCGATGTCACGGTCAATGTAGTTGTTAAATACACAACCAGAAGCCACGACTAATGAGACGCCGAGCAGAGTCGATATGAACAAAGGGTAATCAATCACCCCTTTCGAGGCGAGTAGAAAACCACCGATCACAGAAATTAAATTGCCGAAAATAATTCCTGGTTTAGTTACTTGCAGGTATTGCTTAATCATATATGCAGCTCTTTAATCAACCATCATATTAATGTTGAGGTTGTACATGATCCACAGTGAGCCAACAACAACAATACCGATAATCAAAATAGTGAACAGCAATGCTACTAAGTTCCAGCGCTCTTCTGATGAAGTGTTCATGTGCAGGAAGTAGATGAAATGAACAAGAATCTGCACAACAGCCAGAGTGACCACCGTTGTCAGGATAGTGGCATGGGAGGCGGAACCATCCATTACCATCCAGAACGGAATCACTGTCAGGATGACGGAAAGAATAAAGCCGATAAGATAAGACTTTAAGCTACCGTGGCTAGCTCCAGTATGAGCTGTATTTGAATGACTCATTACATAGCTCCTAACAGATAAACAACGGTGAACACACAGATCCACACCACATCAAGGAAGTGCCAGAACAAGCTCAGGCAGTTTAGACGGGTTTTATTAACATCAGTTAAGCCGCGGCGTGTTACCTGAATCATCATGATGATAATCCAGACCAGACCACAGGTAACGTGGATACCGTGAGTGGCGACCAGTGCGAAGAATCCGGACAGGAACGCACTGCGGTCAGGGCCGTAGCCTTCTGCAATCAGATGATGGAATTCATACAGTTCCATTGCCACGAAGCCAAGGCCGAACAGGAAAGTCATACCGAGCCAGGTGTTAACCTGGCCGATTTTGCCTTTGTTCATGCCCAGCATAGCAAAGCCATAAGTGATACTACTGAATAGCAGCAGGAAAGTTTCAACCAGTACAAAAGAGAGGCCGAAAATTTCTTTACCAGATGGGCCGCCTGCGGTTCCGTTAACCAGCACTGCATAAGTCGCAAACAGGCATGCGAACAAAATACAGTCACTCATCAAGTAGATCCAGAAACCGAATACCTTAGTGGCTCCCGCATCGTGGTGCCCATGATCCTCATGGGCATGATTATGGTTAGTCATAGTTTCAGTTGACATGATTCAGACCTGCCTTGCTAATTTGTTCATGGTGTTGATTCTCAATTTGCTCAACTTCAGCAACGGGTACGTAGTAATCAACATCGTTATCAAAGCTTTTCGCGATCCAAGTGATAATCATGCCAGCGAAGCCTGCGATAGCCAGCCACCAGATATGCCAAATCATAGCGAAACCAAAAAGCAAGCTGAAGCCAGCAATAACCACACCTGCACCGGCATTTTTAGGCATATGAATTTCTTCATATTTAGCAGGACGTTTATGAGCTGTGCCTTTTTCTTTCATATCCCACCATGCATCACGGGTTTGAACATGTGGAACTTCAGCAAAGTTATAAAATGGTGGTGGAGAAGATGTTGCCCACTCCAGAGTACGTCCGCCCCAAGGATCGCCGGTCAGGTCACGGTTTTGGTCACGGTCACGGATACTGACGTAGAATTGAATGACCTGGCACAGGATACCAACGGCAATCAGTGCAACACCGATTGCGGAGACAACCAGCAGAGTATGGAATTCAGGGTTGATATCTTGGCTGATACGACGGGTCATTCCCATAAAGCCGAGTGCATAAACTGGCATAAAGGCGATAAAGAAGCCAATGAGCCAAAACCAGAATGCGCGGACACCCCATTTTTCATTTAGTGTGAAACCAAATGCTTTCGGGAACCAGTAAGCAGTACCAGCGAAACAACCGAAGACAACACCACCGATGATAACGTTATGGAAGTGTGCGATCAGGAACAGACTGTTATGTAGAACGAAGTTTGCACCCGGAACCGCCAGCAGAACCCCAGTCATACCACCGATCGAGAAGGTGACGATAAAGCCAACAGTCCACAACATCGGTGTTTTATACTCAATACGGCCCTGATACATTGTGAACAGCCAGTTGAAGATCTTAACCCCCGTCGGAATCGAGATAATCATGGTGGCTATACCGAAAAAGGCGTTAACGTTCGCGCCGGAGCCCATTGTAAAGAAGTGGTGCAGCCATACGATGAACGACAACACGGTGATGGCAATGGTTGCCCATACCAGAGAGGTATAGCCGAACAGTCGTTTTTTCGAGAACGTCGCAGTAACTTCCGAGAAGACACCAAAGACCGGCAGTACCAGAATATAAACCTCAGGGTGACCCCAGGCCCATATCAGGTTGATGTACATCATCATGTTGCCACCCATATCATTGGTAAAGAAATGGGTGCCCATATAGCGGTCGAAAGTCAGCAGGGCAATGGTCACAGTCAGAATTGGGAATGCTGCGATGATCAGTACGTTAGTACACAGTGCTGCCCAAGAGAATACAGGCATTTTCATCATAGACATGCCAGGGGCACGCATACGCAGGATCGTGGCAAAGAAGTTAACGCCTGTCAGTAACGTACCGATACCGGATATCTGGAGACTCCATATCCAGTAATCGACCCCAACGCCAGGGTTATACTCTATACCTGACAGTGGAGGGTAGGCTAACCAGCCAGTCTGAGCGAACTCACCCACACCCAGTGAGATGTTAATCAGAGCGACACCAACGACGAAGAACCAGAAACTCAGTGAGTTCAGGAATGGAAACGCAACGTCACGGGCACCGATCTGGAGTGGAACCACTATGTTCATCAAGCCGACAACGAAAGGTGTTGCCATGAAGAAAATCATGATGACGCCGTGAGCGGTAAAGATCTGGTCATAGTGATGCGGCGGCAGGAATCCTGCTTCGCCAGCAGAGGCGACAGCCTGCTGACCACGCATCATAATGGCATCGGCAAAGCCACGAAGCATCATGACCAGTGCCACGACGATATACATAATACCGATTTTTTTGTGGTCAACGCTGGTTAACCACTCGCTCCACAGCCATTTCCATTTACGGAAATAGGTCAGGGCTCCGACAACTGCGAGCCCTCCGAAGAGAATCCCGGCAAGAGTGACCATGATAATGGGCTCATGTAATGGGATTGCATCAAGTGTTAATTTTCCCAACATTACTTTATTCCTCAACTCCGGCATGAGCAATTTCGCTCATATTCATGTTATGACCTGTCGTTGCACTGTGGCCGCCATGCATATTCATGTCGCCCATAAATTTGGCAATAATGTCTTGATACAGGTTAGGCTTAACGCTTGAGAAGTATTCAACCGGATGGTTCTGGCTTTGTTTGGCTAACTCATCAAATGCTTGCATGGTATCCAGGGTTTTGGGAGAGGCTTTCACTTTTTGAACCCATTGTTCAAAACCTTCACGATCTGCGGTAGCTGTGGCAGTAAATTTCATGCCAGAGAAGCCATGCCCACTGTAACTGCTGGACAAACCTTTATAAGTGCCAGGTTCATTGGCAATTAAGTGAAGTTTAGTCTGCATACCCGCCATTGCGTATATTTGACCACCTAACTGTGGAATGAAGAATGAGTTCATCACAGAATCAGAGGTGATTTTGAAGTTAACAGGAACACCAGTAGGGAAAGCAATTTCGTTAACTGTAGCGATACCTTGCTCAGGATAGACGAACAGCCATTTCCAATCGAGAGAGATTACTTCAATAGTCACTGGTTTTTCGTCGCTGACCAGTGGCTTATATGGATCAAGCTCGTGGGTTGTTTTCCAAGTAATAGTTGCCAAAATGATAATGATAATGATAGGAACAGTCCACACTACCAGCTCAATTTTGTTTGAGTGTGCCCAGTTAGGGCGATAGGTAGCGTTTTTGTTGGCTTCGCGGTAACGCACGGCAAAGGTAAATGCCATGATGATTACCGGAATAACAATGATAAGCATCAGGCCAATAGCCGTGAGTATTAGCGTTTTTTGTTCAGCGCCGATAGCGCCTTTAGGATTCATCAATACCATATCACAACCATTCAACATAAGAGTGGCTGCCAGTAATGACAATATCCCAATACTTTTATTGTATTTCATAAGTCTAACGACTCCAAATAACAAAAGCTCTATTGTCGTTTCATCAGTGTGGGCATTCTACGGTAAGGCTACAGGAGTGTAAACATTTGTAATAGTTAGTTGATAGGTTGTTGACCCTTTATGTTAGTGGGATCACATGTAAATGGAAAATGTGGCAAGAGCTAGCTTGAAAAGGTTATTTAAGCTTAACGAGGTGTGATTGAAATGTGATGGAAATATTAATTTATATTAAAATATCCTTATATTTTTCAGCGGAAGGAAAAATATAAAAATTTACTTTAAAGATTTCTATGACGGTAATTTTATTTAAGAATTAAATTAACTGTGAGTTACTCCAGAAGTAGCTCACAGTTAACATCAATAATTAGAAATTATATTTGATGGTGTAGACAATCCCATCCTGCCAGAACCCTTCACCTAATTTATGATCGGCATATCGATATTGAACGCCGGTTGTGAAAGATGGGTGAGGTGTCCACCACAGTGCTACTGCGCCGTTAACACCGTCCCGCCCGCCATTGCCATAGCGTTCATTCCGGTTAAATTCTATTTCATTCCAGTTAGTTATACTGAATTTTTCCTGCCAGAGCTGAAAATCATAACCAGCCACCCAGCCGACAACATAGCCGTTATTACCCGAATAGAAAGTTTGATCAACATAATGTAATGCAACGAATGGCTTGAGCCAGACACCGGCAATGTCAGTGTTGTAGCCAATGCCATACAGAGTATTTACCTCATGGAAATTTCCACCATGTGCTTTACCTGGGAGGGAATAGGTACCGTAAACATGGCCGTAGAGATTGAAACCAGTATCAGCCAGATAGAAGCGCCCGGTTGTTTTGAAGGTGTATCTTTGGTTATCCCCTGGTTGAGCATGCTTACTGTTGAAAGCATTTTCCAGATCAAAGAACCCGTATAATTCACCCCAGTCAAACCCGGTTCCGCCTTCCAGTTCCACATAGGCAAAGTCGTCTTTATGAGAGGTTTGCCCTGATTTATGTGTGGTGTGGCTGGTCCAGTCAAGATAGTTCATGCTGATATTAGCAAAGCCCCATTGATATTCAGCATAAGCTGGAACTGAGACAGTAGTAAATAAGGCAGTAGCCAGAATGGTTTTTCTCATAAATTTCTCTAACGCATCCATGAAAAGAGGTTTTTAGTTTTAAAGCTATATGGTAAGCCTTAAAAATGGTAGCCTGATTTTACGCGGATATGAATATTGAACAATCCAATAATTACGCAAAAATAGCACTTTTAGATAAATGACTATCTGAAATGTGATCGTTATCACTTAGTTTTTAGCCGAATATAAAAAGGCTGGCAGTAGTCAACCTTTAATAAATTAATTTAATATTAAGCTAATTTGTTCCTTCTTAATGCAAGATAATCCAGAACGCTGCCCAAAATGATACCAGCGATACCGATCTGCGTCCCCAACAAGAGTAATTGTTCGGCCAGAGCAGGTGCATTAGTCCAGTTGAGAGCATTGGTGATTATGGTAAATAACCAAAGTGTGAGGAGGATACTTGCTAATGATAGTAAGCCAAGTGCTAGGCGATATAAATTTCCGAACTCAGTACGTGGCATAAAATCATTGGTTCGTTGGGTGTAAGCCAGAGTCTGGCGGCAGATAAATAGCAGTAATAAACCTGGAAAAGAGGCTGCTATAGAAAAAAGGTAGAAGTTTGGCCAGCCGTGTAATTCCACGAACCAACCAGCAATCGGGCCGACGTATACTCGTCCAACAGCCGATAAGGCAGATAATAAAGCAAACTGTGTTGCGGAGAATGATTTGTGACATAAAGCCATAAGCAAGGCAACAAATGCAGCGGTTCCCATTCCACCACAGATATTTTCTAGGAAAATGGCACTGCCCATAGTGTAAATATTTTTGTCAGTGATGGATAACAGCCAGTATCCAGTATTAGAGATGGCTTGAAGAATGCCAAATATCATGAGTGAGCGAAATAAACTCCATCGTTGCATCAAATAACCACCATATAATGCACCGACGATAGTTGCAGCTAATCCTAGTGTTTTGTTGATCATACCGACTTCACCAGCATCAAAGCCAATACCACGGATAAGAAATGGGATGCTGAGACTGGCAGCAAAGGCATCGCCTATTTTATACATGACAATTAATAGCAGTATCAGCCACGCATTATTACGACTGAAAAAATCAGCCAATGGTTCTATTGCGGCCTGATGAAGTGTTTTGGGTGGGGGGACCTCAACTTTAGGTTCTTTGGCTCTTAACGTTGCATAGACGCCGATCAGCATCAATCCAGCCATCAACCAGTATGTGTGTTGCCAGCCTATATAGCGATCTGCAATCCATAATGCTAACCCGCCTGAAACTAACATTGCTAATCGATAACCAAGTACCGAAACAGCAGCACCTGCACCCCGTTCTTCGCTACTGAGTAAATCTGTTTTATAAGCATCAAAGACGATATCCTGTGACGCAGAACAGAAAGCGACGGCGACGGCCAGTGCGGCCAGCCACCATAAATGTTGAGATGGTTGGAGAAAACCCATTGCAGCAATACTGGCTATCAGTAATAACTGTGTAATAAGTAGCCATCCACGGCGGCGTCCAAGGAAAGAGGGGGCAAAACGGTCCATAAAAGGGGACCAAAGAAATTTGAAAACATATGCCTGGCCAGCAAGGGAAAAGAAGCCAATGGTTTTAAGATCGACATCTTCAACGGTCATCCACGCTTGCAGGGTGCCGGCGGTCAGTGCAAGAGGTAAACCAGAAACAAAGCCAAGTAAAAGCAGGATACGTGAGTTATGTTGCGTAAAAACAGTGAGATAACGATAATACATGAGCCTCCCAAAACTCTGTCCTCCGCGGACAGAGTAAGTAATTAATCCTTAATTAGCGGGCATTTTGTTTGATGAAATTACTGACGGAAGGATCCTGAGCCATATCTGCGATGACTTCAGATAGTACAGTATTTACCGCATCAGCAATTTTCTCATTGGTTGCTCCGAGAGGACCTTGGACATTGTAGCTGGTGCGATAGTTTTTAACTTGTTTACTTCCGTTTTGCGCTGCACTGATGATGGAAATATCAGTTTTTGTTGAAATATTATGGCGTAAGCTGCCTTCTTTAACATCTGCATACAGGTTGTTCACAATAATTTGCAGATTAGCATTAGCTGGAGAGCCAATCATATAGCCACGGGCAGCCATCTGTTTTTCCAGGATTTCCTGGAGTAGAAAACGCAGATCACGGGACGGCTTCAGTATTTCCAGTTTTGCATTGCGGTTAACTTGAGCGAGTATCTGAGATTGGCGATTATCGGCACCACTGATGCTGATGGTAATAGCACCCATAGTTGGATCTGCTGTTGGCAGCGTAATTTTAGGTTCGATGGTCAGGGTATTGCTGGGAGCTGCACAACCAGCAAGAAGAAAAAGGGCAATAAGTGGGAATAATATTCTTTTCAACATGTTGATTTTCTCATCAGTGATAAGGATGTCCAGTAATACTTATCAATAGGCATAAACTATGCCAATAATAGCACTGCCTTCGATCATGGCATATCCCTGATGAGGTAAACGTGTATAAAAACCTTTTGATGTGGGGTTTGATTAAAAGATATTTTAATACGCTGGTGCTATAACTCATGAAGAATAGACTAAAATCATTAATATGGTTGGCAGTACGATTCCTGTGTAGTTAAGGAGAATGATTATGGTGTACCAGGATATAGAAGAGAAATTACAGGCTGCATTTAACCCATCATATCTTGAGGTTATTGATGAAAGTTATCGTCACAATGTACCCGTAGGTTCTGAAAGCCATTTTAAGGTTGTAATCATCAGTAATAAATTTGTTGGTGAACGTATGCTGAATCGTCATCGTTCTGTTTACGGCACATTATCGGCAGAATTAGCCGCAGGTGTTCATGCTTTGGCGTTGCATACCTATACCGAAAAAGAGTGGAATGAATTGCAGGATACTGTTTTAGCTTCACCGATTTGTCGGGGTGGTAATGTGGCCTGAGTGCTGAATTGGGACATTCTTCTAAATTGCGATATTAAAATAGAATGAACCCGATTAACGGCCTTTGGCCGTTTTTGCGTTTTATATGTGACATATTTTGAACTCAATTCTGATAGCTAAGTAATCGTTGTTGCATGAAATTGATGAATACCTCGGGCTTTTGTTAGCAATTCTCGACTCACACCGTCTGCATCGCTATAATGTCGCGTCTAATTTTTAGAATGGTTTCGGGATGCTTCTGACATCAGGGATTCTCGGTTTTTAAATGCGACCGCCCCGGTTCTTAGAGAGTGTTGCGATTGGCACATAGAACATCTGCCGGTTGTACGGTCTCTGGAGTTGACCGAGCACTATGATTTTTTTGAGGTAAAAAGATGCAAGTTTCTGTTGAAACCACTCAAGGCCTTGGGCGTCGTGTGACAATCACCGTTCCTGCTGCCGATGTTGAAAAGGCAGTTAGTAGTGAGTTGGTCAATGTAGCAAAAAAAGTTCGTGTCGATGGTTTCCGTAAAGGCAAAGTGCCTATGAACATCATTAAACAACGTTATGGTGCTTCTGTTATTCAGGATGTTCTGGGTGATCTGATGCAACGTAACTTTATTAATGCAATCATCGAACAAAAAATCAATCCTGCGGGTGCGCCAAGCTATGCGCCAGAGCAGTTCAAAGACGGCGAAGATTTCACTTATTCTGTAGAGTTTGAAGTTTATCCAGAAGTTGAGTTGAAAGATCTGGAAGCTATTGAAGTTGAAAAACCCGTTGTTGAAGTAAAAGACGAAGATGTTGATGCAATGCTGGAAACATTGCGTAAGCAGCAGGCTGACTGGAAAGAAACCGAAGAAGCTGTAAGCGCAGAAGATCGTGTTACTGTTGACTTCAACGGTTTTATTGATGGTGAAGAGTTTGAAGGCGGTAAAGCTTCTGACTTTGTTCTGGCTATGGGCCAAGGTCGTATGATCCCAGGCTTCGAAGAGGGCATTGTTGGCCATAAGGCTGGCGAAGCATTCACTATTGATGTGAACTTCCCAGAAGATTATCATGCTGAAAATCTGAAAGGTAAAGCTGCTAAGTTTGAAATCACTTTGAAAAAAGTGGAACAGCGTGAATTGCCGGAGTTGACTGAAGAATTCATCAAACGTTTCGGTATTGCTGATGGCACAGTTGATGGCCTGCGTGCAGAAGTACGTAAAAATATGGAACGTGAACTGAAAAATGCAGTTCGTAACCGTATTAAATCTCAGGTTATTGATGGTTTAATTAAAGCCAACGAAATTGAAGTTCCGGCCGCTGTTGTTGATGGCGAAATTGATGTTCTGCGCCGTCAATCTGCCCAGCGTTTTGGTGGCAATGAAAAGCAAGCGTTGGAATTGCCTCGTGAACTGTTTGAAGAACAAGCTAAACGTCGTGTTATTGTTGGCCTGTTATTAGGCGAAGTTATCAGTAGCAATGAACTGAAAGCTGATGAAGAGCGTGTTAAAGGACTGATTGAGGAGATGGCTTCAGCTTATGAAGATCCTCAGGAAGTGATCGAATTCTATGGTAAGAACCAGGAATTGATGAGTAATGTTCGTAATATTGCTCTGGAAGAACAAGCTGTTGAGGTTCTTCTGGGTAAAGCAAAAGTTTCTGAAAAAGAAACCACTTTCAATGAATTAATGAATCAGAATCAAATGGCATAAGCGTTGGCTTTGCTTGAGATAACGAATTTATCATCTCTGTGAAATTGAACCCGCAGATTTATCTGCGGGTTTTTTTATGAATAAAAGGCAAAATTTTCTTGAAAAAAGTGGGTTTAACCCCAGATCCTTTTTTACATTATGTATATGATTGCAAAATTTTTCAGGGGTAATCCTCCTTTGATTGATTAACTTTTGAATCATGGTCATCATCGCTTATCTCAAGTAGAATCGGTTATGAATGGCACCAACATGAATTCTATTAGGAGACGGAAATGTCATATAGCGACAAGCGGGATCAATATGTGCCTCATATGGCTTTGGTGCCGATGGTAATTGAACAGACTGCACGTGGAGAACGTTCGTTCGATATCTATTCACGCCTGTTAAAAGAACGTATTATTTTTCTGACCGGCCAGGTTGAAGATCATATGGCAAATCTGATTGTGGCCCAAATGTTATTCCTTGAGGCAGAGAATCCGGAAAAAGATATTTTTTTATATATTAATTCACCAGGTGGTGTGATTACTGCTGGCATGTCCATTTATGACACGATGCAGTTTATTAAACCGGATGTTAGCACCATTTGTATGGGACAAGCATGTTCAATGGGGGCATTCTTGCTGACTGCCGGCGCTGAAGGAAAACGTATCTGTCTGCCAAATTCTCGGGTCATGATCCATCAACCATTGGGTGGTTTCCAAGGGCAGGCTACAGATATTGAGATTCATGCCCAGGAAATACTTAAAGTTAAAGCGCGCATGAATGATTTGATGGCAAAACATACAGGAAAAACCCTTGAAGAAATCAAGAAAGATACAGAACGTGATCGTTTCTTGTCAGCAAGTGAAGCCGTTGAGTATGGGTTGGTTGATAAGATTTTCACCCATCGCGATTAATTTATTATTCCCGGAAGCTATAATATAAATATTCGTCTTACTATTTGGTAAGGCTATGTCGTTCGGGGTAATAGCAGAGTTTCCTGCTTTGCCAGATGAATCTGGGGTGGCAGTTGATTAAAGTGAGGTTGTGACTGATGACAGATAAGCGCAAAGACGGTTCAGGAAAGCTGCTGTATTGCTCTTTCTGCGGGAAAAGCCAGCATGAAGTGCGGAAATTGATTGCTGGCCCGTCAGTGTATATCTGCGATGAATGTGTGGATTTATGTAACGACATTATTCGCGAAGAAATTAAAGAGCTTGTACCACATCGTGAGCGTAGTGCATTACCAACTCCTCATGAAATTCGTCAGCATCTGGATGATTATGTTATCGGCCAGGAAACGGCGAAAAAAGTGTTAGCAGTTGCTGTTTATAATCACTACAAGCGGTTACGTAATGGTGATACTAATAACAGTGTTGAATTGGGTAAAAGTAATATTTTGTTTATTGGGCCGACAGGGAGTGGTAAGACACTGCTGGCTGAAACATTAGCCCGTTATCTTGATGTTCCCTTTACTATGGCAGATGCGACTACGCTGACCGAAGCGGGATATGTGGGTGAAGATGTAGAAAACATTATTCAAAAGTTACTGCAAAAATGTGACTACGATGTGCAGAAAGCTCAGCGCGGTATTGTTTACATTGATGAAATTGACAAAATTTCACGTAAGTCTGATAACCCGTCAATTACCCGGGATGTCTCAGGGGAAGGTGTACAGCAAGCGCTGCTGAAATTGATCGAAGGTACAATTGCGGCGGTTCCTCCTCAGGGTGGGCGTAAACATCCACAGCAGGAGTTTTTACAGGTAGATACCTCTAAAATCTTATTTATCTGTGGTGGGGCGTTTGCCGGTCTAGATAAAGTGATTAGCCAGCGTTTAAATACCAGTACTGGTATTGGCTTTGGTGCGAAAGTCAAAGGTGAGTCAGAAAAGGCAACTGAAGGCGAATTGTTTGCACAGGCTGAACCAGAAGATTTGATCAAATTTGGTCTTATTCCTGAGTTTATTGGGCGGTTACCTGTTGTCGCCACGCTTACTGAATTGAGTGAAGAAGCGTTGATTCAGATTCTAAAAGAGCCTAAAAATGCGCTGACTAAGCAGTATCAGGCTCTATTTAACCTTGAGGGTGTCGATCTGGAGTTCAGAAATGAAGCTCTGATCGCTATTGCTAAGAAAGCGGTGCTTCGTAAGACAGGGGCCCGTGGCCTGCGCTCTATTGTTGAAGGTGCATTGCTGAACACGATGTACGATCTGCCATCAATGGAAAATGTTGGGAAAGTTGTTGTAGATGAATCAGTTATCAATGGTCAATCTGAACCATTACTGATTTACAGCAAGCCGGATGCTCAGGTTTCTGGTGAATAATTGAGGCTAGGGCAGGGAATTCACAAAACGAGATATTATTGAATAAAATGAGGGGGTTGCCCTCATTTTGTTTTTAATTAAAGTGCCATACCATTGAATGTCAAATTCCTGTCCCCATATATTTTATATTCTATGAAGTGAAACTCGTGAGAACCGTGTTTCACGAGATTCCTTAAAAACTGGCGAAAGCTAAACGAAGAGAGAGCTCTATGAATCCTGAGCGTTCCGAACGCATAGAAATCCCTGTATTGCCTTTGCGCGATGTGGTGGTTTACCCGCATATGGTGATCCCTCTGTTTGTAGGGCGTGAAAAGTCTATTCACTGCCTAGAAGCAGCAATGGATCATGACAAACAGATCATGTTGGTTGCGCAAAAAGAAGCTTCAACTGATGAGCCAGGGGTTAATGACCTTTTCTCCGTTGGTACAGTAGCTTCTATTTTACAGATGTTAAAATTGCCTGATGGCACAGTGAAAGTACTTGTTGAAGGGTTGAAACGTGCTCGTATTACGACTCTGACTGACAATGGCGAGCATTTTGCTGCTCAGGCTGAGTATCTTGATTCACCAATCGTTGATGAGCGTGAGCAGGAAGTTCTGATCAGAACGGCTATTAATCAGTTTGAAGGTTACATTAAACTCAATAAAAAAATCCCGCCGGAGGTTCTGACCTCACTGCACAATATTGAAGATGTTGCTAAATTAGCTGATACAATTGCTGCTCATATGCCATTGAAACTTAGTGACAAACAGACTGTTCTGGAAATGTCTGATGTTGTTGAGCGCCTTGAATATTTAATGGCAATGATGGAATCAGAAATTGATCTGTTACAGGTAGAAAAACGCATCCGTAATCGCGTGAAGAAACAAATGGAAAAAAGCCAGCGCGAGTATTACTTGAATGAACAGATGAAAGCGATTCAGAAAGAGCTGGGTGAAATGGATGATGCTCCTGATGAGTATGAGACTCTCAAGCGCAAAATTGAAGCGGCAAAAATGCCAAAAGAAGCCCATGAAAAAGCGGAAGCTGAATTACAAAAGCTGAAAATGATGTCTCCTATGTCGGCGGAAGCGACGGTTGTTCGTAGCTACATTGATTGGATGGTACAGGTTCCGTGGGTTGTCCGCAGTAAAGTTAAAAAAGATTTGGTTAAAGCCCAGGAGACTTTGGATACTGACCATTATGGTTTGGAGCGCGTGAAAGAGCGTATCCTTGAGTATCTGGCAGTACAAAGCCGAATCAGTAAAATTAAAGGGCCGATTTTATGTTTGGTTGGGCCTCCAGGGGTGGGTAAAACTTCTTTAGGCCAGTCTATCGCGCGAGCAACCGGGCGGAAATATGTGCGTATGGCATTGGGCGGAGTTCGTGATGAAGCGGAAATCCGTGGTCATCGCCGTACCTATATTGGTTCTATGCCGGGTAAATTGATTCAGAAAATGTCCAAAGTTGGGGTGAAAAATCCATTGTTCCTGTTGGATGAAATCGACAAGATGTCATCTGATATGCGTGGTGATCCAGCTTCTGCCTTATTGGAAGTTTTGGACCCGGAACAGAACGTGGCATTTAACGACCATTATCTGGAAGTCGATTATGATTTGTCAGATGTCATGTTTGTTGCAACATCCAACTCTATGAATATTCCGGCGCCATTGCTGGATCGTATGGAAATTATTCGTCTTTCCGGTTACACCGAAGATGAAAAACTGAATATTGCTAAACGTCATTTGCTGCCTAAGCAGATTGAGCGTAATGCGCTGAAAAAAAGTGAATTAACTATTGATGACAGTGCCATTATCGGCATTATCCGTTATTACACCCGTGAAGCCGGAGTGCGTAGCTTAGAACGAGAAATTTCTAAACTGTGCCGTAAAACGGTGAAAACATTGCTCATGGATAAGAGCTTAAAACATATTGAGATCAATTCAGATAATCTGAAGGATTATTTGGGTGTTCAACGTGTGGATTATGGTCGTGCAGATACGGAAAACCGTATTGGTCAGGTCACAGGACTTGCATGGACTGAAGTTGGCGGTGATTTATTAACCATTGAAACCGCATGTGTTCCAGGGAAGGGTAAGCTGACCTATACCGGTTCATTGGGCGAGGTTATGCAGGAATCCATTCAGGCTGCATTAACCGTTGTTCGTGCCCGTGCTGATAAACTGGGTATCAACTCTGATTTCTATGAAAAGCGGGATATTCATGTCCACGTTCCGGAAGGTGCGACACCAAAAGATGGCCCAAGTGCAGGTATTGCTATGTGCACAGCATTAGTTTCCTGTCTAACTGGTAATCCAGTTCGGGCTGATGTTGCTATGACAGGTGAAATTACCCTGCGTGGTTTAGTTCTGCCAATCGGTGGTTTGAAAGAGAAACTATTGGCTGCGCATCGAGGCGGTATCAAAACAGTCTTAATTCCGGAAGAGAATAAACGTGATCTGGAAGAAATTCCTCATAACATTATTGCGGATCTACAGATCCATCCAGTTAAGCGTATTGAAGATGTTTTAGTTATTACATTGCAGGATCCTGCGTTTGGCGCAGAATTAGTGTCAATTAAATAATAGTAAGAATAGTGAACGATCTCAAGAGTTATGGATGAAATATAGGTTGGTAAGTGAATTCAGACTTACCAGCTTTTTTTGTATCGTTAACTTGGATGAATTGTCTAATAGATATTTTGCTGTTTTATGATTTCTTGCCAATACCGGAAAGGATTGATATAACGGCACTGCTATCGGGTTATCTGTTAGGATTCTGATACGATAGTAAAATACTATATGGGGATGATAAGAGTGAATAAATCACAACTGATCGACAAAATTGCTGCTGACTCTAATATTTCTAAAGCAGCAGCAGGGCGTGTAGTAGATGCATTCATTTCTTCTGTAATGGGTGCATTGAAAGATGGCGATGATGTTGTTCTGGTGGGATTCGGTACTTTTGCTGTTCGTGAACGTTCTGCACGTACTGGTCGTAACCCTCAAACAGGGAAAGAGCTCAAAATTGCTGCGGCTAAAGTACCTGCTTTCCGTCCAGGTAAAGGTTTGAAAGACGCGGTTAACGAGTAACACAAACCAAATATTTTTTGTCAACGTCTGTTATATTGGTAAACATAGACTGACGAGACAGATTTGGTAAGCTAAAATAGAAGCGCATCAATTGACTGGTGCGCTTTTTTTCTCTTAGCGCTTGAATTAGCGTAATATGGCGTTTTCTATTTCACCAAAGCGGAGTTTTGCCTCTTTATGATGGACAACCTACGCACGGCGGCAAACAGTCCTGTGCTTAAAATCGTGCTGGCTCTCATTATCCTGTCTTTTGTACTGACCGGTGTTGGGGGCTACCTGACAAGTGGAACTGGTAGTTATGCTGCCGAAGTGAATGGCCAGACTATCAGTCGTGCTCAATTGGAGCAGGCGTTTCAGCAAGAGAGAAACACGTTACAAGAACAACTGGGAGATAAATTTTCTGTGTTGGCAAGTGACGAACAAAGTATGAAGCAGATTCGTAGCCAGGCTTTGGAACGTCTGATTAATAACGCGTTGATTGATCAATATTCCCGTGAATTGGGTTTATCTGCCAGTGATGAGCAAGTTAAGGATTCTATCCGAAATACCTCTTATTTTCAGACAAATGGTAAATTTGATAACAACAAATATCTGGAACTGCTCAATCGTTTCAATCTGAGTCCGGATATTTTTGCTGAACAAACACGCCAGAATTTAATTAATCAGCAATTAGTTATGGCTTTTTCTGGTAGTGAAATAGCATTGCCTGGTGAGGCAAAACTCAATGCTGAATTGCTTTTGCAAAAGAGGACAGTCCGTCTGGCTACACTGGAGCTGAAGAAAATACAGGCGCAGCAAGAAGTGACAGATAAAGATTTACGGGATTATTACATTGGAAATCAGAACAGCTTTATTGCTCCTGAAGAAGTGAAAGTCAGCTATATAAAAATGGATGCTGTGGATGAAATGGATAAAGTTTCAGCCACATCCGCTGATATTGATACTTACTATGAGCACAACTTGAAGCGTTATACTCAATTAGAGCAGAAAAAGTACAGTCTAATTCAGCTTGCAACTGAAGCTGAAGCCAAAGCAGTGCTTGATGAGCTGAATAAAGGTGCCGATTTTGGTAAATTGGCGATTAAAAAATCCACAGATAAGTTTTCAGCGAAAAATCATGGTGATATTGGTTGGATAGAAGCGGATTCTCTTCCAGAAGAGATGAAAAAAGCTAACTTGAAAGAGAAAGACCAAATTTCTTCTGTGATTAAAGTTCCTAATGGTTTTGCTATTTTCCATTTAGATGATGTTAAGCCTAAAATAACTAAGCCTTTGTCTGAGGTTCGCTCTGAAATTGAGAAGATAGTTAAGCAGGAAAAAGCGGTAGATGCTTTTTATGCTCTGCAACAGAAGGTCAGTGATGCTGCTACTAGCGATAATGAATCTTTAGCGGCTGCTGAGGAAGTTTCAGGTACTAAAGTTGTGACAACTAATTGGTTTGATCGCAATAATGTGCCGGCAGAGATTAACTTTAGTTCTGTTATTCATGCAATTTTTGAAGGTAATCTTGTTGATGGGCAAGGGCCAACAGGCACTAACTCTGATGTGATCTCAGTTGACGGTGATCGTGCGTTTGTTCTGCGTGTAGATAATTACAAACCAGAAGCAGTACAGCCATTTGAGAAAGTTAAAGAACAGGTTATCGAATTGGTTAAGCGTCAGAAAGCTGAAAAACAGCTTCAAATTGAAAGTCAGAAATTACTTGCTGTCTTAAAAGAAGGTAAAGGTGAACAAGCTCTGAAGGATGCTGACATTCATTTTGGTGAATCTCAGGTTATTCAGCGTATACCTCAAAATAATGTATTGGTTGATGCGGTATTCGCTTTACCACAGCCCAAAAAAGATAAGGCAGAGTATGGTTTAGCGAAAAATAGTTTGGATGACATTGTTTTGATTCAATTGGATAAAGTGACTCCAGGTGTTGTATCCGATGAGCAAATTAAAAGCATGACTGATGGTTACCAAAGTGAGATGGGTAACGCGATGCTGGAGTCTTTATTGATTAGCTTGCGTGAAAAAGCCAAAATTAAGTTAGGTCATATTGAATAAAAATTTGCGGGGAATATCGCAAATATTTTTGTAATTATCTTGCTCATAAAGGCCGCTTTCGCGGCCTTTCGCATATCTGATATTCGTCTATTGTGCTCAAATTTATCTGTGGCAATCTTTTTTGCACTAATAAAACACGGAGGAATGAGTATGAAAAAATCTGGAATTTTATCTGTTTTGCTTGCTGGCTTGCTTTATACGTGTGGAGGGCAATTTGCAATTGCTGCTGAGCAAGTAAAAGATAAAGTCGCTAAAACAGCCAATACTACAAGTAATTCTTCATCAGAAAAGCAGTTGCAACAGCCAGATGTTTTGAAAGTAGAAGAAAAGGGAAAGGTGAATATCAATACTGCAAGCGCGGAAGAGTTAGCAAAAGCACTGAATGGTATTGGAGTAAAAAAAGCACAGGGAATTGTTGAGTATCGTGAAAAACATGGCTCATTTACTGCTGTGGAACAATTACAGGAGGTTCAGGGAATAGGGCCAGTTTTTATCGAACGAAACAGAAGTAAGTTGAGTTATTAGTAGTTATGCAGCATCCTCATTCATGATTCATTTTGTGTGTGGGGATGTTGTGATCGGGGTTGCAAATAAATCACTTTAATTCGTGTAAATTTTTTGTTTTGCTATTGTTGATCTGGTCAGATGAGTGACGTTAACATTAAGGCAATATTATGAGTTCAATTATAAAAGTTCATGGTTATCATATCGATTTATTTCAACATGTAAACAATGCCCGCTATTTGGAGTTTATGGAAAGTGCTCGATGGGAATGGCTATATAAGCACTCTGTAGTGGAATGGATACAAAAAAATAATGTTGGGTTTGCGGTGGTGAACATGAATATTAATTATCGTAGTTCAGCTGTTCTTGGTGATGAATTGGAGGTGGATTGCCGATTGACAGAGTTGAGAAACAGAAGTGGGGTATTTTCTCAGGAAATAATACGCAGGAGAGATAATCAACTCATTACAGATGCTAAAACCACATTTGTGTGGATTGATAGGAAAACGCAAAAAGCATTGTCTATTGAAGGTGAATTACGTGAGATAATGGGAGCTTTGATAAAAACGGGACAATGAGGAGAGAATGTTCTCATTGTCCTTTGGATTAAGATAAATGTGTTTTTGCTTTCATTTCAGTCATTATTTTCTCAGGCGCATTCAGATATTGTTCCAGTCCGCTAGCTCTGAGATGACAAGCTGCACATGTACCACAGCCATTACCTTGAATGCCGTTATAACAAGTCAGTGTCTGGCTACGGATGAAATCTAAATGCTGATAGTAGTCGGACAATGCCCAAGTTTCAGCTTTATTGAGCCACATCAATGGAGTTTCAAAGCGGATATCACGGGCAATGCCAAGGCTTACCGCTTTATTCAGTGCCTTGACAAATTCATCACGGCAATCAGGGTAGCCGGAGAAGTCAGTCTCGCATACGCCAGTGATAACGGTTTCAGCTTCAACTTGGTAAGCATATATAGCAGCCAAGGTCAGGAACAAAATATTGCGGCCAGGGACAAATGTGCTGGGGAGAGTACTTTTTTTACTTTCACTATAGTTAGGAACAGGGATGTTATCACGCGTCAGACTGCTGAGGGCTAGTTCGTTAAGTAATGTGACATCAATTACTTTATGTGCAACAGCACCAAGAGAATGGCTAATATTACGTGCAACATCAATTTCGGCACGATGGCGTTGACCATAATCAAAAGTGACACAATGTACTTCGTCATATTGATTAATTGCTTGAATCAGACATGTAGTGGAATCTTGCCCACCACTGAATACAACAACAGTTCGTCTCATTGTAACATCCTCATTGGAATAAAACAGCTATGTTACTTATAACCCTGGAGATTGGGTAGCTGCTTTAGGTAAGGTGAGATATCGCCGATATTATTTTTTACCCAATCCGGGTTGTAATAAGTGTCGAGATAACGTTCACCGCTGTCACACAGTAAGGTGACTATTGCTCCTTGTTCTCCGCGTTCATGCATTTGATGGGCAAGCAGGAGTGCACCCCAAACGTTGGCCCCCGTAGATGCTCCAACTTTTCTGCCCAGTAATTTTTCCAGCCAATAAATAGTTGCAATGCTGGCACAATCCGGTATTTGTATCATGTCATCGATAACTGTAGGAATAAAAGAAGGCTCTGCCCGGGGACGGCCAATACCCTCAATTTTGCTGCTGTAATTGCCACGTATATCACAACAATTTTGACGGTAGCAGTCATAAAATACAGAGTTTTCTGGATCAACAACAATCAGTTTGGTGTTGTACCCCTGGTAACGGATATAACGTCCTAATGTTGCGGAAGTTCCGCCAGTGCCAGCGCTCATAACGATATAATCTGGTTCAGGAAATGGTTCCATTTGCATCTGGCGGAAAATACTTTCAGCAATATTATTATTACCCCGCCAGTCCGTGGCACGTTCAGCATAAGTGAATTGATCCATATAATGACCATTTAATTCTTTCGCTAGTCGTTCTGATTCGTCATAAATTTGCGCTGAATGATCAACAAAATGGCATTTACCACCGTAGAATTCAATTTCTTGAATTTTACGTTTTGCAGTGTATGAGGGCATCACTGCAATAAAAGGTAATCCAAGTAGACGGGCAAAATAAGCTTCGGATACAGCAGTACTGCCAGATGAGGATTCAATAACTGGCGTACCTTCTTTGATCCAGCCATTAATAAGTGCGTAAAGGAATAAAGAACGGGCAAGCCTGTGTTTTAGACTACCGGTCGGGTGGGTACTTTCATCTTTCAGATATAAATGGATACCTGGAAAAGCTGGTAAATTAAGGCGGATGAGATGAGTATCAGCACTGCGTTGATAATCTGCCTGAATCTCTTTGATTGCCTTGGTTGTCCAACTGTGCGACATAAATTATTAACTCTTGATTAGAATATGATTGATGATGAGTAGATTAACTTTATACTGGGAGAAATGGATTGTTATTTTTTTCAATATATGGTTTTTTATGGAAAAATTTTCTATAAGAGGTGGTTATGTTAGATAAAACAGACCGCAAGTTGCTTAAGTTACTACAGAAAGATTGTAGCCTGTCTCTAAATGCATTGGCGGAAGCTGTTAATCTTACCTCCACTCCTTGTTGGAAACGTTTAAAACGGCTTGAAGACGAAGGCTATATCGTTGGTAAAGTTGCTCTGCTTGATAGTGAAAAGTTAGGGCTAGGGTTGACAGTGATTGTCATGATCAGAACTCAGCAGCATAACAGTAGTTGGTATGAGGAATTTGTTGCATTTATAAAGCAAATGCCGGAAGTTCTGGCTTTTTACCGTATGGCCGGTGAATGTGATTATCTGATGCATGTAGAAGTTGTGGATATGAAAAGCTATGATCTCTTTTACAAGCGCATGGTTAATGGTGTTCCAGGATTGATTGATGTTACATCCAGCTTTGCAATGGAAAAAATCAAGTACACTACAGCATTACCGATACCAGATTAATGAGTGATTATTCAATTAGTTAACTTCATCATTCTGAGTGATGTTCAATATTTATACTGTCTATTTCTATTTCGGGATATACGCGTGTGAGATTGTTTTCTCAATTAAGCTGGTACTTCCGCAGCGAGTGGCGTCGCTATCTTGGCGCAGTGACTCTGCTTATTATCATCTCTATTCTGCTATTGGTTCCTCCATATCTGGTGGGCGTAATTGTTGACGGCATCCGTGCTGGTTCGATGTCATCTCACCAATTGATGGCGTGGATTGGTGTTATGTTGGTCATTGCATTGATTGTTTATATTCTGCGTTATATATGGCGCTTATGGTTGTTTGGAGCGTCATATCAATTAGCGGTTAAATTACGGAATAATTTTTACTGGCAACTTAGCGGACAAACTCCTGAGTTTTATCTGCGTCACCGTACGGGTGATTTGATAGCCCGTGCTACTAATGATGTGGACCGTGTGGTATTTGCTGCGGGTGAGGGGGTGCTTACTTTAGTTGACTCGTTGGTTATGGGTTGTGCAGTACTGATTATGATGAGTGTACAAATTAGTTGGCAGTTAACTTTATTGTCTTTGTTACCTATGCCGATTATGGCAATTATCATTAAACGATATGGTGATCAACTTCATCATCGCTTCAAATCTGCACAAGGTGCCTTTTCTGCTCTGAATAACCAGGCTCAGGAAAGTCTGACCAGTATTCGCATGATCAAGGCGTTTGGTCTTGAAGATTTGCAATCAAATCAGTTTGAACAGGTTGCTGTGGAAGCGGGTCGTAAGAATATGTATGTTGCCAGGGTGGATGCACGATTTGATCCGACAATTTTTATTGCTATTGGTATGTCAAACTTTCTGGCTATCGGTGGTGGTAGCTGGATGGTGCTAAATGGTGCTTTGACTCTTGGGGAGCTCACTAGCTTTGTGATGTACCTTGGCCTGATGATTTGGCCAATGTTAGCGCTGGCATGGATGTTTAATATCGTTGAACGGGGAAGTGCTGCATACAGTCGTATCCGTAGCTTGTTGCAGGAGCCTCCGGTTATTGAGGATGGTAACCGTCATTTATCTCCTGAGCGTAGTATTCTGGATGTGAATATCAAAGCGTTTCATTATCCGCAAAGTAATAAAACTATTCTGAGTCAAATTAACTTCCGGTTATCACCGGGACAGCTACTGGGGATATGTGGCCCAACCGGTTCAGGTAAGAGCACACTACTTGCGTTGATACAGAGGCAGTTTGATATGACTGATGGGGAAATTCTTTTCCAGTCGATTAAAATTGCAGATATCCGATTAGATGAATGGCGAGCACGGTTTGCCGTTGTTAATCAAACTCCTTTTCTATTTTCAGATACAGTTGCCGGGAATATTGCTTTGGGATGTCCTGATGCAACAACGGAACAGATCGAAGAAGTTGCCCGCCTTGCCAATGTTCATGAAGATATTCTTCGTTTACCCGAAGGGTACCAGACGGAAGTGGGCGAGCGTGGAGTGATGCTTTCTGGTGGGCAGAAGCAGCGCATCTCTATTGCAAGAGCGTTGCTTTTAGATGCAGAGATTTTGATTCTGGATGACGCTTTATCTGCGGTTGATGGGCAAACTGAACACAATATCTTACAAAACCTCAGCCAGTGGAGACAACAACGCACGGTTATTATCAGTGCTCACCGTCTGTCTGCATTAACTGATGCTGATAATATTCTGGTGATGCAGCAAGGTTCTGTTATACATCAGGGGCGGCATCATCAACTGGCGGAGCAGCCAGGATGGTATCGTGATATGTATCATTATCAGCAGCTTGAAGAAGCATTGGATGACGAGGAAACTACTGAGGAAAATAAAGATGACTAAGGTTTGCCGATTGTGGCCGTCTCTGAAACGTTTGCTGGTTTATGGAAAAAATTATCGTAAGCCGTTGGGGGTAGCGGTACTGATGCTGTGGGGGGCTGCAATTGCGGAAGTCAGTGGTCCGATTCTGATTAGTTACTTTATCGATAATATGGTTGCTACGGGTAATATGCCAGCAGGAGTGATTATTGGGCTGTCTGTAACCTTTATTGCTCTGCAACTGATTACGGCCGCATTACACTATTTCCAGACTTTATTGTTCAATCAAGTGTCAGTTGATGTAGTTCAGCAACTTCGTACTGATGTGATGAATGCAGCATTACGCCAGCCTCTGAGTGCTTTTGATAATCAACCGGTAGGGCAATTGATTTCCCGTGTAACGAACGACACTGAGGTCATTAAAGATCTTTATGTCAATGTGGTTCCTACGGTATTTCGCAGCATTGCATTGATTGGTGCGATGATGATTGCCATGTTTATACTCGAATGGCGTATGGCACTGATTGCAATTCTTATTTTTCCTGTCGTGTTGATTGTCATGGCGATATACCAGCATCTAAGTACGCCAATTGTCCGGCGGGTACGTAGTTATTTAGCTGATATTAATGATAATTTTAATGAGGTCATTAATGGAATGAGCGTTGTTCAGCAGTTCCGGCAGCAGGCTCGTTTTGGTGAACGTATGTTGTCAACAAATCGTGCTCATTTTAAAGCGAGAATGCAGGCGCTGCGATTAGATGGGATTCTATTACGTCCATTATTAAGTTTACTGTCTACTATGGTGTTGTGCGGTTTTATTGTGTTGTTTGGGTTTAGTGGAGCAGGGGTGATTGGCGTCGGAGTATTGTATGCTTTTATCAATTACCTAGGGCGGTTGAATGAACCACTAATTGAACTGACCTCTCAGCAATCAATCCTGCAACAAGCTATAGTTTCTGGTGAGAGGATATTTGAATTAATGGATAGCCCTCAACAAGGTTATGGTATGGATAATCAACCACTATCCAGTGGTCGAATTGATATAGAAAATGTCAGTTTTTCCTACCGGGATGACAAAATAGTTTTACAAGATATTAATTTACAGGTTTCGGCTTATGGTTTTGTTGCTTTGGTTGGTCATACCGGTAGTGGAAAAAGTACGCTGGCAAATTTACTGATGGGATATTACTCGTGGCAGAAAGGGGAGATTTACCTTGACGGCCGGCCGGTATCATCTCTGTCTCATTCGGTATTACGCAACGGTGTGGCAATGGTTCAGCAGGATCCTGTCGTTCTTGCTGACTCTTTCCTTAGCAATGTTACGCTTGGCCGGAATATTTCAGAAGAGAAAGTTTGGCAGGTACTGGAAACTGTGCAATTAGCTAAGTTAGTGCGTACGCTTCCTGATGGCCTTCATACTATCTTGGGAGAGCAGGGCAATACGTTGTCAGCTGGCCAAAAACAATTGCTTGCTATGGCGAGAGTGTTAGTGCAAGCACCGCAAATTTTGATCCTTGATGAGGCGACAGCAAATATTGATTCTGGTACGGAACAGGCGGTACAACAGGCTTTACGATTGATTCGTCAGCAAACAACATTGATAGTGATTGCTCACCGTTTGTCCACTATTGTAGAGGCTGATACTATTCTGGTGCTGCATCGTGGTGCAGTTGTTGAACAGGGACACCATCAACAATTATTGGTAAGACGTGGGCGTTACTATCAGATGTATCAGTTACAACAAGTAAGCGATACATTAAATGAATGTGGCGCAATCTCTGAGAAAGAGGTGTTGATTTAACTGGATTTGCACTAATTTGGTGCGCTAACGGGAGAGTACATTCGTTGCTCTCTTCTCTTCTTTTCTCCGTAATTTTTATTTACTCTATTATTATTTGATTTCTATATGTTTTTCATTTCTGGCACACCCCTTGCTATTCCCTTATTACAAACACAATCGACGGATGGCAGGGGGATATATGAAGCTCATTACGACAATTATAAAACCATTCAAATTGGAGGATATTAGGGAGGTTCTCTCTGGTCTTGGTGTTCAAGGGTTGACTATAACAGAGGTAAAAGGATTTGGTCGTCAAAAAGGGCATGCGGAGCTTTATCGTGGAGCTGAGTATAGCGTCAATTTTTTACCTAAGGTAAAGATAGATATTGCTGTAGCAGATGAGTTAGTTGAGGAGGTAATTCATGCGATTCAGCAATCAGCTTTCACCGGAAAAGTTGGCGACGGTAAAATTTTTGTCATCGAATTACAACAGGCTATCCGTATCAGAACAGGGGAGATTAATGATGCGGCACTGTAACTCACTGATAGAGACGATATATATGAAAAGACAATTCTCTGTGGCTACCGGTGTTGTGGCCAGTTTTTTACCCTCATTATCTCAGGCAGCAGAAGGCGTTGCTGATAGAGCTGATAATGCTTTTATGATGATTTGTACAGTGCTTGTTCTGTTTATGACAATTCCGGGAATTGCTCTATTTTATGGTGGATTGTTACGGAGCAAAAACGTTTTATCGCTGATGGCTCAGGTTATGGTGAGTTTTGCTCTGGTATGTGTATTGTGGGTGATTTACGGCTACAGCTTGGCTTTTGAACCGGGGAATGGTTTCTTTGGTGGCTTTAGTCAAATGATGTTAAAGAATTTGGCAGTTACGAGCTTAAGTGGCAATTTTTATCAGTTAATCCATGTGGCATTTCAAGGTTCTTTCGCTGGTATCACAGTCACTTTGATTATTGGTGCGTTAGGGGAGCGTATTCGCTTTCCGGCTTTGTTAATTTTCAGTGTGCTGTGGTTGACGTTTTCTTACTTGCCTATGGCACATATGGTTTGGGGCGGCGGTGTTCTTTCACAGGATGGCGCGTTGGATTTTGCTGGTGGTACAGTTGTGCATATTAATGCTGCTGTAGCTGGGTTGGTTGGTGCTTACTTACTGGGAAAACGCACTGGTTTTGGGAAAGAGGCATTTAAACCGCATAACCTGCCGATGGTCTTCATCGGTACTGCTGTGCTCTATATTGGCTGGTTTGGTTTTAATGCGGGTTCTGCTGGTGCGGCTAATGAGATCGCTGCTCTGGCATTTTTGAATACAATGGTGGCGACTGCTGCCGCTATTCTGTCATGGGTTTTTGCAGAATGGCTTTTCCGTAATAAACCTTCTCTTTTAGGGGCATGTTCAGGCTGTATTGCCGGATTGGTTGGTATTACACCCGCAGCAGGAATGGTTGGTGTTGGTGGCGCACTAATTATTGGCTTAATCGCGGGTTTTGCCGGGCTTTGGGGAGTGGTGGCCTTAAAACGGTGGTTACGCGTTGATGATGTGTGTGATGTATTTGGTATACATGGCGTATGTGGGATCGTGGGTTGCCTCCTGACTGGAGTTTTTACGGCGAAATCATTGGGCGGAATTGGTTATGCTGAGGGGATAACCATGTTGGAACAAGTTAGTATTCAGGCTTTTAGTATATTGATCTGTGTGGTTTGGTCAGTAATTGTTTCTTTTGTTGCTTTTAAAATAGCAGAGCTGCTGGTAGGGCTACGGGTTACTGTTGAAATTGAAAGAGAAGGTCTGGATATTAATTCCCATGGAGAGAGTGCTTATAATTAATTTGTGATATAAACAGGCAGCAATAAGACCATAAGTGTGATGCTGGTTTTTTTATTTGCTGCCTTTATTATTATCTGTTCCGTTTCCTGATTAGCCCTTCTTGTACAGTGGAAGCAACAAGTACACCTTCATGATTATAAATCTGTCCACGAACAAAACCACGGGCTCCAGAAGCTGATGGACTATCTATAGCATAGAGTAACCAGTCGTCTAGTTTAAACGGACGATGGAACCACATAGAGTGGTCAATAGTTGCTATCTTAATATTTTTCTCAAGGAACCCAACACCATGTGGCTGTAATGCTGTTGGTAAGAAATTAAAATCAGAGGCATAGCCGAGCAGATATTGATGCATAAAAGGATCATCAGGCATATCGCCATTACTGCGGAACCAAACATAACGTACAGGTTCTTCAGGTAGGTAATTGAATGGGCTGTAATATTTTACTGGTCTCATTTCCAACGGGCAAGGGTGGAGAAAAATACTCCGCATCTTCTGCGGCAGTAGATGCGACATTTTTTTCGCAATTTCGTCTTGAGGGATAAGTTCTTCTGGATAGGGGACATCCGGCATCATATTCTGGTGTTCAAAACTTTCTTCATGACTTTGGAATGAGGCGGTCATATAAAAGATAGGCTTACCATTCTGAATTGCACTGACTCGCCGGGCACTGAAGCTTCCTCCGTCGCGCAAGATCTCGACATCATAGACGATGGGTTTACTACTGTCACCCGGGCGTAAGAAATAGCTATGGAAAGAGTTGCTCATCCGGTCATCAACAACGGTTTGTTTGGCAGCATAAAGTGCCTGACCAATCACTTGTCCCCCGAAAACCTGAGGAAAGCCCAAATCTTTACTTTGCCCCCGGTAAATACCTTCCTCAATTTTTTCTAAATTCATCAAATTTATCAGATTCTTTAATGACTTGCTCATAATATACCTTTGTTTTCTATTTGGTTATCAGAGAGTACAAGAGATGATTATTGTCCCATTAATAGATGATAAATAAATAACTAAATTGTAAATGTTTTAAGCCCTGATAGTAGTGCAATAAAGAATATGAGATTAATTGAAGTTTTATATTCAAATTTTTAATCTATAATCCAGACGGTTTAGATTTAACGGTTTGATATTTCAATTTATTTTATTACTTATATAGATTAGTTAATAGTGGAGGAATGTGTATGAAATTATGGCAGCTCCCTGCGAGCGTATTACTGGCAGTTGCTTTGGCTGGGTGTAATGGCAAAGGCCCTGAGGTAGTAGATACTCAGGCAGAAGAGATCGAAAATCCAGTAAAACGTTCTTTTGTTGAAGGAAATATTAATATATTGCAGCGTCTGGCGTTGCCAGCGGATGCGGTTCTGACAGTGACTTTATCTGATATATCTTTGGCTGATGCACCCTCAGTTACCTTGTCTAAGAAGGTAGAACGTTTAGGTGGGAAGCAATCACCTTTCCATTTTGTTCTGCCTTACCGGCCAAACGACATTAAGCCACATGCACGTATTATCGTCAGTGCTTCTGTTTCACTGCATAATCGTTTGATGTTTGTTACAGATACTGCATATGAAGTGATTAATAATGGACAGACTAAAGATATCGAAATTACTCTGAAAGCTGTCAGATAATACATTTTATTGTGTATTTACTCGTAATGTGCAATAAAGCATCATTCGGGTTTGCTTATCTTGCTATTTAGATAGGTATGAATGATAATGGCGTCGCTTTGAAATTAAAGCAACACGTCAATGGGGGCTCTGTTGGTTCTCCCGCAACGCTAACTTGTTAACTTGGTCAGGTCCGGAAGGAAGCAGCCATAGCAGGGGATGTGTGTGCCGGGATGTCGCTGGCAGAGCCCTCACCAATTTTATTCACAACCCGATTAAGCCGATAGCACTTTACCGGCCCGGATCACTTTCTACCTGATGAAAACTATTTTAGCGAACGTATTTCCACACTGAAGGTGGAATTCTATCATATAGTTTATTCATGGTCAGCTCAGCTAGTCGGTGATCCGCAGCAGAGTAGAATAGTTCAAGTTCGTCTCCTGAAAGTTCATATTTGTTCTTTTCAATCACACGTTCCAATGTATCAATCGTGGTGCATTTTCTTAAACGCATCAAATAATCAGTTTTAGTCATAGTCGCCTTTCTTATTTAAGATATATAAAAAATTATTTAGTGAAATATTCAATCAAATTTTGCTCAGGGAGCAATTTAAATCGTGTAACAGGATACTGGTTAAACATTCATTAGTTTTTTACCATTCCGTAAGTTCAGAAAAGCTAATCTTATTCGCTTCCAAACAAAGTATAAGTATATGTATTATCAAAAAATTTATCAATTCAAGTGAGAAGGCTGAAATCATCAGAATATTTTATTTTAAAGTGCCAAACTAAAATTGATATGTACTCAATCAATTCATTTATCTTTAAATTATTCTGAGACGTAAGAATTATTTACACAACCAGTCTCAACGTACTCTGTCACTAGAGGTGCTTCTTGCCTTCATCGGCATTTTAATTCACCAATGTCATGTCACCCTAGTGAATATTCATCCATGCTATGTATCTCCCCGTATATGTATGGCATTACTTAATTTGAGTCAAACATTGAACATATGCACGTATTATAGAAAATTTCTTTCGAGAGATTATTATTATGTGTCTATAATCGTTCTTTGGGATTATTTATCTTTTTTACAGGCAACTCTGATTTGCTTTTAGTAAATCAGAATCACCTCTTAAACAAAAACTCACACCTTAACGTAATAAACTATAAATATCGGCTAGTATATGTGAGTTAATATGTAGGCTTATATAAAACAGTATTATCCTCAGATACCCGCAACAGCAGATTATAGCCTGATGGCTACAATAATCAATGAATATAGCATCATTATTACATAAGTCACTATGCGCTGGTATTGTTTTTTGTCATTTAGTGTAAAAAAAGATAAAGCAATTTTTGTCCAACAATTTTCTCGTTAATTTTATTAAAGTCAGTAATGCTTGGATTTTTAAAGATATTTTCTACTCATAAGTGGTAATTTTAATTAAATTTGAACGAATTTATGTAAGAGTTCAGAGGGTAGATTAGTGAGCAGAATCTTGCCTGATACAGGCAACTATTATATTTAAGAAGGCCGTTAAAACGGCCTTCTATTATTGTTTAGTTGCATTAGTGAGATTCTGACGCGGATTCAATCTCCTCAGCTTTCTTACTAAAACGTCGTCTGATAACGACAAAGAACACAGGTACGAAAAAGATAGCCAGCGAGGTTGCAGCAATCATTCCGCCCAATACCCCGGTACCCACTGCGTTTTGAGAACCGGAGCCTGCACCATTACTCAATACTAGAGGGATAACACCCAGCATAAATGCCAGTGATGTCATTAGAATTGGGCGAAGACGCATTCTGACAGCATCCAGCGTAGCTTCTATCAACCCTTTTCCTTCTTTTTCCATCAGGTCCTTAGCAAACTCAACGATTAGGATTGCGTTCTTTGCCGATAAGCCGATGGTAGTCAGTAAGCCAACTTTAAAGTAAACATCGTTATCCAAGCCTCGGAATGTTGTTGCTAACAAGGCTCCAACGATACCTAGTGGTACTACCAGCATAACTGAGAATGGAATTGACCAGCTTTCATACAGTGCCGCCAGACAGAGGAAGACCACTATCAATGACAATGCATACAGAGCAGGCGCCTGATTACCTGATAGGCGTTCCTGATAGGACATGCCTGTCCAGTCGAAACCAATTCCATTTGGTAATTGGGATGCCAGTTCTTCCATCAGAGCCATTGCATCACCGGTACTTTTACCTGGCGCTGCTTCGCCCAGAATTTCCATTGATGGCAAACCATTATAACGTTCCAAACGTGGTGAGCCATAGGTCCATGGTTCTTTAGACATATCTGAGAAGGCAGATAATGGAACCATTTCACCTTGTTTGTTACGGACATACAGTTTGTAGATATCACTTGGCAGCATACGATAAGGTGCTTCTGATTGAACATAAACTTTTTTGACACGACCACGGTCGATAAAGTCGTTCACATAGTTGCCACCAAACATCGTGCTTAGTGTCGAGTTGATATCAGAAATGGAAACACCTAAAGCTTCCGCCTTTTCCTGATCAATCCTAATCCGATACTGCGGGGTATCTTCCTGGCCATTAGGGCGAACACCCACTAACATATCTGGATGTTGTTGTATCATGCCAAGCAATTGGTTACGTGCTTCGGTCAGTTTAGTATGCCCAAGGTTTGCTTTATCAATTAATTCAAAATCAAAACCAGTTGCTGAACCTAACTCTACAATTGCTGGGATGTTAAAGGCAAAAACCATACCTTCTTTGATTTTCTGGAAGTGAGCACTTGCCCTGGCAACAATGGCAGGTACTTTGCTCTCTGTATCAGAGCGTTCACCCCAGTCTTTCAGGCTTATAAACGCCAGACCGGTGTTTTGCCCCTGACCACTGAAACCAAAGCCACTTACTGTAAATACAGAAACCACGAGATCTTTTTCTTCTGTATTGAAGTAGTCACTTATTTTATCCAGAACTGTTTGTGTCTGTTCCTGTGTTGCACCTGAAGGTAATTGAACCATTGTCAGTAGTACCCCTTGATCTTCTTCAGGAAGAAAGGAGGATGGCAGACGAGTGAACATGACCGCCATACCAGCAACCAGCAATACATAAATCACCAGATAGCGGCCTGTATTGCGCAGAATACGGCCGATACTGTCAGTATAGTGGTGGGTGCTTTTATCAAACATGCGGTTAAACCAGCCAAAGATCCCGGTTTGTTTACCGTGGCTGCCTTTAGCAATGGGCTTCAACATGGTGGCGCACAGAGCAGGTGTCAGGATTAATGCTACCAGTACAGACAATACCATTGCAGATACGATGGTGATCGAGAATTGACGATAAATCGCACCAGTTGAACCACCGAAGAAAGCCATTGGGACAAATACGGCAGACAGCACCATTGCAATACCAACCAGAGCGCTTTGAATTTGCCCCATTGATTTCCTGGTTGCTTCTTTCGGTGATAGACCCTCTTCCTGCATAACACGTTCAACGTTTTCCACCACAACAATGGCATCATCTACCAGTAAGCCAATGGCGAGAACCATGGCAAACATAGTTAGTGTATTTATTGAATAACCAAATGTGGCGAGTATTGCAAATGTTCCCAGCAGTACGACTGGAACCGCAATGGTTGGAATAAGTGTTGCTCGGAAGTTTTGTAGGAATAGGTACATAACCACGAACACCAGCATAATTGCTTCAACCAGTGTTTTGACTACTTCGTTAATAGAGATTTTAACGAATGGAGTGGTGTCATATGGATAGACGATTTTCAGCCCGTGTGGAAAGAAAGGCGCCATATTTTTTAGCGCTTCTTTTACCGCTTTTGACGTGTCCAGAGCGTTAGCACCTGTTGCTAGTTTGATACCGACACCAGCAGCTGGTTTACCGTTAAAGCGGGCAATGATATTGTAACTTTCTGCCCCTAACTCCACTTTTGCCACATTTTTCAGACGGATCTGAGACCCATCAGTATTAACGCGCAGAAGAATATTGCTGAACTCTTCCGGTGAAGTCAGACGTGTTTGGGCAATAATAGAAGCATTCAGCCGTTGACCTGGAACTGGAGGGGTTCCCCCTAACTGACCGGCGGCTATCTGGTTATTTTGTGCTTTGATTGCATTGATTACATCCAGGGTCGTCATTTTGTAATCAACGAGCTTGTCAGGATTCAACCAAATGCGCATTGCATATTGGTTACCAAACAGCATTGTATCACCCACACCAGCGACACGGCTCAACGGGTCTTTGACGTTTGCGCCAACATAGTCAGCGATATCCTCCTGTGACATGGACCCATCTTCAGAGATGAACCCTGCAACCATTAGGAAAGAACTTGTGGACTTATCTACATTTATCCCTTGCTGCTGTACTTCTTGTGGTAACAGAGGCATAGCCAGTTGCAGCTTGTTCTGTACCTGTACCTGTGCAATGTCAGGATTAGTACCTGCTTCAAAGGTTAGCGTGATATTCATGTTGCCAGCAGAGTCACTGTTGGAGGACATATAAACCAGATTATCGATACCATTCATATTCTGTTCGATAACCTGAGTAACTGTGTTTTGCACAGTAGTAGCATCTGCACCGGGATAAGTTGCGGAGATAGAAATCGCCGGTGGTGCGATAGTTGGGTACTGCGCCACGGGTAATTTCATAATTGCCAGCAGCCCAGCCAGCATGGTAATAATTGCTATTACCCATGCAAAGATTGGCCGATCTATAAAAAACTTAGGCATGAATCACCGACTCCTTAATTAAGACTTTTTTGCAGGCTCAGCTTGGTTCGCAGCAGGTTTTGTATTTAAATCCACTTCTTCTGCTTTAACTGGTATGCCAGGTTGAATTTTTTGTAAACCAGTAACGATAACCCGATCACCTGCTTTCAGGCCGGAAGTTACCAGCCATTTGTCACCAATAGCTTGGCTTGCCGTGATAACGCGTGGTTCGACTTTTTCGCCTTTACCGACCACCATGACAGTAGCTTCGCCACGAGGTGTGCGCGTAATTCCTTGCTGAGGAACCAATATTGCATCCCGACGAATACCTTCTTCCAGTTTTGCGTGAACAAACATACCTGGTAGTAATTTTTCATTTGGGTTAGGAAATATTGCACGGATAGTGATAGAACCCGTTGTTTCATTTACAGTGATATCGGAGAATTCCAGATAGCCTGTTTCACTGTAATTTTTACCATCTTCCATAACTAGGTGAACTTTAGCTCTACTACCTTCTTTCTGCACAATGCCTCTGGTGATTTCATTTTTAAGGCGCAGATAGTCATCACTTGACTGAGTGACATCCACATAAATTGGATCCAATTGTTGAACAGTTGTCAGTGCTGTTGGTTGACCAACAGAAACCAGAGCACCCTCAGTTATAGTCGATTTGCCCGAACGACCACTAATCGGCGCTGTAACTTTGGTATATGCCAAATTAATACGGGCAGTCTCTACAGCCGCTTTTGCCGCTTGTACTGCAGCATTTGCCTGTGCAGAGTCAGCGCTGGCCTTATCAAATTCCTGCTGACTAACATAGTTTGTACCTAACAGTGGCTTATAGCGGTTCACTGTCAGGCGTGCTATCTCTGCATTAGCCTGAGCTTTAGCTAAATCAGCTTTAGCACTGTCATAGGCAGCCTGGTAAGTTGCTGGATCTATCTGGTATAAAGAAGTCCCTTCTTTTACATCACTTCCTTCTTTATAGTTTCTCTTCAGAATTATACCACTGACTTGTGGACGAACTTCTGCAATACGGAAGGCTGATGTTCGGCCTGGCAGTTCAGTTGTGACCATCAGAGGTTCAGTTTTCAGCGTCACGATACCGACTTCAGGGGCCTGTTGATTTTCAGCAACTTGCTGAGAGTCTTTGTCGTTACATCCTGAAAGAGCTAAGCTGCCTGAGAGTACCAGTACTGTAGCCAGAGGCAAAACTCCCCTGTTTATTCGCATAAGTAAACCTCAATATTTTTAGATGTTGACCTTTCAATCCGTAAAACCACTACTCCATTAATAGCAGCATGCTATAATACAAACATACATGAATGTATGTAAATCAGCTTCAGGTTAAAAACAGAGTATATGGCACGAAAAACTAAACAACAGGCTGAGGAGACCCGGCAACAGATTATAGACGCAGCTATAAAAGAGTTTTCTGAGCGCGGTGTCTCTGCTACTTCACTGACAGATATTGCCACAACGGCTGGAGTAACCCGAGGTGCAATCTACTGGCACTTTAAAAATAAAGTAGACCTGTTCTCCGAAGCTTGTAGAATAACAGATTCTAAGATTGACGAATTAGAAAAAGAGTATCAAGGAAAATATCCTAATAATCCACTCCTGATTTTAAGAACTTTAATAATTCATATCCTGACGTCGGTTGTTGATGATCCGAAGAACCGGCTATTAATGGAGATTTTTTTCCACAAATGTGAATTTGTTGGTGAAATGTCTGCTTTGGTGGAAGTTCGTCAGGAGCTTTGTGTTGCAGACTATGTTCGTATTGAAGAGTCACTTTCCGGCTGTATTGCATCAGGTCAGCTTCCTTATAATCTTAATCTGCGCCAAGCTGCTATCATGCTGAGAGGGTTGATAACTGGTTTGCTGGAGAATTGGTTATTTGCGCCAGATAGTTTTGATATTCAGAAAGAAGCTGAGCCGTTAGTGGATAGTTTTATCGATATGCTTAAATATAGTCAGCATATGAAAGTTACAGAAAAATGAGAAACCAGAATAATAGAGGTAAATTCTATTTTGGTAATTGCTAACAATGCGGCTAATGGTCAAAAGTCATTATCTTATGCTCTTTTGTTTATCTACTATATACAAGGAATAAATTTAAGAACTGAGCCGAAAGTATTTCTAATATCGGATATTGTTGTTGGTCTTGTAGGATAGTGATCAAAGAAAAACTATAACTTAAAGCAAATGCTGAAGATTCTATCTGAGAAAAATGTATTATCTAAGTTCGGTGCAAGTAGATTAAATTATTTAATATCAGTAAGTTGAGCCTATTTTTTGGTGTTGAAGTCAATATGTTGGTTGAATTTGCCCTGCGGATTTTGCAGTCAGATAGAGTGCTAAGTTGGTACCGTGTTATGTAGCTGGCCACAATTGTTGAGGGATGACCGTCTATGCTGGAAATACGAAATGTAACGCATGCTTACGGCGAGCGTGTGGTATTGAAAGACTTAAATTTGCAGCTGAAGGAAAAAAGAATTGCCATCATAGGTAGCAACGGTTGCGGCAAGAGCACATTTGCGCGTCTTCTTAATGGATTACTGGTACCGAAGTGTGGTGATGTTTTGGTGGATGGTTTGAACACCAGAACGGAGGGTAAAGCGATCCGGCGTAAGGTTGGTTTTGTATTCCAGAATCCTGATAATCAGATCGTTTTTCCAGTTGTTGAAGAAGATTTGGCCTTTGGAATGAAAAATCTCAGTTTTACCAAGGAGACAATTCAACAAAGAACGCAGGAGGCACTTTCACGATATGGCTTACTTCAGTTTAGGCAGCATCCAGCTCATCTTTTAAGTGGCGGTCAGAAACAACTTCTGGCAATTTCTGGTGTTCTAGTGATGGAGCCTGCTTATATAATTTTCGATGAGCCTACGACTTTACTGGATTTACGCAATAAGCGCCGTGTTGCTGAAGCAATCGATAATTTATCTCAAACTGTGATTGTGGTTTCTCATGACCTTGAGTTTTTGGCGGGGTTTGACCGTGTACTCGTTTTTGATGATGGTCGTGTGGTTGTTGATGAAATTCCCTCTGTTGCTATTCCTGAATATGTAAGGATGATGTCATGAGCCTGTCTGGGTATGATCCTGGTTCATCACTTGTGCATCGAGTTAGTCCTGGATTCAAAATTATTTCTTTGCTCATTCTGGGGACATTACTCTTCATCGTTCCGCGTATCGATCTTTCTATTGCAGCGTTGGCAGGTATCGTACTTTTATACTTATTAGCCAGAATCTCATTAAGAACTGCCTGGGCGCAACTACGACCTGCTATGTGGATCTTCGCGCTTATTTTTATAGTCCAGGTGTTTCTACATCACTGGACTGCCGGTGTACTTGTAGTCGTTCGTCTTGCCTCACTTTTATTGTTAGCCTCGCTTGTCACCCTTACTACTCGTTCCTCCGACATGATCGACGCATTGGAAAAGGGTCTTTGGTGGTTGTATTATTTTAGAATCAATCCAGGAAAAGTGAGCCTGGCTCTATCTCTTGCTTTGAGGTTTATCCCTGTTCTTGCGTCAATTACAGAAGAAGTACGGGAGGCGCAGAAAGCAAGAGGTCTCGATAAGAGTGTCATAGCAATTGCTGTACCCGTTATCGTGCGAACTCTCAAAATGGCAGATGATATTTCTGCTGCTATTGAAGCCCGGTCTTACGATCCAGGGTTTGTGAGAAAGAAATCGAGCAGCAAATAAAACCTGGTTTGTGGCTTTATCGAAAAAAGGGGGATTAAGTGTCCACGAAGGATATTGTTTATATAGCACTATTTGCCGCGCTAACCGCAGCGCTGGGTTTATTCCCACCATTGGCTCTTCCCGTTATAGGCGTTCCGATAACAGCCCAATCAATGGGAGCGATGTTTGCTGGCGCTATTGCTGGAGCGAAACGAGGGGGGTTAGCATTATTGCTCTTTTGTGTTCTTGTTGCAGTTGGATTACCGGTAATGGCGGGAGGTATGGGAGGATTGGGGGTGTTTTTCAGCCCAAGCGGCGGTTTTGTTTTGGCGTGGCCGATTGCCGCTTTTGTTATCGGTTATTTGTATGAGTGGAATCTTGCAAAATTAAATACCTTTAAAGAAGCTGTATTTCTTGTCTTTGGTGGAATTGTGATTGTCTACGTGATGGGTATTCCATGGGTTGCGGCATTTGCTAATATCAGCTTCTGGCAAGCAGCCATAGGTTCGATTGGATTTATTCCAGGAGATATTATCAAAATCGTACTGGTTATCTTAATTGCGAAAACTGTTCGCCGGGCCTATCCAACTCTTGAATCACGTTCTTAAGTATCGGTCTTTACGGCGGGTTGATACTTGGTTGTGATTACCCAATAATTGCCGCTAAGCGTCATCATTGTGCCGATTATGGCCCAAATGGTTGGACGATAGCCCTCTGTGATGCTGGAGATCGCTAAAGCTACAAGCGGAACGAGAAGCATTGTATAGGCCCCTCGTTCTGCACCTAAACGACCGACGACGGCGAAATACGTTGTGTACCCAATCACCGAAGGAAACAGGATCAAATAGAATAGAGATGTTACATAGACTGGTGATAGATCAAAGTTAAACGTTTGTTTAGTTAAAAAGGCATAGCCGAGCAAAAATATGGTGCCATATCCCATAGAAATACCTGTCATTGGGAGAACAGTGACCCTCTTTCTTTGTAACTGAACTGCGGAAATGTTGGCGAATGAGAACGCGAGGGTTGCTGCGATAGCGTAACCGCATCCCGCCCAATTCCATTCATTATTTAAAAATTCCGGGCCGAAGACCAAAATTATCCCAGTCAGACCGACCATAGCACCGACCAGAACTGTCCATGAAATTGATTGCCGTAGGAAGAGAATTGCATTCACAGAGTTGAATAATATGACCGAAGAGTAGGTAAGGGCGATTAAACCGGTGGTGATTAAGGCCGCAGCCTTGTAAATCAGTAAGAATGCGACAGCGAACCCGAATACTCCAAGCGCAGCGAAAGAGAGGTGTTCGTGCCGGGTATATGTGAGCCTTTCCCGTGAAATTGCAGTAATCAGAAGCAGTAATACCGACGCGCATCCAAAACGGTAAATCAGGGATATTACAGGTGAAACATCCGTTAATTGCAATTTTGCCGCATACCACGATGTTCCCCCCGTAATGATCGTCACGACATATAGAACAACGGTAGAGTAAGAAAAGGCGGTCTTCATGCTCAGATTCCAAACATCTTATTGAAATGGATTACGACCATAAGATCAGATTTTTTTCATTTAACAGACCGATGAAGGAGCCGGTTGCAATCCGATTGCCGTTCGCTGGCAGGACGATATGAGGATTACTGGTGTTAAAAATGACGACAGAACCAACTTGAGGCCGGAAAGTGAAAGATTCGCAATCAGTTAATAGAGAACTATCATATGGCTTATATGTTTTATCAACAACAGTACTCTTGAATGGCTGATTATAGATTACTGTTTCCCCTCCTTGTGAAGGAGACGAAACATAGAGGTTCCAGGCGAGCTGAGTGGATACATCTCCGATGGTTAAATTTCCTTTAGCAAAAGTGGGTGCATAGTCCACATGTAGATCTGAGCCACCGAAGATAATACGGACGATACCGGCAAAATAGGGGCCAAACTCTGGTTCTTCCGCGATCGAGATGCTGAAATCGGTATCGTGATTGATACGTTGTATGAACCGAACAACTGAATCAAAAGCTTGATTGGTAACTTGAACACGCTCTTGTTCAGCGGCGCTAACTTGAGCAAAATATTCTTCTTTTGGGCGATCACGATAATGAGTGAGTGGATTTCCTAAGTAAAATCCCGGCTTGCCGAATTCATATTGCTTCGCCTTCATGCTCAGTATTGCCGCAGAAAGCTGTATTGATTCTTCTGTAGTTGCAAAATCATCTATTATTACTGCCGGAATCTTGTTATCTATGATTGCCTGCAAGCTTTCTGATGATAATTTGACAAGCTCGTTTGATGCCCATCTTGACGACATGATTGCCGATTCCTAGTCTATTTTCTTTATATTAGAAAAATTGATCTATTGAAGGCCAGTGTCAATCGTATAACATTGTTTGTATAATAATGCAACACTTAACTGAACTCTACACTCAGGAACGTAACAATGACAATATCTCTGAGAGGTCATCACCTCCTGTGTATTCTTACCTACGCGGGCAACGGATATTCCCCTAGCTTTATTGAAAATTACAATAAGATTATTCCTCGGATTCAGAATGAAGATATCCTGATTGTGGAAGGGCCGGATGACATCTGTGCTCCTTTGCTTGGAGAAGAGGGTCCTCATTGTTTGGGCAAGAGTGTCATCGTTCGGGATAATCGTGCTTTGGAGGCTATTGGTGCTCTTATGGATCGACCAGTCGAAGTGGGTCATACACTGAGGCTTGACGAAACCTATTTAAAACAGGCTCAATGGGCTTTTAACCATAGGATCATAAGATCCGCCTGTGTAGGTTGTGAATGGGAACAGCTTTGCACTCGAATCGCTGCGGACGATTATGTTTCAACGTTTCTTAAATTCAGCAATGGAATGAATGAGTGACGACATAAAGCCATTTGAAATTTGGCAAAGGCTGATCAAATGCGTGAGAGCAAATTTTAAGACATAACTAATGTAGATCTTTTATGGTATCGACAAAGTATCTACGAGATGTTTGCAATAAACCGCTCAATATTCCTTCGTAGATTGTGGCTGCTTTGCTAACTTTGCTTGATAATCGTGTTTGACTATTTCCAGTGCAGCGAGTGCAATTTCAGGTACGATTTCATTGCATTCCAATAGATAGATTAGATCAACAGCAAGCTGAACTTCAGGTGGTGCGTGTTCGACTGACATAAAATTTCCTCATCTGAATCTGAGTCATTAATCCATGTTCTCTTTATATTCGATTGATTTTTCAATTCGCGTCAGAGACTGGCGGCAACGTGCTAGCCTTCCGGCTAATGCTGCGATTTCTTTCTGTATTTTTTGCTGATCACTCAGTGTAGTTTGTTGATTCAATTTTAGCTCCCGATCATTGATCATTGCGAGCAGGCGGCGTTCATAATCTTGATGTTCAGTCAGTTTGTGATACAGGTCAGTAGCTTGTTGTTGATGTTCGAATCTGCTCTCTTTTTTTCTCAGCGACTGAGTAGACAATTCACGCTTTAATGCTTCTATTTGAGCAACCAAACGCTCGGTCAGAAACGCGACTTGTTCCGTTCGGTTATCCTGGACACACTCTTTGAGTTGTTCCATGTTATGCCTGACTTCTTGCAGATAACCACGGAGTTTATTGCTGCGCCGGTTAAATAAAGTTTGATCAAACCGGGCAGTAGAAAATGGGATATCTGCCAGAGGTGTGAGCTCTTCCGCCAGTATGTTGACCTGCTTTTCGAGCAAATTTAATAACGGTTGCGTACTCATTTATACCCTACAATGATTATGTTTTGCGAAGCAGAATTAACCTGGAACGACAAAAAATTAAGCTGATGTATGTTCATCGGTTGCTTTTTTTTATCAGTTTGCATAGATTTTAGCACTCTCGTGTTCTACTCACTGGCACCGATTATGACCGCAAACGCGCAGCAACTGCAATTTATTAAAGACAGTATTGAAACTGTTCCTGATTATCCTAAACTTGGGGTCCTTTTTCGTGATATCACGACCTTATTGGATAACCCTCTTGCCTACCAGGCAACAATTAATCTTCTGGTAGAACGATATCAGGACAAAGGAATCACAAAAATTGTGGGTACTGAGGCTCGCGGTTTTCTATTTGGAGCTCCAGTTGCGTTGCGTCTCGGTGTTGGTTTTATCCCTGTCCGTAAAGCAGGCAAATTACCTCGTGAAACATTGAGTGAAACTTACGATTTAGAGTATGGCACCGATACACTGGAAATACATAAGGACAGCATCAAAGAAGGTGATAAGGTGTTGGTTGTTGATGACTTGCTGGCAACCGGTGGCACTATTGAGGCAACTGTTCGCTTAATCCGTCATTTAGATGGTGAAGTTTCTGAGGCTGCCTTTGTTATTGGCTTGCCTGATTTGGGGGGGAGTGAGCGCCTGCAAAAACAAGGCGTGAACAGCTTCACTTTACTGGAATTCCCTGGTCATTAATCTGCTTATTTTCGTATTACTGACATATCGGTCTCGCTGTCTGTAGTGGGGCTGTGTTAGCATGGTACCCAATTATATTCAATTTTCCCGGTATCAATGAGCTATCAGGTACTTGCCCGTAAGTGGCGCCCACAAATATTTTCTGATGTGATTGGTCAGGAATATGTCCTGACTGCGCTGGCTAATGGTCTTTCCCATGGCCGGCTCCATCATGCCTACCTGTTTTCCGGCACCAGAGGTGTCGGGAAAACGACGATCGCCCGTTTGTTTGCCAAAGGGTTAAATTGTGAAACAGGTATTACTGATAAGCCTTGTGGCAAATGTGCTAATTGCCTTGAAATTGAGCAAGGGAGATTTGTCGATCTCATTGAGATTGATGCTGCTTCCCGTACTAAAGTTGAAGATACGCGTGAATTGCTGGATAACGTGCAATATGCTCCAGCTCGTGGGCGTTTCAAAGTCTACCTGATTGATGAAGTGCATATGCTTTCCCGCCATAGCTTCAATGCGTTATTGAAAACGCTGGAAGAGCCGCCTGAGCATGTGAAATTTTTACTGGCAACCACTGATCCGCAAAAATTGCCAGTAACTATTCTTTCCCGTTGTTTGCAGTTCCATCTCAAAGCGCTGGGTGTTGATCAGATAAGCGATCAGCTCGAGCATATTCTTAAAGCTGAACATCTGGAGAGTGACAACCGCGCCCGTCAGCTTCTGGCCCGTGCTGCTGATGGCAGTATGCGCGATGCTTTGAGTCTGACAGATCAGGCTATCGCGATGGGGCAAGGACAGGTAACAACTGAAATAGTCAGCCTGATGCTGGGAACGTTGGATGATGAACAGCCTTTATCAATTATAGAATCATTGATTCGGTCTGACGGTCAGCAGGTTATGGCATTGGTGGAACAAGCTGCTTCACGGGGTGCTGATTGGGAGAATTTGTTGGTAAAGATTCTTTCATTACTGCATCGTATTGCAATGATCCAGCTATTAGCTTCTCAACCAGAAATCGCTTCTTCTTCCATTGAAGGTCGTTTGAGAATATTGGCAAAAGCAATTTCACCGGAAGATTTACAACTTTATTATCAAACTCTACTGATTGGTCGTAGAGACCTGCCGTATGCACCGGAACGCAGGATGGGTGTTGAAATGACGCTGCTCAGAGCTTTGGCATTTCATCCAAAAACAGTCATTGAAGAGGTTGCTGCACCGGTTGTGCATGGACATCCTGCTGCGGCTATCCCATCAATTGCAGCACAGCCGCAACATAATCATCAGGGCAATATGCCATCCGCTGACCATATTGATCCAGTATCGGTGGGCAGCGTTTCTCCGCCGGAACCTCAGATACCCCAGGCACTTGCATCAAGCCCGACAGCTCAGCTGCTGAAAGCGAGGAGTGTATTATCCCGGCAACAAGAGCAAATGCCACCAAAAAAGCCTAAACCGGCTACGTCTGTTAAGGCGAGGCCGGCAACCTCGGCACTGGAGCGGATTGCTGCAGTGTCAGGGCCGCGACCTCAGTCATCAATAGCCAAAACGCAGGAAGAAAAACCTGAGAAAAAAGAGGCTTACCGTTGGCGAGCCAAAAATATTGAAGAAAAACCAGAAATTCATGTCGCTACGCCAAAGGCATTAAGAACGGCTCTGGAGCATGAGAAAACGCCGGAGCTGGCAGAAAAATTAGCTAAAGAATCCAAGCAGAGAGATGCATGGGCAGCGGAAGTTGATAAACTTAAAATTCCTAAACTGGTGCAACAATTAGCATTAAATGCGTTTAAAGAGCAGATTAGTGTTAATAATATCTGTTTACACCTGCGTTCGAGCCAGAGCCATCTCAATTCCGCTTTTGCACAAAAATCATTAGCGGAGGCTTTAAGCGAGTTGTACGGTGTAACGATTGAATTCAGCATTATTGAAGATGATAATCCGGAGGAGAAAACTCCACTGGAGTGGCGACAAGCCATTTATGAAGAAAAATTGGCACAAGCTCGCCAATCAATTATTGCGGATAAGACTATTCAGACATTGCGGCAGGTATTTGATGCTGAACTGGATGAAGAGAGTATCCGGCCGGTCTAACCGCGCTGCAATCTGTACCTGTTGTACGATGTAGCCATAGCGAAGAGAGAAAACTATGTTTGGTAAAGGTGGTTTGGGCAATTTGATGAAACAAGCCCAACAAATGCAGGACAAGATGCAGAAAATGCAGGAAGAGATCGCCAATCTGGAAGTGACGGGTGAATCTGGTGCAGGTCTGGTTAAAGTGACTATCAATGGTGCTCATAATTGCCGTCGTGTTGAGATTGATCCAAGCCTGATGGAAGATGACAAAGAGATGTTGGAAGACCTGATTGCGGCTGCATTCAATGACGCAGCCCGCCGCATTGAAGAAACTCAGAAAGAGAAAATGGCAAGCGTTTCCAGCGGAATGCAACTGCCACCAGGCTTTAAGATGCCATTCTGATGCAAACCAGTCCTCTCCTTGAATCCTTGATGGAAGCATTACGCTGTTTGCCAGGAGTTGGCCCTAAATCTGCGCAGCGGATGGCTTTTCATCTGTTACAGCGTGATCGCAGTGGTGGAATGCGTTTGGCTCAGGCATTGACAAAGGCGATGTCGGAAATTGGACACTGTAAATATTGTCGGACTTTTACCGAGCAGGAACAGTGCACGATCTGTGCTAATCCACGTCGTCAGCAAAATGGTCAAATTTGTGTGGTTGAAAGCCCTGCGGACATTCATGCTATTGAACAAACTGGGCAGTTTGCTGGGCGCTACTTTGTGTTGATGGGGCATTTATCTCCATTGGATGGTATTGGTCCGATGGATATTGGTTTGGATTGTCTTGAAGAACGCCTTTCCACTGAAGAGATTTTAGAGGTGATTCTGGCGACTAATCCGACAGTGGAGGGAGAGGCAACGGCCAATTATATCGCAGAAATATGCGTTCAGTATGGTGTAACAGCAAGCCGCATTGCTCATGGTGTACCGGTTGGTGGTGAGCTTGAAATGGTAGATGGTACAACTTTGTCGCATTCACTTGCTGGGCGGCAGAAGATTACTTATTGATTTTCTGTCAATGTCTTGCCGTTTTATCTGGCTGGAAAAGAATACGGTTGTATACCCTGTATAGATCAAATCGTAAAGATGTTGAGGCGCTGCATTTATGTGGCGCTCGCCTCTCAATCCATTCCGCTATGGTTATAACCTATTTAAATATCTAACTTATTCGCGTTATTTGATACTCTTTTGAATAATCAAACTTGAAACTCGGCTTATTTATCCCCATCTGCATACTATCGTCTGATTTTATCTGTCTGAACTGGATTTAGATTGAGGTAACAAATGAGTATGAAAGGTCAGGAAACCCGTGGATTTCAGTCTGAAGTAAAACAACTTCTGCAATTAATGATCCATTCACTTTATTCCAATAAAGAGATTTTCCTTCGTGAGTTAATCTCAAATGCTTCTGATGCGGCTGACAAATTACGTTTCCGTGCATTATCTGCTCCAGAACTTTATGAAGGTGATGGTGAACTGCGCGTTCGCCTCTCTTTTGATAAAGAAAAAAGAGCTATCACGATCAGTGATAATGGCATTGGTATGACCCGTGATGAAGTCATTGATAATCTTGGCACTATTGCTAAATCAGGAACAAAAGCTTTTCTGGAATCTATTGGTTCAGATCAGGCTAAAGACAGCCAGTTAATTGGTCAATTTGGTGTTGGTTTTTACTCTGCCTTTATTGTGTCTGATAAAGTCACGGTACGTACCCGTGCTGCCGGTGCTTCAATTGATCAGGGCGTATTCTGGGAATCCGCTGGTGAAGGCGATTATACTGTCGCTGATATTGAAAAAGAAACTCGTGGTACAGAGATCACCCTCCATTTACGTGAAGGGGAAGATGACTTTCTGAATGACTGGCGTTTGCGTTCTGTTATCAGTAAATACTCTGACCATATTGCTCTGCCAGTTGAAATTGAAACTAAAAATAAGAGCGAAGAAGAGGGTGAAGAAGATACAGTAACTTGGGAAAAGATTAATAAAGCTCAGGCTTTGTGGACTCGTGGTAAATCTGAAATTACAGATGAAGAATATAAAGAGTTCTACAAACATATTTCTCATGATTTTACTGATCCGTTGATCTGGAGCCATAACCGCGTAGAAGGTAAACAGGAATATACCAGTATGCTCTATATTCCCTCTCAGGCTCCGTGGGATATGTGGAACCGTGAGCATAAGCATGGGCTGAAATTGTATGTCCAGCGCGTGTTTATCATGGATGATGCAGAACAGTTTATACCAAACTATTTGCGCTTTGTTCGTGGCCTGATTGATTCCAATGACTTGCCACTGAACGTTTCCCGTGAAATTCTGCAAGATAATTCTATTACCCGTAATTTACGTAATGCGTTGACCAAACGTGCATTGCAGATGCTGGATAAGTTGGCGAAAGATGACGCAGAAAAATATCAGCAATTCTGGCAGCAGTTTGGTCTGGTGATGAAAGAAGGTCCGGCAGAGGATAATACGAATAAAGAAGCTATCGCTAAATTGTTGCGTTTTGCTTCTACTCATAATGACAGCTCTGCACAGACAGTTTCTTTGGAAGAGTACGTCAGCAGAATGGCCGAAGGTCAGGATAAGATCTACTACATCACTTCGGACAGTTATGCTGCGGCGAAAAATAGCCCTCATCTGGAGCTGTTCCGTAAGAAAGGTATTGAAGTTCTGCTACTGTCAGAGCGCATTGATGAATGGATGATGGGATACCTTACTGACTTTGATGGTAAGAAATTCCAGTCAGTCAGTAAAGCTGATGAATCTTTGGATAAACTGGCAGATGAAGACAAAGCTGAACAGGAAGAAATTGATAAACAGCTGGAGCCGTTTGTTGAGCGTGTGAAAACGTTACTTGGTGATCGGGTAAAAGAGGTTAAATTGACTCACCGTCTGACGGATACCCCGGCAATTGTGACAACAAATGCGGATGAAATGAGCACTCAGATGGCGAAATTGTTTGCGGCGGCGGGTCAACAGGTGCCGGACGTTAAATACAATTTTGAACTGAATCCTGATCATCAATTGGTAAAACTGGTTGCCGATATCAGTGATGAAGCTCAATTCTCGGATTGGGTTGAACTACTGCTCGATCAGGCATTATTTGCTGAACGTGGCACATTGGAAGATCCAAACCAGTTTATTCGCCGTATGAATCAGTTATTACTGTCTGAAAAAGCTTGATTTAATTATTTTCTGGTAACGATTGTAAACCACGCCTTCGGTAGTGAGATGGGGCGTGGTTTATTTTTTGCAAAAAAATATCACGAAATCGTTTCCCTGTTTTCTTGAGCGAACCCCGTCCCAAATGGTATGGTGACTCGTTTTCTTACAAATATAAAAACTAACTAGCAAGGGGACTTACGCAATGCGTATTATTCTGCTGGGCGCTCCGGGCGCCGGTAAAGGGACTCAGGCGCAATTTATCATGGAGAAATATGGGATCCCTCAAATTTCTACCGGCGATATGTTGCGTACTGCAGTTAAGGCTGGCACAGAATTGGGCTTAAAAGCAAAAGAATTGATGGACAATGGCAAGCTGGTTACTGATGAACTGGTTATTGCTTTGGTAAAAGAGCGCATCAAACAAGATGACTGCCGCAATGGTTTCTTGTTGGATGGGTTCCCTCGTACCATTCCTCAGGCTGATGCAATGAAAGAAGCCGGTATTAATGTTGATTATGTCTTGGAATTTGATGTTCCTGATGAACTGATTGTTGAACGTATCATTGGACGCCGTGTACATGCGCCATCTGGCCGTGTTTATCACATCAAATTTAATCCACCGGCAGTGGAAAATAAGGATGATGTTACCGGTGAAGAATTGACTATTCGTAAAGACGATCATGAAGATATCGTGCGTAAACGTTTAGTTGAATATCATCAACAGACTGCTCCTTTGGTATCTTATTACCAGAAGGAAGCTGAAACAGGTGATACCCAATATTTCAGAATTGATGGTACACGAAAGGTATCTGAGGTTAGCGAAGAATTAGTCAAAATTCTGGATTAGCCAACCTTAGTGATGTTTAAAAGGCGGCTTATAAGCTGCCTTATCTTATCTTATTTCTTTACTGTTTCAGGTAAATCAGTTGGTTTTTATTTATTGTTCTGATGGATAAACATGATTTTCATCTGTATTTTATTATGTTAGGGTTTTCACCAGAGAAGGCAATAGGGAATCGGCATGATGAGTAGTGGTAAGTATGGCGTTTTATTAGTTAATCTTGGTACTCCTGATGGACCGACAACTGTGGCTATAAAACGTTACTTAGCTGAGTTTCTGAGTGATAAAAGAGTTGTCGATTTTTCCAGGTTTATCTGGATTCCAATACTATATGGCGTTATTTTGCCTTTCCGCTCTTCACGTGTGGCAAAGTTGTACCAGCAAATTTGGACTGATGAAGGCTCTCCCCTGTTAGTATATAGCCGTCGTCAGCAAAAATTGCTGGCAGAAAAACTGGCAGATATTCCTGTTGAATTGGGAATGAGTTACGGTTCTCCATCGCTTGAGCAGGCAATTAATAATCTGCTCAAACAGAATGTTGAAGAGTTGATTGTTTTGCCACTTTATCCCCAGTATTCCTGTTCTACATCTGCGGCTGTGTTTGATGGCGTCAGTAAAATATTGCAGAAATATCGCACTATCCCTGGAATTCACTTTATCCGTAGCTATGCTAACCATCCTGCCTATATTTCTGCATTGAAAGAGACTATTGAGCAGAGTTTTCGTGAGCATGGCAAGCCGGATAGATTACTATTTTCCTACCATAGTATTCCACGGCGTTTTGTTGATACGGGTGATATTTATTCTGCACAGTGTGAGTTAACAACTCAATTGCTAAAGCAAACAATTAACTATCCGGCAAATCAGGTGATAATGACTTATCAGTCGCGATTTGGTCGTGAACCTTGGTTGATGCCATTCACTAATCAAACTATGAAATCATTGCCTGATCAGGGAATAGAGCATATTCAGGTACTTTGTCCTGGCTTTTCGTCCGATTGTCTGGAAACGTTGGAAGAGATAAAACAGCAGAATAAAGAGATATTTCTTAATGCTGGCGGGAAGAAATTTGAATATATTCCTGCGCTTAACGACAATAGTAATCATATTTTTCTGTTGGAGGCGCTGGTGAACAGGTTTGTCAGAAGCAAAACAAATAGTGTGTAGAATTAATCTATCATTAGGATTAAACGGCTCTTTAATGATATATTCCCGTGCGGGAGCCCATCTATCCGAACTGTTGCACCCGGCTTTTCTGGATATTAACTAAGAGCTCAGTGGGATGATGTTTTGTAAAATAGTTAGTAACAGTCATATTTGAATTTGGACATAAATAATGAGCATTAAACCGATTAAAAGCACTAACTCCAGTGAAGAATATTTTAATTATTACAATTCAAAACAAGACGATGAAATTGATTTGTTTGAGTTATTCTCTGTTTTATTTCAATCAAAGTTATTGATTATTGCTGTTACTATCATTTTTGCTGTTATTGGTTTTACAGCAGCATCTCTTATGCCACAAAAATGGACCAGTTCAGCTTCAGTTATTCAACCTCAACTTGAAGAAATACAGCCACTTAAAAATATCCTGACTAAGCTAGAGGTTTTAAGCTTACAACCATCGGTAACTTCATCATCACTGTATGATAATTTTTTAAATAATTTTAATTCACGTGTTTTACGAGAAGAATACCTGGTTAATACAGAATATTTTAAAAATCTGATAGCTGAATCAGATGATCACTCACCACTTGCAAAAAGAAAACTGATTGAAAAGATTGTGAATAATAATATTTCATCTTCTTCAAAAGTGGAAAAAGAGGATGAAAGTGGTGAAACTAAACTGACTTTCAGTGCCAGAACCGCTGAGGATGCATATAACTTGCTAAATGGCTATATTGGATATGTGTCATCTGTTGTCCATGAGAAGTTGGAAAGTGAATTGAGAGATATGGTGAAACAGAAGCTTGACTACTCTGAGGGTTTGTATGCAGTTGATTTGAATCGTGTTCATAATATACAGAAAGTTAATATTGAGCGATTGAAATATTCATTATCTATTGCTAATTCAGCGGGAATTAAAAGACCTATTTCCAGTGAAGGAGCAATGATCAAAGACGATCCAGATTATTCCATCGCTTTGGGCGCTGATGCATTACAACGCAAGCTGCAAATTACAGAAGAGATCAAAGATCCATCCTTGATTGATGCTGATTTACGTAACCGCATGTTCTATATAAATGAACTTAAATCACTTACAATAGATAAAGTTAATTTCCAACCATTCAAATATATGCAGGCTCCTTATGAACCAACGGCGAAAGATTCACCTAAGCGTCTGCTTATCCTGGTAGGCAGTGCCTTTATCGGTTTGATCCTGGCGGTAATGTTTGTTCTGATTCGTCATGTGGCGCGTAATCGTCAGCAAGTGGCTTAATCTTTCTGGCAGCCGGTGTCGCAATGACACTTGCTGCCTGTCAGTTTTTATTGTGCTAACATGCTGCATCTTTTCGCGTTATAGCATCAATCAAATATGAAATTCCCCGGTAAACGTAAATCAAAACACTATTTTCCCGTCAGTCTGCGTGATCCTTTACTCCAGCCAATTAAAGAAATGATGGATGGTGAGAATAACCGAGCTTATATTGTTGGTATCGATCAGACATTAGTGGATATTGAGGCGAAAGTAGATGAAGATTTTATCCGGCGTTATCACCTCAGCCAGGGACACTCATTAGTTATTGAAGATGATGTAGCTGAAACCTTGTATAGGGAACTGACGGATAACAATCTTATCAGCCACGAATTTGCCGGTGGTACGATTGGTAATACTTTACATAATTATTCCGTGCTGGCTGATGATCGTTCCATTTTATTGGGCACAATGTGTAACAACATTCAGATTGGCAGCTATGCTTATCGCTACTTATGTAACACCTCCAGCCGAACTGATCTAAATTATTTACAAGGTGTGGACGGTGCAATTGGCCGCTGTTTTACGTTGGTGACAGAAAATGGTGAGCGGACTTTTGCCATTAGTCCTGGACAAATGAATCAACTAAAACCGGAGAATATCCCTGAGCAGATTATCGCTGAAGCTTCATCCTTGGTATTGACTGCTTATTTGGTTCGTTGTCAGTCGGGAGAACCAATGCCAGAAGCAACAATGAAAGCCATCGAATATGCGAAAAAATACAGTGTGCCTGTCGTTCTGACTTTGGGGACAAAATATGTTATTGCTGATGATCCACAATGGTGGCGCGATTTTCTGATTGAGAATATTTCTGTTCTGGCAATGAATGAAGATGAAGCTTATGAGCTTACCGGTTTCAGTGATCCATTATTGGCTTCAGATATGGCTCTGGATTGGGTCGATTTAGTTTTGTGTACTGCTGGTCCTGCGGGATTATATATGGCGGGGTATACGGAAGAGGATTACAAGCGCCAGACAACTCACCCACTTCTACCAGGCGCTATTGCTGAATTTAACCGTTATGAATTCAGTCGCGCTATGCGTAAATCTGATTGTCAAACTCCAATGAAAATTTACTCCCATATTGAGCCTTATATGGGCGGGCCAGAAAAAATTATGAATACCAATGGTGCAGGTGATGGTGCTTTATCTGCTTTACTGCATGATATAACCGCTAACAACCATCACAGAATGAATGTGCCTAATTCCAGTAAGCATATTCGTACTTACCTGACATATTCATCACTTGCTCAGGTTTGTAAATATGCAAACAGAGTTAGTTATCAGGTATTGAGTCAGCATTCGCCACGATTAAGCCGTGGTTTACCAGAAAAAGAAGATAGTTTGGAAGAGTCTTACTGGGAACGGTAATGATTAAATAATATCAACTTATTATATTCATCATTGCGTAATTTAATACGGCTGTAGTTTACAGTCGTCTTTCTTTCTAAACGGAATAGATTACATTGATCACTAACATACGTAATGGAATGACAGGAAAAGACTGACTTCTTTAGGATCGGGTAATGCTAGAAAATATTTCTCAGATAGAATATTCAAGACATCGCGGCCGTATCTACTGACTCCCGGAATGACCGTTCTTAAATGGAACAGAGATTATATTATGAAACTTTTAATATAATAAATATATCACAAAAATAACAATTCCATAACTTAATAAAATCTTTATTATGCGACTACCAATATAAACAACGAGATAATTTAAAATGTCTGCGAAATACGTAATTATTACACGTTTTCCATTAAAAGAACAAACTGACACTCATAAGTTCAATACATTGAAAAATAAAAATAAAAATAAAAATAATAAAAAATATTTTATTTCAGATGAACAGGGAATTAATGAATTATTAGAACTTCGTTCTTTTTCATCTATTGATGAAATAAGCGAAAGTGAAAACGAATTAGAATCGGCATTTAAGAGTTTTTCTTCAATATTAAGCGGAGATATTCGCCGTGAATTGGTAAAATTTGTTGAAGCGCCAATTGACTCGGAAGATGATCTTCCTGTTACAGAATATATTCAACTTCGCCATGTAGAAGTACCGGCGGAAAATTATAAACAATACCGTCAATGGCGTGAAGAGACAATCTTTAATGTAGTGCGGGAAAATAAAGAAAAAATTACCAGTTTTGAAGCCTACCACTCTCTGATTAGTGGTCAACCTGGTGTTATGTTTATTTCGGCATTTAATGTAGATAAAGAAAGCTATTTAGAAGTGTTTACCAATGAACGTTATCTGAACATTATCCAGCAAGCTGGGGATAACTACATTACAGGTGGAAATGGTGGTCTTTATACCCGTATTTATCGTTCTATTTCTTGATATTTTAAAATCTGGTAGCGAAAATGAAAAATACAGCAGAGTGTAAAAAAATAGTCGTTGTAGGGGACAAATTTAATGCATTTGCCAATGGTAAAGATGTCGTTACCATTAGCCAATTGGATCTTATTACACAAATCCCTGCTCATATTATTGATATAAAGAAGCAGTTTGTTGTTGGTCAGGGAATAAGATATGATTTTGCAGAAAAAGTATTAGATAATCAGAAGAGAAACCAGTGCCATAATAACGAAATAGACCTAACTACTTTGCAACAGTTAACCGTTTCGAGGAAAAATGAATACTCCCATAAAAAAATAACACATAATACGGTGATAGGTGTTGCAGAGAAAGTGAATGAAAATTTATTTTCTTTACCACTATTAATTGATGAACGTTGTGAGTTAATGGCTGACCACCAAACTGGACAACATATTCAAGGGATGATTTTAATTGAGGCTTGCCGTCAGACTTTTATAGCTGTGACAGAAGAATTTTATATGTCAGATAAAGTAGGACAGTCTTATTATGTCATCAATGATATGAATATAAAATTTTCAAACTTTTTATTCCCTTTACCAGCAGTAGTTAATTATGAATTGGTAGAAGAGGATATTAACGATCGCCGTTCCCGTTTTAAAGCTAATATTCATATCTCACAACATACAACACTTTGTGCATCTATGGCTGTTACCTTCACGGTTTATCCAGAAAAAGTGATCAGCAAAAAAGAAGCGGCAATGGCTAACGAAATCACTAAGGCTATTTTGCAGACTCAATACATAAGCACACAAGCTGTTGAGGAGAATGTGTATGCCTGAAAAATACGGCCAAACTTATAATCTGGCCGTCACTACGCAGGGGCCCCTTTATCCCCCTGCTGAGGTGGTGGATATTCACGGGAATTTTGTCGTGGTCGGTCAGATTCCCTCTGATAATGGTATTCGCTGGGGCTGTGCAATTGTGAATCAGAACAGCCCGTTGCCACCTTATGGACAGGTTGAACCATATCATATTGTTCAGAATCTTGATGCACAGTCAAAGGACCATCTGGCAAAAATCACTTTATATACATTGCCATTACCGCTACCGATGAATAACTATCCTATGACATTTGCTCCAGAGCAGCGACCAGAAGCTGCCCGAGATCAGCGACCAAGCAGGCCATTACATGAAGGATATATTGCTGATTTCCGAGCTTCTGACGGACGACGTAAGCTGCAACCTATCACATTGGGGGATTGGATGAAGGCCAAGGGGACTCTAACGGTAACTCTGAGTAAAGACAAGCGCAGTGCGCGCTTTGATTTTACTTTTAAGCATCTGGTACCACACAGTGTTTATACTGTTATGAGTCTGCGTGAACGAGATCTGGCATCAGAGAAACCTAGTCGTCCAGGGCCGCTTGGAATACCTAACGTTTTTGTTACTGATGCTGAGGGGAACGCAGAATATTGGGCAGAATTACCTAATCCGTTTCCCTCAGAGGGAAAGGAGCGTAACCGGATTATCAACATTGTTGTCCTTTTTATGAGTTGTCAGCAAAGTTTTGGCGGCGCGATAGGTTTATATGGTTTAGGGGGAGATATCCATGCTCATCTAAAATTACCTACTGCTTCTTTCAGTGAATTCACTACTTTTTAAATAATCACAATATCAGGGTAAATAACTATAAGAATATAATTAAACAGATTTCTTTAACTAAATTCTGTCAAAAAATTTATTGGGAGAGTAGAAACTGTGAAGCGAATAGCGGCCTTTTTCGATGTTGATGAAACTTTGATAAAAATGAAAAGTATGTTTCATTTTTATCAATTTTGGTGCCATTGTCGCCAACGTCAGCATGAGTATAATGAATTTAATGAGAGGTTTATAACTGCTCTTTCTCAGGGAGCAAAAAGAGAAGAATTAAATCGTATGTATTATCGGCAACTCAGTGGGGTTTATATAGATGAGTTGTATCAAGAGGGTGAGAATTGGTTTAATAAATTTCTTGAAAAGGATGAGATTTATATTTCGTCAGCAATAGATGCGTTTTATAAGCATCAGACTTATGGTCATTTAACAGTATTTATCTCTGGATCCATGTTGCCTTTATTAAAGCCATTGGGACGGTATTTGGGAGTAGACGTTATTCTTTGTACGCAATTATTGTTAAATAAAGAAGGAAAACTAACAGGAGAGATAGATGAACCGCAAACCATAGGAGAAGGAAAGAAAAAAGCGTTAACTTCCTTTTCATACAGCCAAGATATTGATTTGGAAAATAGCTTTGCTTATGGCGACGACCTTTCTGATGTATCGATGTTAGAGGCTACAGGAAATCCTGTTTGCGTTGGTGATAACACAAATCTGGCCGCATATGCTCGAAGGAATGATTGGGAAATTCTTACTGAAAGTACCCATATTTATTGAAGAATATTATGTGAATTCACCAATGATGGCTATATATTGAATTAAAAGTTTGGTTGGCATTGTTGTCGGCTTGCTGATGTGAATGCGCGTTTAACGGGAGAAAATGTTTTTCCTGTGTTGGATATCTACGTTTCTTTTGTCATTCAATATCGCTATTGGTTGGTATCACTGTTTAATATTTCAGTGCCGCTGGAATTGTTAATTGCATTGCCACTGTTCTTGGTAGTAATTATCCCAACTAAAACCACATAGAGTAATATATTAGTAAGGAAAACAAAATGAAAATGGGTGAAGCATTAACCGAACATGGTCGCTCTATTATGGAATCATTAGAGCCAGGTTTGGCAGATCGAGTAATGGGAAGTTTAGCAGAATTGGATGCAGACTTACCATTTTTGATTACTGATTATGCCTTTGGTGCAGTTGTGGGACGTGAAGGTTTGGATCTTAAAACGCGTGAGATGCTCTCAGTAGCTTCTTTGATTACTTTAGGTAATGCTCAGCCTCAATTAGAACTGCATATGCGCGCTGCACTTAATGTAGGAGTCACTGAGAAAGAGTTATTGGAGATTGTAATCCAGATGGCAGTGTACGCTGGTGTTCCCGCCTGTATGAATGGGCTAACTGCGTTCCGTGCAGCTATAGCTCAAAAAAATGTACTGAAGAGTGAAACAGGGGGGAAATCATGAGAGATGTTGTTGTTGTTGCTGCTAAACGTACGGCAACGGGCAGTTTCCAAGGTTCTCTAGCTAATCAACCGGCAACTTCTCTTGGCAGTACGGTCATTCATGCCTTGCTAGCAGAAAGCGGTGTTGCTGCACGAGATATTGAACAGGTCATTATGGGGCAAGTGCTGACGGCCGGTTGTGGACAAAATCCAGCGCGGCAAGCTGCATTGCGAGCGGGGTTACCAGTTACTACCCAAGCTATGACCATTAATAAGGTTTGTGGTTCAGGTTTGAAAGCTGTTCATTTGGGTATGCAAGCGATCCAGAGTGGTGAAGCGGAGATAGTTATTGCTGGTGGGCAGGAGAACATGTCTCTGGCTCCTCACATTCTACCCATGTCTCGACAAGGGATTCGTCTCGGCCACAGTGAACTGAAAGACAGTTTGGTACATGATGGCCTTTGGGATGCTTTTCATCATTTTCACATGGGAGTGACAGCAGAAAATGTTGCAAAGCAATTTAATATAACACGTGCTCAGCAGGATGAATATGCGCTTCTATCACATCACCGGGCTGTTCATGCTCAACAGGCGGGGTATTTCAATGACGAGATTGTTGCTGTTGAGATAGCAGGAAGAAAGGGAGAAATTCTCCGTTTCGTACAAGATGAGGGGCCACGGGAGACTAGCATAGAAAAATTATCTTCTCTGAAGCCTGTCTTTCAGAAAGAGGGGACAGTTACAGCCGGTAATGCATCTTCCCTGAATGATGGTGCTGCGGCAGTGTTATTATGTAGCCGCGAGAAAGCAGAAAGTCTAAATTTACAGCCATTGGCTACTTTGAGCGGCTTTGCCAATACAGGTATTGAGCCTGAGCTTATGGGCGTGGCTCCCATTGAAGCGATACACCAGTGTATATTAAAACAGCAATGGAAGCCTGAAGATGTTGATGTACTTGAGTCAAACGAGGCATTTGCTGCACAGGCTTTGGCTGTGCTTTCTTCGTGTGGTGTTCCATCTGAGCGTATCAATCCTTATGGTGGTGCTATTGCTTTAGGACATGCCATCGGTGCTTCTGGATGTCGCATTCTTGTGACGTTAATCTATAACTTGAGACGGAACCATTTGCAGAATGGTATCGCTGCGCTGTGTATTGGTGGTGGTGAAGGAGTGGCTTTGGCGGTCACTTGTTCATAATGAGTATGAGCAAGGTGCTTAAAATCAATCTCTTCTTTCACCATGCTTTTCGTGGGAAGCCCCTTCCTTTCAGGCCATAAGGTATCTATACATCGCCGAACTGACCCAATACACTTGCGGTTAGCCGGGTCAGTTCCTTATCCATCAGCTAGATAACTATCAGGCTGACCGGGAGCGGCGAACTTGGCTGCATGAGCTGACGCAAATGGTCCACCGAATCGCCTTCCCGGTCAATCAAATGAATCAATGTTTTGTTCAGTTCCAGGGCTTCAATCTGGCTGATACTGGCTGTTAACGCATCCAGATGCGTTTCCTGGGGAAGCAGGTTCTCATTCAGCGTCGAGTGACACCCGGTATTATTCGTCAGTGACTGTGCCACCGGAGCGATTGGCAGATCGGAAGTGGCAGAAGTCATAGGTTGTTTAACCAAAGATTGATATCGACGGTTGAGCTGGGCGTCGAGCCCGGCGATGGAAAAATTGAATGCATACTGAATATCAGTACCATTTTTGGCGAAATTTGTGTAGATACCTATGCTTTAGGAAAGGGAGGATATCAAGCAAGGCTAGAATCTCAGGGATAGTTTTTATTGATTCAACTAAATCTCGGTTTGGCATAACTTGAGTATTCTCTGTCATTATCAGGTAATCAGGGAGATAACGATTCATCAAACCGTGTTTGAAAAGCAACGGTAACTAATTAAATTTCAGCGAATTACCATTTTAATTACAGCAGTTACCCATCAGGTTTTGAGAAAACGGGGGACACTATATCTCCATTTTCCCAAGCCCCCCTAGAAAACAAACAACTAATTATTGTAGATTATTATTTTGCCGGCAATCCTTTAGATATAAACCACGAAGTAACCACCCCCTGTCCTAAAAGCACCCCTGCAATGGTGATAATTATTCCAATAACTTGCGCTAAACTTGGAATATCCCCCATCGTTACTTGTATACCAAGAGCAAAAATTGGAACGAAATTGAAAAATATCGCTGTTTTTCCTGGTCCTCTAGTAGCAATACCTATATTCCAAAAAAGATAGGCAAAAACGGAACCGGCGATCCCCATGTAGACACTCGCCAGATGACTCTCAAGTTTTCCTGAGAATAATGAAGGAACCGGTGATTCCACAAAAATGGCAATAATAGCCAATATCACAGTACCAAAAAGCATCGTCCAACTAGTTGTTTCGAGAGGAGTAGCGTCTGTAACAAACGTGCGGGTTCCCACCGTGTAAATTGCCCAACCGAGGCTACCTGCTAAAATGATTAAGTCACCAGATGCTGTATAAATTGTTCCGCCAGAAAACAATTGACCATTGGTGATAACTAACGCTACACCAAATAGACTAATCGTCATCCCGTATACACGGATAAGATCTGGAAAACGACGATTCATTATGGCTTCCAGAATATTGGCTGAAATTGGGGTTGTCGCCATTATTAATGCAGCAGTGACAGGGCTGGAGCTTTGCAGACCAACAAACAAAGCCCCATTGAAGCCGGCGACGCCAATTGTTCCAAGACTAATGAATGCAAGAAGGTTTTGTCTCAGTACTTTACCGTGAATGCCGCCTTTAAGGACCATAAAGATAAAAATAGCTAAGACAGCAAAGACAAAACGTTCAACAGATGCAGTCCATGGAGGTAAGCTGCTGAGAGCGAGTTTTGTTGCCTGAAAATTGGAGCCCCAAAAGAAGGTTGCAAATAGAGTCAGAATGACGGCTAGCTGTGGTGTAACTCGCATAACAATGACCTTATTTTTCTAATTGATACCATAATGGAGCATCAAGACGCATATATGATATATGCGCAGTCGAATTTGTACTGAGAACAAAGCATACAGCTTCTGAAACATCTTTTGGTGTAAGCATTTTTCTCAATTTTTCATCAGGGAAAACACCCGCACTACCTAAATTGCGGCGAAAGTTGGTATCGACTTTGTCCACTTGCAACGACGTCACGCGTATATTTCTGGGAAGGCCCCACGCGCGTAATCCACCTGTATAGCCCTCTACTGCAAACTTTGATGCTGAATATGAGAGTAGATTCGGATTGTAGTCTACTCCCCATACGGAAGATATATTCACAATATCAGAGCGCTCTTTTCCTTGTAGATACGGTAAAGCGGCCTGGGTTATTTGAAACATACCTTTTACGTTAATATCAAATGTGTTTTCCCATTCTTCAGGTGACGCAGTAAGTGGATCGCCTCCGTAGCAAATACCTGCCACATTAATCAGTGTGTCTATTGAACCAAATGTCTCCACTGCGGTTTGAATAGCTTGGGTGCAGCTATTGACATCCCGTATGTCTAACAGAAGGGGAATTAAACGAGCTGAATCGCTGTTACTATCGTGAATATTAATTGATGTGATGTCTCCAGCAGCTACAAAATGACCTGCTTGCAGGAGATCCTGAACCAATGAAGACCCAATACCTCCACCAGCACCTGTAATAAATATTTTTCTTTTCTTCATCATAATGGACTCTCATATCATATTAAACAAGTAGACTTAGTCAGGATGGGGATTGGATATGTGGTGGTTAACTCATTTCCAATTAACTCATCAATACTGGTCTCAGAGTAAGCAACAAGTACTTTTGACTGCCATTATTTATTGAACGACAATGACAGCCTAAGAATGGAACGATTCGACATTCAATATATGAAGAAATGACCGTTGGTATATTGAATATCCAAAAAAACCGTCATGCATTAAACTCGTTTGCTTTTATCAAGATAATTGTGGCATATATCAAATATGAAAGATGTAGATAATATTGGAATTCAACTTTCCAAAAATGGAAGCCGAATTGAGCAGTCTCTTGTTTGGGATGATATACGTATATTCTTGGCAGTGGCTCGAACCGGTACCATAAGTAGGGCTGCAAATCGCCTTAAGATAGGAGTTGCAACTGTATCCAGAAGAGTTGAACGACTTGAAGCAACTTTTGGGATGCCATTATTCCTCCGCCATCAAGCTGGTTATCGACTAACAGAAGATGGGACTGAACTTCTGGAAAAAGCGAAAAGTATGGAGATGGCAGCAAATACATTGTTGCTTGAGGCTGATACACGCATGGAAATTTCGGGAAAAGTTCGTATCGCTACCACGGAGACTCTCGCAAACAGTTTAATAATTCCTAGCTTGCCAAGCTTACAGAAAAATTATCCGGATCTAACATTGGAGATTATTACAGATATTCATACTGTCAATTTACATCGTCGCGACGCTGACTTGGCACTTCGCATAATTAGACCAGAGAGAGGGCATGTCACTATTCGTCAATTAGGGATCTTAGGATTTGGCCTCTATGGAAGTGAAGATTACCTGGCAACTAATTCATCAGGAGCGCTTAGAGGAGAATATGAAAACGATAGCTTTATTGGGTGGACAGATGATCAATCTCAACTCTTTACATTCAAATGGGTTGAACAAATACTCAAAGACCGTCCACTTTCTGTAGCCACAACTTCCCTTTCTGCTCAAATTTCTGCTGTAAAAGCAGGCTTGGGATTGGCAGTACTTCCACATTTTGTAGCCAACGCTGCGGGTCTCATATGTGTTTCAAGTAATTTGGGCATAGATCAGCCTTTATGGCTTGTAATTCAAGCAGATTTAGCGCATTCCCTCAGGATAAGAAAAGTTGCAGATTTTCTGGCAGACACAGTGTTTCTAAATAGAGCAAAACTTTCAGGACAAGATGAGACCAAACCTTTCAAGTAATGTAAACTTCATTGACAAGAATCACTTAGAATAATAAACAGGCTGCTCATTGCAATTTTGTTCATAAAAAATTAATGACAGCCTGACTGATTGCGGTATGGTACGAAATTAAAAATAACAACGTAAGAAATACTTATACATAAAGACGATTTATTTCCCTATATACCCTATAGATTTCAAGATGCATCGCGACGGCAAGGGAGCGAATCCCCGGGAGCATAGCGAACTATGTGACCGGGTTGAGCGAGTGCAGCCAACAAAGAGGCAACTTGAAAGATAACGGGTATATTAATATTGTTGCTTTATCCGCGCATATATAACGAAACATTGTCTGGAACATTAATTTTTTGGAGAAATAGCGAGCAACTTTTGGGTTATATGCAACACATTATCACGATGTTCATTACTACGTATTACCAAATAGACATCAATGTTCAGCTGCTCATTGTCTGACTTATCTAACTTGCGATAGCACAGGCCTTCGCGCATTGATACACACATTGACTGTGGCATCAGTGCCATTCCTTTCCCTCTGGCTATATTAGCCAACATGATCAATGAGTCATCAGGTTTTGGTATTCGCTTCAAAGGAAATGGCAACTTTTGAAAATAGGCTTCGCATTTACCGTAGAAGCCAGGATTCGCTTTACGTGAAAACCAATATAAAGGTAAATCAGCTACATCCTTTAGTGAGACTCTCTCGTTAAGGCTTGCAGGATGGAAGGAGGGAAGAGCTAGCATTAACGGTTCACGATAAAGCCAGTAAAAACTAAATTCTTGTAAATGGCTAAGAGGTTTTTCACCTACTAAGGCAATATCCAGCTTCCCACTTCCTAGCATTTGCAGTAATTGTTTTGAGATCAATTGATGAGAGGATATTACATTTGTATCGTCTAGTAATTTAAAGGCAGGATAAATGGAAGGAATGAGGCTGGAATCTAGCGTACGTGTGATTCCAATTTTTACTGTACAACTTTCTCTATTTATTTCTCTGACCAAATGACTCAATTGGTTTATAAGTTCTCTAGCTTGTTTTTCAAATTGAACGCCCACCTCAGTCAAATAAACTTGATGAGTATTTCGGGTAAATAAAGAACAATCGAGCATTTCTTCTAAGCACTGGATTTGCCGAGTCAATGGGGGTTGAGTCATGAGCATCCGTTCAGCAGCCCGACGAAAGTTTAATTCATGAGCAACAGCGAGGAAGCATTGTAATTGTTTAATTGTAGGAAGTTTTCTATTTAAATAATTCATTTTTATATTTCAGCACCGTTTCCAAGATATAATAAGATCGAAGCGATTATAGTGATTGGTATCAGCTTAATCTTATCTATGTATTATATTAAGAGAAGTAATTACTCTTTGTTATTAATTAGAATGCATTAACTATTAAATTAATTCAATGGGCGAATTTACTTAACATGGCAGTAGTAGTGGAACAATTAAGTTTAGTCACTTAAAGACGCTGTAACATTGTCGCTATGATGGGATATATTGATATTAATCTTTTTATCTAATAATTTTGTATAATTAATTTTTTTATGCTGCATTTTTACATTTAATTTTTTATTTGGAATTTTTCATCATTAAAGCGATATGACTATCATCTTTCATAAAAAAGTGATTTTGGTGATGACTATTTTTAACTATATCAGTAAAATACCTAATATTAGTTATATGTGGATTGGAGGTAAGATGTTTTTGCAATATTCCATCATTCGATTCGCCATTTCATATTTTGTGCATAGTATCAATACATAGATTAGAGTTTTTCTACTCTAGTTTCGATGGTACAGCTTTAGATATGGTTAATAATTTATAAAGATTATTCAGGGCGATATTGCTTTTCTGCCGTAATTTTTTGACTTTTATATTAATGTTGATACAAGATTTTTTCAGTCTTGTTTGTTATTGGATTGAAACCATTGGGATGTATCTGAATATACATTGAGATTATTAGCATTTGAACAAAGGATGAAGTTAATAGCTGCTAAGGTAAAATAAAGCACCTAATGACTATGTTTTTATATGACTAATTTTATAAAAAAGAATTATATGATATAACTCTTGCTAAGGTGTTTATATATAATTTGAATTGTGTGTTATTGTCTAATGATATTATTAGGCGTTTTTGTGATTATATAATAACTGACCTTGTGGCGATTATGGGATTGGTTGTTTCAGGATTGAGAAATATCTTTTTGGCATTGGTTAATAGCTGGAAAGATAAAGTAATAGCATTTAATGACCATGATTTTATATTGTTAATTTGAAAAAAAAGAAGTATATAATAGAACTTATATCAAGGATTTCCTATATACACTTTAAATGATAAATTATTATCTAAGGATACTATGAGTAGTTATTATGATTATGTGAAAATTGCCGGTATGTTGACTATGGTTTTAATGATGCCAGGACCGACAAATACCCTTTTAGTATTATCTGGATATTCACATGGTTTTATTAGTACACTCAGGTTGATATTGGCTGAGATGTTGGGTTATCTAACAGCCATTAGTTTATGGGGATTATTGTTATCCATAATTCCTCAGACTTTTATATGGCTGATATTAGTTTTAAAGCTTTGTGCTTCAACATACATCGCTTATCTGGCTTTTAAAGTCTGGCATTTCTCATTAAGCAAAGATGGGGTGAAAGTCTGTTTCAGCATTGTGTTATTTACCACTTTGCTTAATCCCAAGGCTTTTGTATTTGCCACATATGTATTGCCTCTTACTGCGTTCACTCTGTGGGTAGATTATATCTTTTCCATGACGACTTTTGTTTGTGCGTTGTTACCTGTTTCCCTGATTTGGACTGGGGTGGGAAAAATACTATATCGGGAAGGACAGGAAGCTGGTCGTTTAAAACCTAATCTGTTTTATCGTTTTGCTTCTTTAGTGCTATCCGTTTTCTCATTCTCCATGTTTTACGCCTCAATCAAGGGTATTTTATATCTCTGATATAATATTGAGATTTGATATTATTTTCCTATTAGCTTTTTAAAAAAGAAGATTTATTCAAAAAGGTATTGGAGATTGTCGAATTCGTGTTTGATTTTTTCTGTATGAAAATTGAGTAAAATGGGTCATGGGATATCTCATATGATAAAAGTCATGACCCAGCTCGGTTATGGATGGGAAATTATTCCATTATCAGCGGCATTTCCTCAAAGCGATGGAGAAAAGGGTGATACAGGGGGAGGTTCAACTGAATAACTTTGTTCACCGTTTATCAGCACATTTGCCATTGTTTTGGCAATTTCGTGTTCGCCAATAATGACATGGCTGGCTCCCCGCTCCGTGATATAGGTAACTTCGTCATCATAGTCAGCACGGACAATAATATTAATATCCGGGCGGATTTCTCTTGCGCTGGCGACAATCTCACCTGACTCATAACCATTAGGGATTGTTAGTAATAAGGAACAAGCACAGTCCAGGCGTGCCAGCGACATTATATCTTTGCTGGCGGCGTTACCCATGACTGCACTGATACCTTGTTCACCCAGTTCCTCAAATTTGGCTCTGGTATTTTCAATCACAACCAGAGGGAACCCGTTTTCCTGCAATCGTTGGCATAGTAAGCTACCCGTGCGTCCGTAGCCGACAACAATAGTGTGATCACAGATATTGACAGGAATTTGCGTCTCTTCTTCCAGAGTTTCTTCCAGTAGTTGTTCTTCAATTGTTTCTGTTTTTTCCAGATAACGATCCAGCAGGCTAAACAGAACTGGGTTTAGCATGATAGAAACAATCGCACCAGCCAGAACAAGGTTACGGGCATTCCCATCAAGCAGGCCAAGTGCAACACCAAGACCCGCCAGAATAAAGGCAAATTCACCGATTTGTGCCAGACTGACCGAAATCGTCAGCGCAGTACGGCGTGAATGACCGAACATCTTTACCAGCAACATTGCAGCGGCAGATTTACCGATAATAATAATTGCCAGCGTTGCCAGTATCTCGAGCGGTTGCTGAATCAGTACCATCGGATCAAACAGCATACCAACGGATACGAAGAACAGAACAGCGAAAGCATCTCGGAGTGGCAATGTATCCTGAGCAGCCCGGTGGCTGAGTTCTGATTCGTTCAGTACCATACCGGCGAAGAATGCACCTAGAGCGAATGAGGCATCAAATAGCGTAACGGCACCGTAAGCGATACCCAGCGCGATAACCAGTACGGCAAGGGTAAATAGTTCTCTGGAGCCGGTACTGGCGGTTTTTGCCAGTACCCACGGAATTAGACGGCGGCCAACAACAATCATCAGCAGAATAAACGCGATAACTTTTCCGACGGTAATGGCGAGTTCCATAAATAACTGCCCAGCATTGGCTTCGTGATTACCCAGAATACCGGCAGCCGCAGGCAGTAATACCAGTGTCAGGACCATCGCCAGATCTTCAACAATCAGCCAGCCGATAGCTATTTGACCTCGTTGGCTATCGATCAGTTGACGCTCTTCCAGCGCTCGTAACAGAACGACAGTACTGGCAGTTGACAGGCAGAGACCAAAGACGATACCGCTAAATAATTCCCAACCCAGTATTGCTGATAGCCCTACACCAAGTAGTGTTGCTACCAATATTTGCGCAATAGCACCGGGGATAGCGATGGATTTTACTGCCAGCAGATCTTTGAGTGAAAAATGCAGCCCGACACCAAACATTAATAAGATAACACCAATTTCTGCCAGTTCCGGTGCCAGTGATGCGTCAGCGACAAAACCGGGGGTGAAAGGACCAGCGAGTACACCGGCGGTAAGATAACCAACCAGTGGTGAGATTTTCAGACGTTGTGCCAGCATACCAAGCAGATAAGCGAGGACGAACCCGCCAACGAGAGTGGTGATAAGTGGTGTCGAATGCTCCATTAAGACTCCTTCTTGCTGAGGCTATTAAATAGAATAGTGAAGAGGTAGGTGTAACCGTATCTTATAGGTAATTCGAGGTAAATTCGCTAAAAAAATGAATAAAACATCAAAAAATATGGATTGAAAGGATTAAACTACCTGTAACATCGATTTGTATTGATCTGTTTGAACATTTATAAGGTATATAAAGGTTACTCCCACATAAAAAATAACTTTTATGTGGGGCTGTTTGGCGATTTTTTTAGTTCTTATCTTCTATATTAGGTAATAGTGCGGTAAATATTCCAAGTAACGGCAGAAAAGCACAAATCTGATAAACTAGTTCAATACTTGTTCTGTCCGCAATGTAACCTAGTACCGCGGCGCCGATACCTCCCATACCAAAAGCTAGTCCGAAAAACAGGCCGGATACCATCCCGGTTTTACCCGGAATAAGCTCCTGAGCATATACCAGGATTGCAGAAAACGCAGATGCCAGAATCACACCAATAATCACTGACAGTATGCTTGTCCAGTACAGAGAAGCATAAGGCAGAATCAATGTAAAAGGTGCAACGCCAAGGATTGATATCCAGATAACGTACTTTCTGCCAATTTTATCACCAATAGGTCCGCCAATGATGGTCCCTGCCGCAACTGCGAATAAAAAGATGAACAGATGAAGCTGGGCATTTTGTACAGAAATGCTAAATTTGTGCATTAAGTAAAAAGTGTAATAGCTGCTGATACTGGTGAGATAAAAATATTTGGAAAATACTAAGATCAACAGAATAGACAGAGAACTGATCACTGTTTTTCTTGATAAAACTTTAACAACAGGGGCAGTTTTGGCTTGATTTTTTTTGGTATGATTTTGGGTCTTATACCATTTACTGACCTGCAACAGCACGACAATTCCCAGTAATGCAGCCAGAGAGAACCAGCCGACATTGCCTTTACCATAAGGCGCGATAAACGCAGCCGCTAGCAAAGGCCCGAGGGAAGTGCCAAAATTACCGCCGACTTGAAAAAGAGATTGAGCCAGCCCGTGGCGCCCACCGGATGCCATGCGTGCTACGCGTGACGATTCAGGGTGAAATACCGAAGAGCCGGTGCCAACTAATGCAGACGCTAATAAGATTATCGGGAAACTTTCAGCATAGGCCAGCAGTAACAGACCTGATAAGGTAAAGCTCATCCCAATGGGCAGTGAATAGGGTTGTGGATGTTTATCGGTATAAAGACCTATCAGTGGTTGTAATAAAGATGCAGTAATCTGGTAGGTTAGTGTGATCATACCAATTTGCACAAAACTCAGGTTGAATTCTGATTGCAGTAAAGGATAAATCGCCAGAATCAACGATTGGATCATATCGTTCAACAAGTGTGAAATACTGATCGCACCAAGAATAGTAAAAACGGTATTCCTGGTTTTTCTTGCATGAGGTGGAACTATGGTGGTGTTGCTCTGTTCGCTCATATTAACTGCCAACCTATCTTATTTGGAAGTGAGTTCATTGGTTATTTGTTGCACTTAAATATATATTAGGCTGATAGTTGATTTTTTACTATCTCAGAGAATAGTTTGATAAGATGTTCGAAAAGATGAAACTAAGCATGTTCTAATAATCGCATAAGTGACCTATCCCATAGAATTATCAATAAATCCCGCCTTGTTAGCTTCTTAAGCTGTTTTTGCATGGCAATTCACTAAAAAAAACATGGAGATATACCATGAGATTTTCGTTTAAGACCTCAGCTTGCGCTTTGGTTGTTTCTATGACACTACTTCCAGCAATCGCAAATGCATGGGAAAAAGACAAAACCTATGACATTACTATCTTGCACACGAATGACCATCATGGTCATTTTTGGCATAACGACTACGGCGAATATGGTTTAGCCGCTCAGAAAACGGTCGTTGATGAAATCCGTCAGGAAATCGCCAAAAAAGGCGGTAGTGTGTTACTGCTCTCCGGCGGAGATATTAATACCGGTGTACCAGAGTCCGATTTGCAAGATGCAGAGCCTGATTTTAAAGGTATGAACCTGGTGGGCTATGATGCGATGGCATTGGGCAACCATGAGTTTGATAATCCTTTGCAAGTGTTGCTTCAACAGGAAAAATGGGCAAATTTTCCCTTCCTTGCGGCTAATATTTACAAGACAAGCACTGGTAAGCGTTTGTTCAAGCCTTATACCATTTTTGATAAGCAGGGTGTAAAGATTGCGGTTATCGGACTGACCACCGATGATACGGCTAAAATCGGCAACCCTACTAATTTCCCAGATGTTGAATTTCGTGTTCCCGCGACAGAAGCCAAAATGGTGGTTGAGGAACTGAAGAAAAATGAAAAACCAGATGTCATTATTGCGGCAACGCATATGGGACACTATGACAATGGTAATTATGGCTCCAATGCACCGGGTGATGTTGAAATGGCGCGTAGTTTGCCTGCTGGTTATCTGGATATGATTGTCGGTGGTCACTCACAAGATCCGGTCTGTATGTCTGCGGAGAAGAAAAACTACAAACAGATCGATTATGTACCAGGAACACCATGTTCACCTGATCGTCAAAATGGTACCTGGATAGTTCAGGCTCATGAGTGGGGCAAATATGTTGGTCGCGCTGATTTCCAGTTTCGTAATGGTGAATTAAAGCTGACTCACTATCAGTTAATCCCCATTAATCTCAAGAAGAAAGTAAAAAAGGAAGATGGTTCTGCTGAACGTGTTTACTACACTCATGAAATTGCTCAAAACCCGGAAATGATCAACTTACTGACGCCTTATCAGGATAAAGGTGATAAACAGCTTGGCATGACAGTGGGTTCTGTTGAGGGTAAATTGGAAGGTGATCGCAGTAAAGTTCGTTTTGTTCAGACTAATATGGCCCATGTCGTGCTTTCTGCCATGATGGAACGCGCTGATGCTGATTTTGCGATTATGAGTGGTGGTGGTATTCGTGATTCAATTGAATCAGGCGACATCACTTATAAAGATGTGTTGAAAGTGCATCCATTTGCTAACACATTGGTTTACGTTGAGATGAAAGGCAGCGAAGTTGAACAATATCTGGCGACGATTGCGAATATGAAAGTTGACTCCGGCGCTTATGCTCAGTTCGTGAATGTCAGTCTGGTTGCCGATGGTAAGCGTGTTAAAGATGTAAAAATTGGTGGTAAGCCATTGGAAAAAAACAAAATTTACCGTATGGCGATGCTTGACTTTAACGCTATCGGTGGTGATGGCTACCCACGTATTGATCATTACCCAACCTATGTCAACACGGGTTTTGTTGATGCAGAAGTTCTGAAAGGCTATATCGAGAAGCACTCACCACTGAAAGCGGCTGCTTATGAGCCAAAAGGTGAAATTGTTTATCAATAATCCCTGACAAGGTGATGAATTGAAAGGGCTGCCAATCTGGCGGCCCTTTTTGGCTGAGATTAAGCTTTTGCTATATCGGCAAAAGTACCATTCAGCAAACGACACAGATCAGCAGGTGCCAGTTCAATATCTAATCCTCTTTTACCGCCAGAGATAAACATAGCCGGGAATTGTTGCGCCTGGTTATCAATAACCGTTGGTAAATGCTTTTTCTGTCCTAACGGGCTGATCCCGCCGACCAGATAACCAGTGACTTTCTGGGCTATATGTGGATCAGCCATGTCTGCCTTTTTGGCTTTAAAGACTTTGGCGACCTTCTTTAAATCCAGTTGACCTGAAACGGGGGTGACGGCGACGACCAAATTTTTAGCATCACCATTAAGTGCGACCAGCAACGTTTTAAACACTTGTCTGGCATTCAATCCTAACTTCTTAGCTGCTTCATCACCAAAGTTATGCTCATTGGTATCATGTTCATAGGGATGAAGAGTAAAGTTAACTTTTTGTTTTTCTAATAAAATGATCGCTGGTGTCATAATTTCATTACAGAAGATAATTTTGTAATCTAGGGTAACGGATGAAATAGAATTGTGAAATTGATATTCTGACTTTCGGCTCTGTTGCCTGTATACAAATGGGTAATACTCCGAATAATAAGAATAATGAAAATAACAGGTTATTCCTCTTTTGACTGGCCAATAGAAATATTGGCCTTTTTTTAGCTCTGTCCTTCCATTAACATCTGAGGCAAATTACCCTCACCATATAAGTGCAAAGCTCCGACAGCGATCAAATACCGTCCGGCAGGTAATTCCCGTAAGCGCTGATTCCATTGCTTATTACGTTCAGTCATCAGCAGTTGATATATTTCTTCACTGAAAGTTGTTGGTAAAGCATGTTTTTGTTGCTCAGGCGGATAATCCATCCACCAACTTATCATCGTTTGTAAAGCGCAGGCATTGGTGTACCAATGGGCTAATGTATCTTCCAATAGTGGCAGGCCGTTATTCGGTATTTGATTGAGCAAACTAATCTGTGAATCAGCACCTTCCAGTTCAATAATGGCTTTCCCTTGTGCTTTAGCTGCATTCAGCAACTGATAATCGATACCATAGTGAGGGGATAATCCAAGATTTTGCGCTTGTTCAGCCTGTAAAATTAAAGCAATTTGCCATGAGGGTAATAAATTAAGCCATTCTTCCTGTTGCCGGATTTCATGGCAGCAGCGCTGAAAATCTTGATACATTTCAGAAGATAGACGTTGTTCAATACGGGAATACGATTGAAACTCGTCATCATGAAATGGGAAACTTGCCTGAGTAATATCTGCTTCTACAATTAATGTATCGGATTGATTAAGCTGCTCCATTAATATTTCTGGAAGCGGAAACATATTTTCCGTGCCCATATGAATACTGCCTACCAGATGCAGATATCGGCCTCCAGTCAGTGTAATATCACAAGCTGGATAAGGATAACGGCGTGATGAGTTCAGCCCCAGCATATTGGTAAGGTGTTTAATCAGTCGTCCCATTTGAACCCCAGTTCAGCATTTATTTTTTAGGCTAACTCTATTTCAGGCTAATACTATAGCTGTACTTCTGCTGTATCTTCATTGAATATTCCTTTACTGTTATCAGCATACAAGGAAATTTTCTCTCCCTCCTTCATTTACCTTGCCAGCCGCAGGGGCTGAGCACGAAGACCCTGTTATTGGGGCATTCCTTGACTAACATCATTAAAGCAGACTCATTTCTCTGGTGATTCAGAATTTAGGCTTAAACCTCAGTAATCGATTAGCATTACTGACCACAGTAATTGAAGAAAGCGCCATCGCTGCACTTGCTACCACTGGATCCAACAATGTTCCGGTAAAGGGATAGAGCACACCGGCGGCAATTGGAATTCCTAATGTGTTGTAAATAAATGCGCCCAACAGGTTTTGTTTCATATTGCGCAGTGTTCCTTTGGACAGTTCAACCGCATCAGCCACACTATGCAGACTGTGACGCATCAATGTTATTGCTGCGGTTTCAATGGCGATATCACTACCGCTGCCCATAGCTATCCCAACATCAGCCTGTGCCAGTGCTGGCGCATCGTTAATACCATCCCCCACCATAGCAACCTTATGGCCTGCTGCTTGAAGCTTCTGAATAGCTGTGGCCTTGCCATCCGGTAATACGCCTGCGATCACCTGACCAATCCCCGCTTCTTTGGCAATTGCATTGGCAGTCATCGGGTTATCACCGGTCAGCATCACCAAACGGTAGCCCTGATGATGTAATCGTTTTAGTGCGCTAAGGGTGTCTTCACGCAATGGATCACGAATTGACAGCACTGCCGCCGCTTTGCCTTCTGCCGCCAGAATAACCGGCGTGATACCTTTCTCAGCCTGTTGAGCAATCAGCAGTTTTAATTCCTGTGTATCAATCTGATTTTGTTCCAGCAATGCCTGATTACCCAGCAACAGTGCTGTATCATTCACTTCACCACTGACACCCAATCCCGCCAGAGTACGGAATTGTTCAACTTGTGGTAATTCCAGTCCTTCGGCTTTGGCAAGAATGGCTTTGGCTAATGGATGGTTAGAACCACTTTCCAGTGCGCCTGCCCAAATTAATACATTTTGTTCACTGTATCCGTTAAAAGTATGGATATCAATAATTTGTGGCACACCTTCAGTCAATGTACCGGTCTTATCGAAAACAAGGGTGTCCAGTGTGCTGGCTTGTTGCAGGGCATCAGCATCCCGTACCAGAACACCAAATTCCGCTGCCCGGCCAACTCCGGAGATAATTGACATCGGTGTAGCCAGCCCAAGAGCACAGGGACAGGCAATGATCAGCACCGTGGTAATAATGACCAATGAATACATAATTTGTGGTGCCGGACCAACAAAATACCAAATGGCACCTGCCATCACGGCAATTGCCACGACAACGGGAACAAATACTGAGGAAATTTTATCTGCTAACTGACCCATCTCGGGTTTACTGCTTTGTGCCTGACGTACCAATTTGATAATCCGCGCTAATGTCGTCTGGCTGCCGACAGCGGCGGCAGTAAACAGTACAGAGCCATCCTGCACAGTTGTACCTGCGTGAACGTTATCGCTTTTAGATTTTTGCTGTGGGATTGACTCACCGGTCAGCATCGCCTCATCTATCCAGACTTCACCCTGAATGATTTCGCCATCAACCGGAACACGATCACCCGTCGTCAAACGCAATGTCATTCCCGGTTTAACATCAGCCAAAGGTATCTCTTTTTCACCATTTTCTGTCACCACACGGGCGGTGGGTGGTGTCAGATCCAGCAGGCGTTCCAGTGCTTTTGAGGAGCGCTGGCGGGCACGCTGTTCCAGAGCATGTCCCAGGTTTATCAAACCGATAATCATGGCACTGGCTTCGTAATAAAGGTGACGGGCTTGTGGGGGAAAAACATCCGGCCATAGATTGACACTGATGGAGTAAAACCAAGCGGCACCTGTTCCTAATGCCACTAGGGTGTCCATTGTGGCACTACCGTTTTTCAGGCTTTGCCACGCGTTGCGATAGAAATGACCACCAGCAAAAATCATTACGGCAAGCGTGATAATCCCGATAGTTAGCCAGATGTTATGGTTTGCCGGGGTGAGCATCATATTGTCGCCCATCATGCCCCATACCATGGCTGGAATACCGACAACCAAGGCTAATGCCGATTGCCAGCGGAAACGGCGCATATTGGCTTCAGAAACTTGTTGCTGGCGCTCACGACGTTCAGTTTCGTCCTGGATCAGCTCTGCACCATATCCTGCTTTTTCCACGGCCTGAATCAGTATGTCGGGTGATGCGCTACCGGTAATCAAAGCGCTGCGTTCAGCAAGGTTCACTCTGGCATTTTCCACGCCATCGACACTTTGCAATGCTTTTTGAACTTTGTTCACACAGCTGGCACAGGTCATACCATCCAGCAGTAACTGGATACTGTCATCTCTGTCACTGACCAGAAATACATCAGTTTTTTCGACCGGAATAGAAGAGGTTGCCGCTGCCAAAGGTTCCGGTCTGTTTGAAGCAGGTGAAGCAGGTATTGTCAGCGGCTTAGATTTTGGGAAGTTTCGACCGGCAGCCAGTTTTGCGTGATAACCCGCCTGCTCAATGGCGGCAATCAACGTATCGGTATCGGTTTTACCATAAACTTTAGCGGTTTCAGTATTCACATTTGCGGCGATAACGCCATCTACGGCTTCCAGTGCTTTACGTGCAGTACCTGCACAATGCATACAACTCAGGCCAGAAAGTTCCAGTTCGACATCAGGCTGGCTGGCAATGGCGGCTTGGTAACCCGCTTCTTTAATCGTTTCTATTAAAGATTCAGGAGAGGTTTCGCCGGTTACTTTGGCATAATCAATAGTAATATCGGCTTGCTCTACATCGGCACGATTTTCCAGTGCTTTTTTCACACGGTTAACACAGTGCATACAGGAGAGTCCCTGTAATGTTAAAATAGTGGTATGTGACATAAAAAAATCTCCTAACACATAGTGATATAATTATTCTTCACATCGGTATGATAATTGATGATGATATCTACACAGTTCAAGTGAATTTCTGACTTGTTGCGAAGGTTAAACCTTCCCTCAAGGGTAAGGTCAAGGGGAAAAAATGAACATCAGTGAAATTGCCCAAAGAACCGGCCTGACCAGTAAAGCTATTCGGTTTTATGAAGAAAAGGATCTGATCACACCGCCGGAAAGAGGTGATAATGGCTACCGTTATTATCAGCAGAAACATATTGATGAGTTAACGCTGTTGCGTCAGGCGAAGCAGGTCGGTTTTACGCTTGAGGAGTGTCGTGAGTTTTTAGTGTTATTTCGAAATCCCAACCGTCACAGTGCCGATGTAAAAGCGGCAACGTTGCATAAAGTGGCTCAGATAGAAAAGACGATTAAAGAGTTACAGGAAATCAGAAGTAAGTTGTTAGCTTTGGCGGAAGAGTGCCCAGGAGATGATGGGGCGGCGTGCCCCATCATAGATCATTTGTCTGGTTGCTGTTCTCATTGAGAATCGACGGGTTTTACTTTCAGTGTAATGCCATCAACAGCGATGACTTCTACTTCGGTATTGGCGGGTAGTTCACTGTTACAATGAACTCGCCAGCTTCCATCAGCAAGCCTGATCCGGCTGTAACCATTTTCGGTATTCGCAATCAGTTTAGCCCGGGTACCGATGAGCTGGTGGTCTTTCTGGTTCAGCGTATCGCTGCCTTTTGACGGGCGGCTACGTAACCAGTAGCGCCATAGCACTGCAGAGAGCAGCGTCAGAGTTGCAAACAGAATACCTTGTAATTCCCAGTCTATTCCAGGTAGTAACCAGGTGATAAACGCAACAACGATAGCGGCTATACCGGTCCATAACAGATAGCCGCCGGTTCCCAGAAGCTCTGCGATTAACAGTAAACCGCCGAAAGAGAACCAAAGCCAGGTTGTTTGAGCCGCAATCTGTGCAATCATGGTTATTTACCTTTTTTGCTCTCGCCAATCAGTTCAGCAATACCACCAATAGCCCCCATAAGATTGCTGGCTTCCAGCGGCATCATAATCACCTTGCTGTTACCGGAGGCGCCAATACTGGTCAGTGCATCGGTATATTTCTGGGCAACAAAGTAGTTAATGGCTTGCATATTACCGTCAGAGATCGCGTCAGAAACCATTTTGGTTGCGCGAGCTTCTGCTTCAGCGGCACGCTCACGCGCTTCTGCCTGAAGGAACGCGGACTGACGTTCCCCTTCGGCTTTCAGAATCTGAGACTGTTTTTCACCTTCGGCTTTCAAAATCGCCGCCTGACGGATACCTTCCGCTTCCAGAATATCAGCACGTTTGGTACGTTCTGCTTTCATCTGGGCGTTCATGGCGGAAATTAATTCCTTCGGTGGGCGCACATCACGGATTTCAATACGGGTAATTTTCACGCCCCACGGGTTAGTGGCTTCATCAACAATATGCAATAGACGGCTGTTGATGGAATCACGCTGCGACAGCATTTCGTCCAGTTCCATTGAACCCAAAACGGTACGGAAGTTCGTCATAGTCAGGTTAATGATGGAGAGCTCAAGATTGCTGACTTCATAGGCGGCCCGAACAGGATCGACAACTTGAATAAAGCAGACTGCATCAATAGTCACATTGGCGTTATCGCGGGAAATAACTTCCTGTGAAGGAATATCCAGCACTTGTTCCATCATGTTAATCTTACGGCCAATGCGATCGATAAAAGGGATAATAATATGCAGGCCCGGTAATAAAGTCCGGGTATAACGGCCGAAGCGTTCTACCGTCCATTGATAACCCTGTGGCACTGTTTTTACGCAAGTAAATACAACCACCACTGCAATGAATATCAGAATAGGGACGGCACCAAAAGCAAATAAGTCCATAGCAATTCCTTAATCAAATAAATCAGTAAAGCAGCGAATAAACTTGGCGACGGTATTTCGACGCCAGAGTGTTACCGGTTCCCATTGCAGACATAATATCCATCATTGTTTTCCGTACTGCACCATTAGCGGCAGAAAGATCCTTTTTCAGGAAGCCCAATAATAGTTCCAAAGCTTCTTCATTACGGCTTACTTCATGCAATTTCAGAGCCAGCTTAACAGCCAGATCCGCATTTTCCGGTTGAGTGGAGAATTCCTGTTGCAATTGCTGGATCTCTGGTGTATCTGCTGCTTGCTTTTGTAACTCAATTTGAGCCAGTAAACTATGATAATGCGTGTCTTGATCCTGTAATGGGATAAGATTCAGAATTTCCTGAGCTTCTTCTATATTATTGAGCATAATTTGCACTTTGGTCAACATTAATGCAATTTCACTGTTTTTAGGGGCTAATTGCCAGGCTTCTTTTAACAGTGGCAGTGCTTCTTGGAGTTTTCCTTCCGCGATAAGTTCTTCGGCTTGGGCGGCTTTCAACTCTTCCGGCTTGGGCAATACGCGGGAAAGCATCTCTCTGATCGCATTTTCAGGTTGTGGCCCCTGAAAACCATCTACTGGTCGGCCTTGTTGCAGCATATAGACAGTAGGAATGGCCCGTAAGCCAAACTGTGAAGCGACCATTTGTTCTTTATCGCAATCTACTTTTGCCAATATAAATTGATCTGCATATTCTGCTGCCAGTTTATCCAGAATTACGCCCAATTCTTGACAGTGGGGGCTATGTTCAGACCAAAAATAAAATAAAACAGGTACAGTCATAGACTGTTCAACAGTTTGTTGCAGATTACTTTCGTTAACGTTAATTCCAGTTGTGGTTGATAGCATATAATTAGTCTCTTAAATTCGGTTGTCGTAGGGTCTTATTAAACAGATGAGGTTATTTTCCTGACTTTCAAGTTGTACCACTCTGTTTACTCAGTATTTTATCCATTAATCTTCCCGGCAAAATTCGGCGCATAATGGTTACCGCATGGGTTATCCAAGTAACCGGATAACGTAATCTAGGATTCGGACTTTCTAAAGCATGAATCAGTTTGCGCACAACGGCTTCGGGAGTCAGGGTGAAATGGCGGGCAATTCTAGAATTTACCACGGGTTTATCGCGTTGAGTCTGATTCACATTTTCTGCAAAACGTGTTTTTATCGGGCCAGGTACAATCAAGCAGGATTTAATTCCTGTTCCCGCCAATTCCATTCTTAATGCGTCTGACCATGCTTCTAAAGCATATTTACTGGCAGAATAAGCACCGCGGCCTGGGGTTGAAATCAGCCCCATGACTGAACTGGTTTGGATAATACGGCCTTCACCATGCAGTTGCATTGCTGGAAGTAATAAACAGGTAAGTTGATGTGTACCAAACAAATTGGTAGAGAATTGGCGTTCCAGTTGTTCACGGCTGATAGTATTTAGCGGGCCATAAATACCAAAGCCGCCATTATTAAACAGTCCGTAAAGGCGACCATTGGTTAATCGGATCACTTCGGCAGCGGCACGTTCGACACTGATTTTATCATCAAGATCCAGTTCGATAGGTTCCAGCCCCAATTCGCGCATATGTTGTAAATCCTCGGGCTTCCGGCAGGCGGCTAATACTCTGTAGCCCCGTTGATGGAGTGTTTTGGCCGCCACCAGACCAATTCCACTGGAACAGCCGGTGATAAGAACTGACTTTTGCATAACTTTACCTGCTTATATACATCAATTTGTAAAAACTGATGGTTTACTACTTAAGAATGATTAAGGTGTACTAATAATATGTCAGATATCCAGTCGGCGATAAACGGTTGAGCAGCCAGATTGGGATGTAATCCATCCTGTTGTACCCATTCTGGTTTAATAGCGACTTGTTCCATGTAAAACGGGAGCAGGGGAATTTGATTGTGTTCTGCCAGTTTGGGGTAAATCCCGGCAAAAGATTCGGTATAACGTCGCCCATAGTTTGGTGGCAGACGGATCTGCATCAATAAAGGCTGAATATTGGCTTGTTTCACTAAGGTGATGATTTGTTGCAGATCCTGTTCTGTTTGTTGTGGAGGAAAACCGCGTAATCCATCATTGGCGCCAAGTTCTATCAGGACCCAACGGGGTTTATGCTGTTTAAGTAATTCGGGCAGCCTTTCAAGGCCCTGAGCCGCGGTATTACCGCTGATGCTGCCGTTGATAACAGTGATTTTATTGCCGGATTTCTGCCACTTTTTGTCCATCAAAACAGGCCATGACTGTTCAACTGGCAGATGGTAACCGGCGCTAAGGCTATCACCTAGAATCAAAAGAGTATCAGCGGCAGTCGCTCTGGCGCTGAATAGCACCACCAGTAAAAGGAAGAGTAAATGGTAACGGGGAATATTCTTGAAGTTCAGCATCTCAGTAAGCACGTTGGTCAGGGGGAACATAGGATCACTATATTGCAGGGAGTCGGGTTGGTTGTCGAGCCTGCACAGACGATTGCTCTGGTGGGCGAATCGGGTTCCGGTAAATCCACGTTGCTTGGCATTATTGCCGGGTTGGATGATGGTAGTGACGGAGAGGTTCGGCTGCTGGGGCATAATTTAAGCCGGATGAATGAAGAACAAAGGGCACAACTGCGGGCTGAAAATGTTGGTTTTGTCTTTCAGTCATTTATGTTAATTCCGACGTTAAACGCATTGGAGAATGTCCAGCTTCCGGCTCTATTACGTGGTGAGTCGGAAAGTAGCAGCAAGAAACGGGCGGTTGAATTGCTTGAACAACTCGGATTGGGGAAGCGTTTAAAACATATGCCGGCACAACTTTCTGGTGGTGAGCAACAGAGAGTGGCGTTGGCACGGGCATTCAGCAGCCAACCCAAAATTTTGTTTGCTGACGAGCCAACAGGGAATCTGGATCGGCAAACGGGTGATCGTATTGCTGATTTACTGTTTTCTCTCAATCGTAATTATGCCACAACGTTAATTCTGGTCACTCATGACAGCCAGCTTGCGGCCCGCTGCCAACGTTGTTTGCGTTTGGTTGATGGCAAATTGAGGGAAGAAAAATGATTTGGCTCTGGTTTTGGCGCGAGTGGCGCACGCCTTCTTTATTGATTGTCTGGTTATCTCTGACGCTGGCAGTGGCTTGTGTGCTGGCATTAGGCAGGATCAGCGATCGTATTGATCAAAGTGTTCATTACCAGAGCCGGGATTTTCTGGCGGGTGATTTAGTTCTGCGAGCCTCTTATCCGGTAGATGAAGGATGGTTACAACAGGCGAAAAACCTTGGGTTAAAGTTGAGCCGCCAGCTCTCTTTCTCCACGATGACCTATGCTGGGGACATTCCTCAACTTGCCAGTGTCAAAGCTGCTGACAGTCACTATCCGTTATATGGTGAGCTGGAAACCCATCCTCCGGGTTTGAAAGCAGAAAAAGGCACGGTGCTGGTAGCACCTCGTTTGCTTGAACTGTTGAAAATTAAAGTTGGTGATAATCTGGATGTGGGGGATACCACGCTTAGAGTGAGTGGAGAATTAATTCAGGAGCCAGACAGTGGTTTCAATCCATTTCAGATTGCGCCACGGATTTTGATCAGTCTTGATGATGCGCAATCTACCGGCGCTATTCAGCCTGGTAGCCGTCTGACATACCGTTATATGTTTTCTGGTGATAAAGACGCGGTTTATCAATATCAACAGCTAATTGATCCTCAACTTAAGGCTGATCAGCGCTGGAATACCTTGAAACAGGATAGTGGCGCGTTAGCAAAATCTATTGATAGGGCACAGCAATTCTTGTTGTTATCGGCTTTACTTACATTATTACTTGCTGTCGCGGCGGTAGCTGTATCAATGACTCACTATTGCCGTAGCCGCTATGACTTGATTGCGGTGCTTAAAACACTGGGTGCGGGACGTTGGGCGTTACGTAAATGGGTGATTGGTCAATGGCTGGTGATATTGAGTGCGGCAGCACTGGTGGGGGCGCTTCTTGGATTGATGTTTGAATATCTGCTGGTGCAGATTCTAGCGGCTATGCTACCGAAGACGTTACCACAAGCGGGATTCTGGCCGTGGATATGGGCATTAGGGGCATTATCGGTTATCGCTTTGCTGGTGGGGATACGTCCGTACAAACAGTTAATGGCAACCCAACCATCAAGGGTACTGCGTGATGATATTATCGCGCCCATCTGGCCGTTGCGCTATTACCTGCCGTTGGTGGCGCTGGTGGTGATTAGCGGGCTGAGTCTGCTGGCTGAAACTAAGCCTATGTTATGGGCGTTACTTGCCGGCATGATGATTGTTGCGGTATCACTGGCTGTGCTCGGTTGGGGGGGATTGTGGTTATTGCGTCATCTGAAATTCCGTCAGCTCAGTTTTCGTCTGGCGGTTAACCGATTACTGCGGCAGCCATTTCAGACGGTAACTCAATTGGCTGCTTTCTCTTTATCATTTATGTTATTTGCTTTGTTGTTGGTAGTCAGGGGAGATTTGCTTGATCGCTGGCAACAACAACTGCCAGTGGACAGTCCAAACTATTTTCTGATTAATATGACTGGACAGCAAATTCCACAAGTGGAAAATTTGCTGGCTCAGTATCAGGTTAAACCCGCGGAATTCTATCCGGTGGTATTGGCCCGTTTGACGGAAATTAATGGTCAATCGGCGATAATGTGGGCAGATGCCAGAGAATCGGACAGCAACACTGTACGACGGGAATTGAACCTAACATGGAAAGAGGAATTGCCACCATTTAACACCTTGATAGAGGGTAACTGGCCACCCAAAGAGGATGAGGTTTCTATTGAGAAAGGTGTTGCTGAACGTTTGGCAATCAAAATCGGCGATAAATTGACATTCAGTGGCGATACGCAGCAATTCAGTGCCGCAGTAAGCAGTATCCGGCAGGTAGACTGGGAAAGTTTTCGGCCAAATTTTTTCTTCATTTTCCCAAAACGGGCATTGGAAAATCAGCAACAAACCTGGTTGACCAGTTTCCATTATCAAGGAGATGGCCGATTGCTAACCAGCCTTAATCGTCAGTTTCCAACGTTGAGCTTGCTTGATACCGGTGCGATGATTAAGCAAATTCAGGGTATTTTGCAGCAGGTAGGCAGGGCGTTGGAGGTCATGGTTGGGCTGGTTATGGTATGTGGCGCATTACTCCTGTTGGCTCAGGTTCAGGTAGGGATGCATCAACGACAACTTGAGTTGGTGGTTTACCGTACCTTGGGTGCCAGTAAGCCATTACTGCGCCGTACTCTCTGGAGTGAATTCGCTTTGCTTGGGCTAATGGCGGGTTTTACCGCGGCATTAGGTGCTGAAGTGGCGCTTTGGTTGTTGCAAACAAAAGTGTTTGATTTTCCATGGCAACCAGAGTGGCAAATGTGGCTCTTACTGCCAATCAGCGGCAGCCTGTTACTTTCGTCGTGTGGTAGTTGGCTGGGGATAAGATTGTTACGGGGAACGGGATTACACCGGCGGGTTCAGGGGTAAAAAGGCGATATTTGTAACATCCGGGGAATGGGTAAGATCGCCGATACGGGTGAACCCATTCCCAGGGAGATACGCCATATTATTTGCTGATCTGTTTATCGTTGTTTAAGCAAATTCGGCTCTAAGTTGTGGCAGGATTTTTGCGCCGAAAGTCGTGAGACCTTCGACATAATCAGGGAAGATTAACATAACGCCATCCAGCTCGCATTCACGCAGTAAATCTGACAATTGTCTGCGACAAGTTTCCGGGTTGCCGATAGCCGTGTGGGTCATAAAGGCATTTTGGGATCGTTCAACCATAGCATTGCTTTTTTCACCAACATCGACGCCGAAACTATGCATCATGCTTTTAACTGCGTCGATATCCAGGCCATCTCGATAGAACTGAGCCAGAGTTTCAGCTTCTTCATCTGTTTCGGCGCAGATAATCGTACACATACAAAAGGTCTTAGTGGTTGTACCGTATTCTGCCGCAATACGTTTGGCCGTTAGGCTTATTTGCTGTGTCTCTTCTTCATCCTTGCCACCAATGAAACACACATCAGTATTACGTACACTAAAGTGCAGTCCACGTTCTGATTGACCAGCACAGACCAAATAAGGACGTGGAACGGAAACAGGTTTAGGTTCAGAAACACAATTCTTCAAATTAAAGAACTCTCCTTGGTGATTAACCTGCTTCTCGCACCAAAGCCGTTTGATCAATTGGGTCCATTCTTCAGTCATTGCATAACGCTGATCGTGATCTAAATCACTATCCCATTCTCCCATTTGTTCAAATTCATCTTTGAATGAACCGGAGACAATATTCAACCCGGCGCGTCCATGACTAATCTGATCCAATGTGGCGATCATCTTAGCTGCCACGGCAGGATTATGCAGCCCAGCATGCATGGTCGCGATAAGTTTGGCATGATGAGTCACTTCAGCGATACCAGCCATCATCGTGACGGATTCCAGCGAACAACCCCAATGTTCCGTTTCACCGCCGAAGCCACGCCATTTACTCATGGACATAATGAAATCCAGACCAATTTGATCAGCCAGAACAGCGGCTTCACGGTTTTGTTGATAAGAAGCATCCAGTGGTGGTGTATTTTTAGAAATAATCCACCCACCTTTGGCTATGGGCAGAAATACACCGAATTCTTTTTTTGCCATCATTAATTCCTTGTTTTTATGTTGTAAGGAATACCTTTTCAGGTCCATTTTGTTTTGTAATTCAGTTAAGCAAAGTACTGTTATCAGAGTGTTTCTTCACTATTTGTGAAGGTGGTTGCATCGTGAATGTGATAATCAGAATGGTAAGCACGGGTATAGCGATAATGAAGAATGCGGGTGTAAAACTGCCTGAATAATCTTTAATCGCTCCTACCAGGAAAGGGGCGAAACATGCAATAGTGGAGATCAGGTTCACCACTGAGAACAATTCCAGGTAAGGCTTACGCCCAAAATAATTGAACAATAATAGGCTGGATGCCAGAAAGGTCATGCCATAACCGATGCCAATACATAAAGTAAACAGGATTAAAAATGTCCATGAAGAGGCAGCGCTTAGTGCGATAAGACCACAGATAATTATCGACAGACTACCGATAAGAAGCTTTTTGGGATCGAGCCATTCACCAACAGCTCCTCCGGCAAATCTTGAAAATGCATTGATAAAAGCCAAAATACTGAGCGAAGAAGCTGCAACAGACTCACTGAATCCATTTTCGGTGATATGGGCTACAGCAAAACTGTTAACGGTTATTCCGCACAGTAAGAAAGAGGTATAGGCTGCCGCAATGGCATAAAATTGCCAGGTTTGCAGTGCCTGCCGGGCATTCCAGATTTCCTTGGTGCGATAGATGCTGGAAGGGGGTTGATCTTGTTGATTTTTACTGACTTGTTCAGCATGGGCATTTTCCTTTTTGCCTTCGCGCATCACTAAAATAGTCAACAGGCTGAGCAGGGTCAGTAATACCCCGGAAATTGCCCAGTGCATGCGCCAGCTTCCCCAGAATACTGTTGCCAGGAAATAGATCCATGGACCAAGCACACCCCCTAATCCACCAATGGTGAAATAGATACCAAAGGCCAGCGACTGTTTTTCAAAAAGCCGGCTAATGACATAAGTTCCGGGAACGGTAGCCATAAGGCTAAAACCGATCCCCAGCAGCGTTGTGCCGGTGAAATAGGCGGTGATACTGTGGGTGTTGTAGAGAATGTAAAAACCGGTGATGAAAATTAGCGTACCGATTAGCAAAGTGGCCCGGACACTCGTATGGCGAATAAGCATCGCCGGAAGGTAACTGGACAGCCCACATGACAGGCCAAGTAAAGTGAATCCCAAACCTGCGTCAGTCCAACTCCAGTGTAATTCCTTGATCATGCTGGGTAACACAACGCCCAATGAGGTAAATGTCGTTGCGGTGACCAAAAAATAAACCAGACCCAAAAGTATCAGCAGGAGCCACTGATAAGTACGTCCGAACCTGTCATGTTGAATGGGCATCTTGACTCCATAATGGATAAAGGTCATCAAAAATTTCTGATATTTTATTTCGGTATCAGAAAAAACTATATCGAATAAAGATCCCGTAGCTAAATTGATCCGTTCGATAATAAGGGGTATCTTTTATTTTGTATTTATTTTTTATTGGATTCAGGACGATGCCAGTCCATAAGTGGCCTGGTTGATTGCCTAGGAATTTTCCTAAATCATAGTGCAACTCAGGTTTGAAATCGATAGTTTTGGGTTGTCCATGTAAGCCTAATGTATAATCGAAAGTCCCGACAACCCGAAAATCACCGAAACGATTATTGAAGGGAATTCCATAATCAATATGAATTCGCTGATCGTTCCAGTTCCCTTTGGCGTTATTCTCAAAATAAAAAATTGTACGTAACCAGCTAATCCAGTCTGCTTGCCAGTCAATGCTGATACCTGGGAAGTAGTCGTAATCTATACCTTTGGTTTTAGCAACCCATTGAGCGAACAGAATATCTTTTAACGGCCCAAAAGAAATGTCATTACCAGTCACTTTACTAAAGCTTACTCTCGGTACAAGTTTATAATAATAGGTGCTTTTGTCACCTGTATAATCGTTTTGCAGTGAATTTTGCCAAATACTATAGATGTACATATCTCCGACACTGTAGTCACCGAAAGCCTCTAAAATTGGTGAGATCGTTTTTTTGGGATCGACCCGGTTTTCAAATTGCATATAAAGGCTGGTATCAATAGATTGAAAATTAACGAAATCACTTGCCTGAGCTTGATTGATTACCGGTAGTAATAACAATATTGAAGATAATTTTCTCTGTTTTAATCTGGTGCTGATCCAATACCGGGTCATTGCCAGATAAGCGGCACAAGAAAATGGAGTAAATAGCCCTAAAGTGAAAAAGAACGGTGAGCAGCTTTTAGGATTGTGGGCTTTCCCGGAAAATAACACGAGGGTTCCCCTTTTCATACGTTATCGGACTAATAATGGCGATAGCATTGATCTAATGAGACGGTTTTGTCAAAGGGAGATTTGATTTTATTGATGAATGGTGAACTGTGTAGAAAAATAAGATTATTCTAACTTTAGTTATTTTTTAGTATCGCTAATATATTGATTATTTAATTAGCTAAGGTTTTTTTATTTAACTTTATGTTCCAGATTTGAAAGAATATTGTTAATTAATTGTTGCATGTAAATGTTTATGTAATTGTGACTTAGATCACTGAATTTTATGATTTTATTTATATTTATAAATAGTCATAGAAATGACAACATTGAATTAATATTTTATATATCATAGTGGAATTAAGGCTAAATAACGTTTCATAATTCTGCTACACACATCCATCTTCAACCTATTGTTATATATAGAATGATGAGTGGTATAAGATGTAGCACTATTTTGGAATTTTATTTAGTAGTGAATTACAATTTAAATATTGTAAATTGCTATGTAAAATATTTTATAAATATATACGTATTATTTTGTTAATGTTTTATAAGATATGGTGTGTTATTATTTTAAAAATATATAAATACAATTTTTTAATTATTATTCTCATTAATTTAAATTATAGATCTTATTTGATATTTAATTGTTTATTTAACATTAAAATCTCATAAACTTAACACAGTTATTTGATATAATTAAAAATTACTATAATGAATAACGCATTAAGTTTTTAACCCTTGATGTTTTTATTATATTGAAATCATAAACATATAAATTTTTTTGAAATAAGTCGTGATAATGCCATTAATAACTCTTTACCAGGAGTATATTTCAAGATAGCATAAAAGTTATTATTTAATGGGTTTTTTACTTAATATAACGGGGTAATTATGTATACTGGAATTGTGCAAGGAAAAGAAACAGTATTATCTCTTGATAAAAGAAATGGATTTAGCACATTGGCTATAAGTAATATTAACCATTTCTTTGACGATGTTTTTGTGGGCGCGAGTGTTGCTATTAATGGCACATGCTTGACTGTGACGCAATTTAAAAATGATATTGTTTCTTTTGATATTTCAGATTTTACTTCTGACGTGACCACATTAAAATTTTTAGATGTGGGAGATAAAGTTAATATTGAAAGATCACATCAAATGCATAAAGAAAATGGCGGGCATAGTCTATATGGGCATATTGAGGGAGTAGCAAAAGTCGTTGATTTTATCGAAACTGGAGAAACCTATCAATTAATTATTAGTATTCCTGAAGATAATATCAAATATTTTTTTCATAAAGGTTTTATTGGTCTTCATGGTTGTAGTTTAACAATAAATGGCATAAATGAAGAAAATAAAATCATAGAATTGAATTTAATTCCGGAAACATTAAGGTTGACTAATCTTGGTAATATTAAAATTGGCGATTTACTGAATTATGAAATAGATCAAACAACAAGAACTATTGTAGATACTGTATCCAGAGCTATTAATGCTAATAAATTAATGCAATAATCAAAGGAATATAAAAGAATTCGGAAAGAGTGGGAATGTGGAGCGGTAAATTATTTTATTTTCGCTTCCACATTTAACTCAGGGCTATTAGATGATAAGCAGCTAATTTAATTTTTCCTGCACCCACTCCAGACCGCTCTGATACTCAGGTGGCAGCATTGGGATTAGTTTTTGCAACGTATTTTTTAATTCATTTTTATTTGAATGAGAAAGATTAAGGTGACCAACCTTACGCGCCGGACGAACTTCTTTCTCATACCAATGCAAGTGTACTAATGGCAAACTGAGCCATTGGTTATTTACCTCTGTGCCAATCAGATTAACCATGACTGAGGGCGCAGTAACTTCTGGGTAAGGCATAGGTAAATCCAGAATAGCGCGAAGGTGTAATTCAAATTGGCTGATGGAAGCACCGTTTTGAGTCCAGTGACCACTATTGTGAACCCGTGGCGCCAGCTCATTAATCAGTAAATGATCATCGACGATAAAACACTCCATTGCCATTACGCCGACATATTTCAGCTCATGCATAATGGCTGACAACATGTTCTGGGCCTGCTGTTGTAAATGGCAGTTTTCCTGAGGAAAGGCAATACTGGCCCGCAGAATGCCATCTTGATGCAGATTGTGAGTCAATGGATAGAACACACAATCACCACTTTCATTGCGTGCACCTACCAATGACACTTCACCAGAGAAAGGAATCGCTTGTTCGGCAATACATTCACCATAAATATCGGTCGGTAACGCTGTTTCATCTCCGGGGTGGATGCGCCATTGTCCACGGCCATCGTAACCGCCGATACGGCGTTTAACGATGACGAAATGGCCGAGTTTTGCAAATAGTTGTGGCCATTGGCGGATATCAGACAGTAAGTGCCACGGAGCAGTTGCAAGCCCAAGGCTATCTATTAATTGCTTTTGTGGCAGACGATCTGCCAGACGGGGAAAAATATCCCGATTAGCAAAAGCCTTATGGCGGGCGAGTTCTTGGGTGAGGGCGGTTTCCGGCCAGCGCTCAATTTCGGCGGTGATAACACTATTTTGGTAAGGAACAGCTTCGGGTTCTGCATCCAGGCCAACCGGATAAACCATGATACCTAAAGGTTCACCCGCCTGACGTAACATCCGGCCGAGCTGACCATTACCTAATACACAAACTGGCTTCATGCTTCCTCCCGTGGATCGGGATTATCGAGTACATCCTGAGTTTGTGTTTCACGCCAACAGGTAAGGTGTTTCAGCAAATCTTTATCATGACGGGCCAGAATCTGTGCTGCCAGCAGAGCTGCGTTTGCCGCGCCGGCTTTCCCAATTGCAAGTGTGCCGACGGGAATGCCTCTTGGCATTTGTACGATTGAATAGAGGCTGTCTACACCATTAAGTGCCGCACTTTGTACGGGTACGCCTAGGATCGGCACCAGTGTTTTCGCTGCCAGCATTCCGGGTAAATGGGCAGCACCACCTGCGCCAGCGATAATGACATCAAAACCATTTTGTTCAGCCTGTTCGGCAAAACTGAATAGTTTATCTGGTGTACGATGGGCAGAAACAATTTCAACATGGAAGGGGACATTAAGGGAGGTGAGAATATCCGCCGCGTGCTGCATAGTCGCCCAGTCGCTTTTAGACCCCATAACGATGGCAATTTTGGCGTTGTGTTGAGTTGTTCCTGCTGAATCAGGCCGGGCAGTCATAAATCAAATGCTCCTGTGTTTTAACGTCCACCAGAACGAAAATAGCGCTTTAAAGCGGCGAATCATATCATGCTCATAAGCTAAGGAAAACGATTGCGTTGATTTATCCTTCGTTATGATACTTGGATATGAGTATCTCTCATTAATCAGAATGGGAAGAAGATAAGATCAGTTGATTCGCCCGTTACTTTGAACATTGATCCTTGGTGATGCCATGCACCAAGCACACCGCGGTAAACTATTTTGTTATGCAAAGGAATTTCATGTACAGCAGGACGGTGAGTATGCCCATGTATTATCCAGTCAGCTTGGTACTGCTCAAAAACATCAATAACGGCTTGCTGATTGACATCCATAATTGCTTCGGATTTTCTGTTGTTAACAGATTGGCTGTTTGCTCGCATTTTTTCGGCGATTTTCTGGCGGATAAACAGAGGTAATAATAAAAACAGGCGCTGGATCCACGGGGTATGTACCCGTTTACGATATTGTTGATAACCTTCGTCATCAGTGCACAAAGTATCTCCGTGTAAGATAAGCACCCGCTTACCATACAGTTCCACTATTTTTTCCTGTGGTAACAGTATCATTCCGCTTTCTTCAGCAAAGCGGGAACCGATAAGAAAATCACGATTACCATGGATAAAATAACAAGTAATGCCTTGTTTTTTTAGTGTTTTTAATGCGGTGGCAATTTCATAGTGGAGAGGATTGTGATCATCATCGCCAATCCAGTAATCGAACAGATCACCGAGAATATAGAGACTATCCGCCTGAATAGCATCCTCACGCAGAAAGCGTAGAAAACCGGCAGTGATTGCCGGTTCGTGTTCGCTGAGATGTAAATCTGCGATAAAAAGTGTGCACATACGTAGTAAATTACTCGCTGACGGTCACTTTTTCGATGATAACGTCTTCGCGTGGTACGTCTTGGTGCATGCCGCTGCGGCCGGTAGATACGCTTTTGATTTTATCAACAACATCCATACCTTCGACCACTTCTGCAAATACGCAGTAACCCCAGCCATCAGGACGCTCAGAACGGAAGTTCAGGAAATCATTATCAACAACATTGACGAAGAACTGTGCAGTCGCGGAGTGTGGATCATTGGTACGTGCCATAGCCAGAGTGCCACGATTGTTTTTCAGACCATTATTGGCTTCGTTTTTGATAGCCGCGTCAGTCGATTTTTGTTTCATACCAGGTTCAAACCCACCACCTTGAATCATGAAACCGTTAATAACACGGTGGAAGATAGTGTTATCGTAGAAGTTATTGCGGCAGTAGTTCAAGAAATTTTCAACAGTTACAGGAGCTTTGTCAGCGAAAGTATTAATTACGATATCGCCAAAATTGGTATGGAAAGTCACCATAATTGAAATCCTAATAATAGTTTTGATTAACCCGGTTTAGGGCATTTGGACCAGGCGGCTTTTATATCACATCTACCATAATGAGTCAGTACCTATTAATTTCAGTAAGCTATCTTGCTCGTCAACCTTGCAAAGCGCTTAATATCAGGTTTCAATATCTTATTGGACTATGCCATATCGAGAACTTATTTATGAGATAAGGACATAAATCCAGAATTATCAATTCGTTATTTTTAATCACGCGTACAGTGAATTTACGGAAAATCCCGATGCTAAAAATTTTCAATACCCTCAGTCGCCAGAAAGAAGAATTTAAGCCAATCCATCCAGGAAAAGTAGGGATGTACGTGTGTGGTATTACGATTTATGACCTGTGCCATATTGGTCACGGTAGAACATTTGTTTCCTTTGATGTGGTTGCCCGTTACCTGCGCTATCTGGGATACGATTTGACCTATGTGCGCAACGTGACCGATGTTGATGATAAAATCATCAAGCGTGCGGCGGAAAACTGTGAAAGTTGCGATGAGCTGACCAGTCGTATGCTGGCAGAAATGCATAAAGATTTTGATGTGCTGAATATTTTACGTCCTGACTTGGAACCACATGCGACTCGTCATATCTCAGAGATTATTGAACTGACAGAATCGTTGATAAAACGTGATCATGCTTATGTGGCAGATAATGGTGATGTTATGTTTTCCGTCGAGAGTGATCCGGATTACGGATCACTTTCCCGTCAGGATCTCAGCCAGTTACAAGCAGGTGCACGAGTAGAAGTGGCCGATGCCAAGCGTAACCCGATGGATTTCGTATTGTGGAAAATGTCTAAGTCAGGTGAACCAAGCTGGGAATCTCCGTGGGGAGCCGGTCGTCCTGGTTGGCATATTGAATGTTCTGCAATGAACAACAAACAGCTAGGTAATCATTTTGATATTCATGGTGGTGGTGCTGATCTCATGTTTCCGCATCATGAAAATGAAATTGCTCAGTCTACCTGTGCCCATGATGGCCCGTATGTGAATTATTGGATGCATTCTGGAATGGTGATGGTGGATAAAGAGAAGATGTCTAAATCGCTGAACAACTTCTTTACTATCCGTGACGTACTGGAATATTACGATGCGGAGACGGTACGTTACTTCCTGCTATCAGGCCATTATCGCAGTCAGCTTAACTACACTGAAGAAAACCTGAAACAGGCGCGTACTGCGCTTGAACGTTTATATACTTCTCTGCGTGGTACGGATGCGTCTGTACAGCCAGCAGGTGGTGAAATGTTTGAGGCGCGTTTCAAGGAAGCGATGGATGATGATTTCAATACGCCAGAGGCTTATTCGGTACTGTTTGACATAGCACGTGAAATCAACCGCCTGAAATCAGAAAATATGGCTGAGGCGAATGGCCTGGCGGCTGAGTTACGTAAATTGGCCGGCATTTTAGGTTTGTTGGAACAAGAGCCGGAACAATTTCTGCACAATGGTGTTCAGGCTGATGATGAAGAAATTGCCAAAATCGAAGTGCTGATTAAGCAGCGTAATGATGCTCGTCAAAACAAAGATTGGGCGCTGGCAGATGCTGCCCGTAATCAGTTGAATGAGATGGGGATTGAGTTGGAAGACGGCCCGCAGGGAACTAGTTGGCGTCGTAAGTAAGTTAGATATATTTTTAGTCACTGGGCTGGCTTTATAAAATAGGCTCCCTTTTGGTGGAGCCTATTTTAGTTATTCTTTGATGCAAACAGAGTCACCGTTGAAGGTAACAACCTGTCCGGCAGTAATTTTGCAGCGTTTTCGCGTCTCTGTCTGACCATTGACTTCAATCAGACCTTCAGCAATAACCGCTTTGGCGGCAGCACCGCTTTCACTCCATCCTTGAAATTTCAGCAGATCACACAGCTCCACATGAGGATGGCCTTCTAAAGAAAAAATTTCCATTAACAACCTTCTGTTTTTTCCACGTTGTGGTATTCCTCGCAGGCTTGCAAGGTATTCTGGATAAGAGTGGCTACAGTCATTGGCCCAACACCACCTGGAACAGGCGAAATCCAGCTAGCCCGCTCTGATGCGGTTTCAAAATCAACATCACCAATGACTTTACCGTCTTCCAGACGGTTAATGCCTACATCAATAACGATAGCGCCTGGTTTAATCCATTCGCCGGGGATAAAGTTTGGTTTACCGACAGCCACAATCAGCAGATCCGCATGTTCCACATGGTGACGTAAATCTTTGGTAAAGCGGTGAGTAACTGTGGTGGTACAGCCAGCCAGTAACAGTTCCAGGCTCATTGGACGACCAACAATATTTGAAGCGCCGATAATGACGGCATTTAGGCCATAAGTATTAATTTCGCAGCGTTCAAGCAACGTTGCGATACCACGCGGAGTACAGGGGCGCAGTTTTGGAGCGCGTTGACACAGACGGCCAATATTATAGGGATGGAAGCCATCAACATCCTTATCAGGTTGGATACGTTCCAGAACTTTGACATTGTCGATACCGGCAGGCAAAGGGAGCTGCACCAGAATTCCATCAATTTCTGAATCGTTATTGAGCTGATCGATAAGGTTCAGTAACTCTGCTTCACTGGTAGTATCTGGCAGATCATAAGAACGGGAAACAAACCCGACTTCTTCGCAGGCACGGCGTTTGCTTGCGACATAAATCTGAGAAGCGGGATTTTCCCCTACTAAAACAACGGCAAGACCGGGAGCACGTTTTCCCGCTGCGACACGTTGTTGAACACGTTCTGCGACTTCTCTTCTGATTGTCTGCGCAATCGTTTTCCCGTCAATAATTTTTGCTGACATGTACTAATAAATCCATAAATCAAACATTGGGATACCGCCTATTTTGTCAGAACATGAGCGTGCTGTCAGTTTTATTGATAATCAGAAAATAGACAAATGAGATTTATAAGCAGAAAAGCCATTGACTCAAAGGCTTGTCCCCGTATAATCTCACCCGCGTCAAAGCATTATAGATACAGCTCATCTCCCAAAATGCGCCCTTAGCTCAGCTGGATAGAGCAACGGCCTTCTAAGCCGTAGGTCACAGGTTCGAATCCTGTAGGGCGTGCCATCCTTTAATATCTTAACGTCTTTCGAAGTCCACAAAACCCCACTAAATACGCATTGTTAGCCTTTTTTCGTTCTTCTGTAGTCCAGTCAGGTAGGTTGAAATCCACGATCTTATGGGGGTATATTTAGGGGTACGTTCAGGTTCAATGAAGTGAGATACCCCCAGATGAAGCTAACAGCCCGACAGGTGGACACTGCAAAGCCGAAAGAAAAACCTTATAAACTTGCAGATGGTGGCGGACTATACCTATTGGTTAACCCTAATGGAGCTCGCTATTGGCGGTTGAAGTACCGGATCGTAGGCAAAGAAAAATTACTCGCATTAGGGGTATATCCTGATATCTCCCTCGCAGAAGCAAGAACCAAGAGAAACGAAGCCCGGCGGACGCTATCGGATGGTCATGATCCGATAGAGGAAAAGAAAGCTGAAAAAATCGCTAAAGCTTTTGTGGTCAGCAATAGTTTTGAATCCATAGCTATTGAGTGGCACGAGCATAAACGCCCTAATTGGTCAAAAGGATATGCCGAAGACATTCTGGAATATTTGAAAAAAGATATCTTCCCGTATATTGGTAAACGTGCTGTTACCGAGATTAAACCCGCCGAAATGTTGGCTGTTCTCCGAAAAATGGAGCAACGCGGTGTTTTGGATAAATTGAAAAAAACCAGACAGGCCTGTCGGCAAATTTTCACCTATGCCGTTATTACAGGGCGGGCTGAGTTCAATCCCGTTACTGATCTTGCCAGCGCACTTAAAGCACCGAAGCAAAAACACTTTCCACATCTTTTAGCCGACCAAATGAATGAATTCCTCATCGCCTTGGCGGGCTATAGCGGAAGCGAAGTGACTCAGTCCGCGACACGTTTATTGATGCTTACTGGTGTGCGTACCATCGAATTAAGAGAATCAGAATGGACTGAATTCGATTTCGATAAGGATATCTGGCAGATACCTGCTGAGCGAATGAAAATGCGCCGCCCTCACATCGTTCCGCTATCTAATCAGGTTAAAGCCATTCTTATCAAACTGCACTCTATTACAGGGCGTGGAAAATACGTTTTCCCCGGCCGCAATGATGCGGGTAAACCGATGAGCGAGGCCGCCATTAATCAGGTTATTAAACGCATTGGCTATGATGGCAGGGCAACCGGCCACGGCTTCCGCCATACCATAAGTACTATCCTGCATGAACAAGGCTATAACACCGCATGGATTGAAACTCAGCTTGCCCATGTTGATAAGAACAGCATCCGGGGAACCTACAACCACGCCCAATATCTGGAAGGTCGCAGAGAAATGCTGCAATGGTATGCGGATCATATGGAGATGCTGGAACGCGGTGAAAATGTGCTAATTGGAAAATTTGGCAAAAGGGCATAAAGAGGCGATGATTTTTCACACACCTGTGCCCGGGGCACAAGAGCCTGTTTTTCATACAACTTAAGATGTGTGGTGATTTTTTATTCTGTGTTGGCAGTGCCAACAAAGTTATTTTTTTATACAGAACATGGATGATGGATGTTGACTGTGTTGGAGGCTCCAACAGTGACTGATTTTCATACAGCATACAATTGGGGGGCTGATACTCCCTATAAACCGATAAATTTTACAAATGGAGTAAACAATTAACGCTGTTCATTTAATCTTGCTTTTTAAATAATCCGCCTGTCATCAAACAACGTCCACGATGAGCGCTCAAGGACTCGGTAACAGGAGATAAAGAATATGACAATGATAGCACCGAAAGAAAATCTTATTCGTTTGCCCGAAGTTCAGCGTAGAACGGGTTATAGCAAGGCGTGGATCTACAAACTGATTAGCGATGGGGCATTCCCGAAACAAATTAAACTCGGCACCCGTTCCATCGCGTTTATTGAATCAGAAATTGATCACTGGATTGCGCAGCGTATCGCAGGATCACGGGCGGCATAGCACAGAAAAGAACATAAGAAACAGAATATAAAAAAGCAACGCCCCAGTGTGCGACGAACACAACTGAGGCGTCTGACCAACAACCGTTATACGAGGTAACGATGATGGCTGATATACAGCATACCCAAACTCACCCTAAATTTACACATTCAGATAAAACCCGTAGCCAAAAACCGCTCGATCTGATCCAGACCGTGAAAAAATCCGCCATGTATCATTGGGAAAATCTGCTGCCTGCCTGTGGTATTGATATTCCGGCAAAAGACAAGCATGGTGCCTGCCCGATTTGTGGCGGCACTGACCGTTTTCACTTTATTGATGATCACCATCATGGCAACTGGTATTGTCGCCAGTGTGACATGCCGAACTACGGAGATGGGCTGGATTTGGTGGCAAGAACCAAAGGAATTTCTATTACTGAGGCGGCGAAAATCGTTGCGAACGTACTGGCATTACCTTTGCCCGAACCCAAACCAGCCAGAAAAACCATTCAAACAACACAACCTATAGCTGAAAGAGTGGCAGCTCTGATGTCGCAGACAGTTGCTGGACATTCTCCCTATTTGACTGCAAAAGGGCTGCATTGCCCTAATCAGAGATTGTTGGCCGATAATTCGACAGTGTTGCGACTCGCAACACTGGACAAAAAAGTAACAGGCGCGCAGCTCATCAAACCGGATGGTGAGAAAAAATTACTCACCGGCAGCCAGAAGAAAGGCGCGTTTATTCCTTTATCAACGCTGGAAGAGAACCCTGATACCGTCATCATTACCGAAGGTTACGCCACGGCACTCACTGTTAACCAACTCTGTAACGGCGCTGTTCTGGCAGCACTGGACGCAGGCAATCTGTTCTTCGTTGCTCAATTAGTCAGGGAACGCTGGCCGGACACAAAAATCATTATTGCCGCAGATAACGATTGGCATTATCCCGATGAGTTGGATAAAAACGGTAAACCGAAAGTGAATACCGGCAAAATTTCGGCAGAAAAAGCGGCTATTGCAGTGAATGGCTGGATCACGTTACCACCGACAGAACATAAAGCCGATTGGGATGATTATCGCCAACAACACGGTGTAGAAACGGCAAAGCTGGCGTTTGCTCAAGGGCTTTATCAACCGGCACCTATAGCGAAAAAAGCTGCGATTCAGCCCAATGATGCCGAATCGTCAAAACTAACATTATGTCAGATGGGAGCCAGTCAGCGAGGAGAAGTGTTACTGGCACGTTATGACGGTGATTTGGCATTGGATGGCGCTTCGGAAACCGTTCATCACTATGGTGGTATTATCTGGTGTCCGGTCAGTAACCGCGATTTACAGCGGGAAATGGTGGCGGCTTTTATGGAAGAAAAAATGCCGTACTCACCGCACGGTATCAGCGCTGCCGTGGATGCACTGAAATTACAGCTTCCTATGATGAACTCGCCAGAGCGCCATTTAATCGGGTTCCGTAATGGCGTGTTTGATTTGAAAATCGGCCAGTTCCGGCCTCATCACAAACATGACTGGTTATTGCTCGCGAATGATGTTGAATTCAATTCCCCCGTTTCGGGGGAAACCCTGCAAAGCCATTCCCCCCGATTCTGGAATTGGCTCAGCCGAGCAACTGCACACTGTGAAAATAAAGCAGAAAGAGTACTAGCCGCACTGTTTATGGTGCTGGCGAATCGTTATGACTGGCAGTTATTTCTGGAAGTCACCGGTGCCGGAGGAAGTGGCAAAAGCATCTTTGCTGAAATCTGCATGATGCTGGCAGGCAAAGGGAATACCGTTTCTGCCAGTATGGCCGCACTGGAAAACCCACGGGAGCGAGCGCTGATTGTCGGGTATTCGTTGATTATCCTGCCCGACCAGACCCGCTATGTAGGCGATGGTTCCGGCATCAAGGCCATTACAGGCGGGGATTAAGTTGCTATTGATCCGAAGCACAAACAGCCTTATTCAACCCGTATTCCTGCTGTGGTACTGGCGGTGAACAATAACGCCATGAGCTTCAGTGATCGCAGTGGCGGAGTGTCGCGGCGTCGGGTGATTTTCAACTTCTCCGAAGTCGTGCCGGAAAACGAACGCGATCCGCTTCTGCGGGACAAAATCGCGGCAGAACTGCCTATCATTATCCGGCAACTGCTTCATCGGTTTGCTGATCCACAAACTGCAAGGCGTTTACTGGCAGAGCAACAAAAATCCGAAGAAGCACTGGATATTAAACGCGGTATAGATCCACTGGTGGATTTTTGCGGTTATTTGGTGGCTTCCAATGAAGCCGATGGTCTGTTAATCGGCAATGCGGAAATTGTGCCGTTCAATCCCCGTAAATATCTTTATCACACCTACCTTGCCTATATGAAAGGCAACAACCTGAATAAACCGGTTTCTGTGACCCGATTCGGTATGGATATGCCCGGCGCACTGGCAGAGTACAACCAGCATTACTTGCGTAAGAAAAGCAAACAGGGCATTCGCAGCAATCTGAGTCTGAATATCGATACGGCCATCGAATGGCTGCCGAAACTGACAAGGGATAACCTGCCAGAAGAATAATTTTTTTCACCTCTGATAAAGATTTCCTAAAAATATAAAAAAGTGTTCACCACTATTCATCCTGTAATTTAAATCAGATATATCAATGCATTATGGGGTGAATAGTTATTTTAAAACTGTTCACAAGTCTTCACCCTTGTTCACCTTTTTCTGGTTTGACGGTGAAGGGTTGGGTGAAGAGTTGTGATGAGTCTGATTCCAACTCATCACCCTTTAACAATATGAATTTAAATAAAAATATTTAGAGGTGAACAGGGTGAACAGTTTTATTCCTAATTCTTTAACAGGGAGGGGGTTAAATAAAAAGGATTTTTCTGGCGGGTATTGTGTTTTTAAGACTCTCTGATGTGTCTGGTTAATGTATTAGCCAGACACATCAGAGAAGACAAGCGCAGCGCGTCAGTGTCATAACTCCAAAATAATTATAGTCTTATTAAGCAAGAAACTTTTTCTGGTTGGTAATCAGTTTGGCATCATATGCAGTACGCATATTTTAGCTATTCAGACTGTTATAATTTCAATTGTCTCTATTTGGCATAATATTTTGTACAGTAGATGTATTTTTATTCAGATGCTGGATGGAATTAATAATATTAGGGGAATATTCTGTATTTCACAATTTAAACCATCGTTGAGTACAGTTGTGATCCTTTGTGTTTGTCAACTAAATGGGAAGGTTTTCATTTAGGAGCATAATGTTTAGAAATTCTCATCGGGATAAGACTGTATGTTGGACTGAGTTGCTGGATATCTCATTCAAATTTATGCAAATTAACGCAAGAGTAGACATATGCATAAAAGTAAGTATAAGCTTAATTTTTGATATGAGCATTCTGTGCATTTTTGTTATTTCTTTGTATTTAATAATGGGTTGAACAAATTAAGGAGAATCTTATGGCTGGTGGTGAGACAGCAGCAATTCAACGAGTAGCTAATCTAATAACACAAAAAGTTTTTACAGTCTTCAAATGGAAAAGAGCACTACGAGAAGACATGAACTGGCCTTGCGAAACCGAAGCACACGGAAAAGATACGCATCCAAGCGATGTAGTATTTTACTACACCAATCCTTATGAAGAAGAGGTTGTATACCTAAATACTGACCTCAAAAGTTACGGTAGAAACTCAATCAAAAAAGGCACTGTTGAGTCAGCTTTGTGCTCTCTCTCATTAGCTGTTGAATGTGCTAACTCTAACGAAGAATGGCGTAAAAAATATCTTGAAGACGATTCATTAGGTTTTGATGTAAGGGGGCTGTTATTTATTTACAATCACGATCAGCTTTATGATGCTAATTTTTATGATGTAATAATGAAACAAGTAGATATGTCCAAATTAACTTTACCTAGTGGACAAAAAATATACTTATTGGATCCATTTAAAATATATGACATCATTAACATTGCATTTGATATTAAATATCTAATTGGTGAGGGAAATCTACCCCACCCAGATAAATACTGTTTCTACTACCCTGATATGTCGTTAACCCGATTAAAACACCCTCTAACTAAATCAACACCTGCTACAATTGAGGCTCTCACATCGCCATATCTCATTATAAAACATGAAGGATTTAACTATGATAATGAGCATCGTGATGAAGGGTATGTTATATATTATAATCAAGTAGGCAGCAGTGTTGATGAGTTCGTTTATTTTTTTGATATGCTGTCCAACTTCCAGATATTAACTGAAAATAAAAATATAAAAATCAGATTAATTCATGCGCATCCTCATTGTGAATCACCACAGAATTTTATTAACGCAAAAAAGAAATATAGTTCTTTTTGGTTGCTTGGCGAACAAAAGAGTTTTTTTGATAAGATTACAATGGAAATTAGTGAAAAAACTATTGTTAATTTTAATCTAGAAGAAATTGGAATGGGAATTAGATAATGAAAAGTAATAACAATCTATACTTTGCTACTGAGAAAAATATTTATGATGCATTGCACCATAAACGTATTACTACTGCTATGTTACAAGATATTCTTCTGAGAAAAGGCATTATTATTTCTGAATCACTTAATAAGGAGGAGTTAATTGAAGAGGTATGTAAATTACCTCATGGATTTCTAGATTTACAGGAAATAAAAAATAAAGTACAAACATACGACCCTAAAGAAAGTGTTACTAAAGTATCTCTTACTACTTCAACGAATCAGCAGGAAGTAAAGGATGCTATAAAAAAAATGAAAGATCATTATCCAAAAACTAAATCAGAAGTATTTAAAGTGACTACGAAGAAAAATGGTGAACTCTCTGTTGAATTACATTACGATGATATCGATTTATCACGTACAGAACTCAGACAAATTGATAAAAAAAGTGTAAAGCTCGACTTCACTATAAATGATGGAAAAATAGATATAAGAATGCCACAAAATTCGAAGTCAAAAGAATTAGTAAAATTGATAGGCACACATCTGGCAGAAATTAAGAATGTAGAAATCCCTCAGTTTGAAATAAGTTTAGAAGTAGTGACAAGTCCTAATTTACGTAGCCAGTTCTTTCATGATCTAATGCATGGATTAGAAGGTTACGAGGTTGAAGATGTGAATAATATTGAAGTTAATAGGCTTATAAATCAACCTGTTAATGATGAGGAAGATGATGAAAAAATTGATGCAGGATATGTTAGAAAAGCTGTTTTAAAAGGAGAGTCGGTTAACTCATCTTCAATCTTTTCTGATCTTCACAAAAAGGGCTATTATATAAGTAAAGTTTCATGGTCTAGCGTTCCCTCATCTGGTAATGGAGATAAAATTATTTTAGAGGCATTTTTTAAAAATCCAGAAAAATGTATGGACTTTGCTTATAATATAAAAGGTATAAATAACTTTAATAAAGGTAAGTTTAATGTAACAACCAGAAGTGCTAATGAACTAGAAAAAAAACAACTTGGAAAATTAATTGAAAACTCTGCTGAAAAAGCATACAACTCAACACAGTATAGCATGTCTGGAGGAAGCGAAAATGAAGAAAATAAAGTGGATGTTGCTTAATGTTTCCTTATCAATCACAGACATGGTTAGTAAATTAAAATCATCTTCTTATTCAGATGAAAAAGGAAAAGGTTTTATTTTTAATAAGGTTAGAAGTGGTGAATTGGTTGGTAAATTCGTTGAAAAATTAACATTTGAAGAAGTTATTCCATCATTGTATGGAGAAACAACAACTTTTGAGCGAGTTGAATACAGAATTGTAGAATTTTATATTAATGAAAATACTCTTCCTGTGATTGCTATAATTAATCCACCAAGAACTTTAAAACCATTTGCAATAAACTTAGTAAAAGTTTTAGGTTTAGGAGTTAGTTTGGAGGAGATTAATATTGAACCTATGGTTTGGGTTGAATCAATATCAAAGTTAACTCCTCTAGAATTGACCCAAATTGAATTATCTCAAATAAAAATTAATGAATACGCATTAGCTAAAATGCAGGTCTCAAGTAGTAAAGATTTACGTTACTATTATGAGAAGTCATTTTCCGATAAAAATACATCACGAGTAGATAAAGTTCACCTTTTTATGATAAGTCCTAATTATCCAGGAAAAGTAAAAATATCTCGAACAGGATTAGTAGTGATAGACACTAAACATGAAAAGGATATGACAGACTTACTTTTTAGATCGTTATTAGAAACGTATGTTAAAACATAGATAATTCCTTTCGTAACATTAGCGGCATCTTAATTGGTAGCCGCTAATGGGATGGTTCTAAGAGAATCTTCGCTATCGCATATTTTCCTCCTTTGTCAGGTAACTGTTATCCCATTAACAACACTGATAAAGTGAAGTCATGACACATATTTAAAACCACATCAACTTTAATCATTTCTCACCAATAATAAAAAGCGGAAATTTTACCACAGTACCAATTCATTGGGTTCATGAGGAAATTACGGTTAGAATAACCTCTGAAAAATTAGGAGACATATGTATGACTGAAGAATTTGTGCGTTGTTTCTACTTTACTCTTTCAAAAAATAAGAAAAAAGCCGTGAAAAGATTAGTTAAGAAAGGAATTCAAAAAAGTGTTGCCGTTGGTTTACTAAGTGCCGGAAGGTGCTCATATCCAGAAGCTTTAATGATATCCAAGATAATCGATAAATTTAGGGGCATAGAGATTTTTAGTTACACTGAAAAACCACAAAGTGTATGTTTTTCAGCGATGATTGATGATGAGAAAATAGTGTATATATATCCTCAATACAGACTAATAAAACCGTTGTATTTAAATACAAAAGGTAGAAAACAGCAAGATTACTGGCATATTGATTTAGCTATTGAGTTGCACATTGTCAATTCTACAAATGATGATTCCGCGATAATTGCAATTTGGGGAATGGAGTATGATGGTCACCCACAGCATTTTAATGAAAGTAGTATCCGGAATTCTCATTTGCGAGATTTAACCATAAATACAGAATACGATATAAATATCATGCATATAACAGAAGAAATTTGGAAGGATAAGCCTCAGCTTGTGCATGCGAATCTAAGTAGATTTATAGAAAGAAGATATCAAGATGTGAAAAAAATATCGTTTGATGATCTAAAAAATAGACAAATTAATCTCACTAAATTACCAACATTGGATTTAATAAGAATGTCTGATGGGAGCGTTAAAGCGACTCACTGGCTTACTAATGCTAAGTAAACCAATCAGATGGGATTCTCGTCTGGTTTTGGAAAAATATTTAGAAAATAGTGGAATATGCACGAAAATTCAGGAGAAAATAAGGATGGCAGACGCAGTCAATGGTTTGACTCTTCTATGCCTAACCGCTAATATCTTTTTCTACAACAATGATCCATCGCCTGTCAGGATCGCCTTCGGGTGGCGAAGTAAAACTCCCGTAGCCTGCAAGGGAGAGCAAGTATTGCGGTACATCTGCGCACCTTTGGAAGCAGATATTGTCAGACATAAACCCCTTGTCTAACAATGAAGGTTTTTTAAACTAAAAAATACTCCAAAAGAGCATTTTTATACTATCAACTAAGCGCATTGAACGTTAAATCATGCAGCTCACGCTATACCATAAAATTATTCTTACACACCACATTCATACTGTTACGATTTTTGTTTGAAATATTCAGCAGATAACTTTTCTGCATCCAAATAATCAACTCATAACTACTGTTTGACACTTCACTTTGCGGCGTTTGCTGTGCCTGTTGGCATTTCAACGTTCGCACGATTGTTGCTAACCATTTGCGGATTTAAGGCGTCACTTTTTGCCGGTTTACTGCTGAAAGTGACGCCGCGGCAAAAGAACATCCTGACCATGACAGGCTCACGCCTGCTTAACCACACAGTGCGTCTGACACTGCATTTTATAGATTGAAAAATCATCAAAAGGAGAACCTGACGATATCGAGGCTGGCTTTTAGTCGGTGGGGATGACCTGTCAATACAGGCGGCAGTACCGCGTACTCAACCGATACCCCGCAATACCTCAACACGCGTTCACTCTGGTGCACAGATATTCGTCAGGGGGCAAAGCCGGTATTTCCTGCTTTGTCCGCACTGTCGCGCGCCAGAGATCGCATGTTGAAAGGTTAAGTAAGGAGAAACGGATGAGTCGATTGATTAAGGAATTAAAGTTTTTTGCCCGTCAGGGTGGTGGCAGCCATAAAACCTGCCATGACCGCATTCGGATTGCGGGGCGTTTAGGCGCGTTGTTATTGAGTCTGAATATTCAGGTTAAAAGTCTCAGCCATTTGAAAGTCAAGCATGTAGAACATTATGTTGATGCCCGTTTATCTCAAGGCGTTGCTAAACGAACGGTGCAAAATGAGATGTCTGCGCTGCGTAATATCTTCCGCATGGCAGGCAGGGAGAAACTGGAAACTTCTCCGCGTTTGAGTAATCAGGCATTGGGATTAAGTGGAGCCAGTCGCGCGGGAACAAAGCAGGCGATCCCTGATGCCACGTTTCAGGTTGTTTATCAGAAGGCACTGGAACGTGATGCCGGATTTGCGGCCACACTGAAACTTGCCCGATTGATGGGGTTACGTTCTCAGGAAGCGGTGCAGTGTAGTGCGTCATTGAAAAGCTGGCGAAAACAATTAGAACAACCAGAGCCAAAATTGCATGTTGTTTTCGGTACAAAAGGCGGTCGACCAAGGCAAACCCGTGTATTGGATGTTGCGGCGGTGAAAGAGGCTGTAGAACAGGCCGTTGCTGTGGCTGGGCAGAGAGGCGGTAGATTGATTGATAAGCCAGATCTCAGGCAGGCCATGAACTATTGGCGGACACATACTACAAGGATTGGGTTAAAAGGTTGTCATTCTCCTCATAGTTTGCGCTATGCGTGGGCGCAGGATGCACTGGCGTTTTACCAGCAGAATGGTTTTAGTCGTCAGGAGGCAAGGGCATTGGTTTCAATGGATTTGGGGCATGGCGATGGTCGCGGGCGTTATGTTGAGCGGGTTTATAGTCGTTCAACTTAGCAGTTCAGTTATTGAGTTAGATAAAACAATCAGTTAAAGTAACTCCGCCATTGGCACAATCCAATGGTCAAGGCGTCGCGGCCTTGAATGATCAACCCACTGGTAGGAAATTTCTACCAGTGTGCCTGTTATCGCCTTTTCAATGGTGGTTCAGGCAGGGAAGGCATTGCCTTGCCGGAATGGTTGATCTCCGGTCCGCGACCCCTGTCTGAATCGCCACCATCAATATTAATTAATGGAAGGGGTAGCAGGAATGATTGATATTAAAAAAGATTGGCATCAAGCTGATATTATTGCTGCACTACGTAAGCGTGGTACTACCTTAGCGGCTGTCTCCCGCCAAGCAGGATTAAGTTCATCAACATTAGCCAATACTCTCAGCAGGCCTTGGCCAAAAGGTTAATGGATTATTGCGAATTATCTCGGAATACACCCTTCAGAAATCTGGCCTAGCCGTTATTTTGACTCATATGATGGTCAGCCTATTGAGCGTAAGGCTCGCAAAGTTTCTATTAAATAGTTTGGTTTCAATGAAATAAGCCATGAGGATAAATAATATTTATAGTTGTTAATTTTATTTTCATGGCAATATGTTTTCACTGAGTTATTTTTCAAAAATAAATTATCAAGGAGTGTATTTTGAAACGCTGTCAGAGATCGCCAGAATTTTCAGAAATAAAACGAGGGATAAAAAATTACTCTAGGGATATGAATCAATGGTGGAAAAAATTACAACATTATTCTATTGCGGAGTGGTCATTATTAGCTGGTATAGGATGTTGGGGAATTCCAAATAAATTCGCTCAAATGATTGCTTTCTTACTTAGCTTGATGTTCTTTTTTGATAAACTTGTTTCCATTAATTATAAATCTAATTTTTCTAAAACTGAAAAAAAACATAAAGGAAAAAATAATATATTCATATCTATCTGATTATGAAAGAGGTGTTCTATTTAAAAAATTAGATAATGTAAGAAGGTTTAGAAGTATTTGGAATTCTTGGTATATATTTAAGCTGAACTGGAAATTTGTATCAGGATATTCTTTTCTTGCGGGGTCATTTGGTTATCAATTTTTCGTTAATTATTACAATTAATATTTTAATCATACTTATTATTAAATAATTGGATTATGAAATGAATAACTATTTTTACTTAAATCTTGAATATTTATCTAAAGAATTAGATGATTTCTACGCTAAAGAGCACTTACACAAAAATAATTACTATTTTAAAAGTAAAGAAATTAAAACTAAAATTGTACATTTGATTGTTGATGCTAAAAACTCCGGAGAAATTAAATTTATCGATAAAGCATTGCTATTTTTTTTGAAAATACAGGTTGCCATGAGGATCTTAAGGTTTTAAATGAAATAAATAAACCATTATTTAAGGCTAAAATCCTTAATGATGAATCTTTAGATAAATATTTGGCTGAGCATTCACCGTTATCTCGATGGTTGTAATTTGGTCATAATGAAATCTGGTGAGCCACTATATTAATAAAATAACAGATAGACCGCCTTGAAACTATCATTTCAATTTTAGCAACATTCGTTTTATTAATGATATTTTTGCAATGAAAACCCTACTCTCCACAGTGACAACCTAAAAGAATTCGGACAAACAGAGGCAAAATAATATGGGGGTATTACAGGGGGTATAGTCGATAATTGAACTAAATAAAATTTTTTAAAAACAATATATTAATTGTTATTGTCGAATCCTGTAGGGGGCAATGATCCGATAGAAGAAAAGAAAGCTGAAAAGGCAGCCAAAGCGTTTGCGGTCAGCAATAGTTTTGAATCCATCGCCATTGAGTGGCTCGAGCATAAACGCCCCAATTGGTCAAAAGGGTATTCCGAAGACATGTTGTGGTCAACGAAAATGGGTCACCGCCTGAAAGTTTTTCCAAAATAAATTTTCTGATTCATTCGGAGTCAACCCATTGTTATACCAATGGGGACGAAGTTGGCTGTAATAGCCCGTTATATAACTGATGATGGAGCGCGTGGCTTCCTCCGCATTTCGATACCCTGTCAATGGGAGCCATTCACTCTTCAGACTCCTGAAGAGACGCTCCATTGGCGCATTATCCCAACAGTTCCCCCGACGGCTCAGGCTTTGCTTGATCGGGTAATGACTCAATAATTTCCTGAACGCTTTACTGGTATAATGACTGCCTTGATCACTATGAAACAGAACACCCTGTGGTTTTCCTCTTGATTCATAAGCCATTTTGAGCGCCTTTTTGGTTAACGCTGAATCCGGTGAGCAAGACATTGCCCAGCCGACAGGTTTCCGGGCAACCAGATTGCTGATTGTCGTGCCTTCTGCCAATGCGCGGGATCGAACTGAAGCAACCAGACCTGACGGTAACTTGAATGTCACGGCCGCTGTGGGCTCGACCGCCGGCATTGGCCTGTTGAG